>JBGPDC010000055.1:0-28711 GCA_041482115.1 Terriglobia bacterium | reverse complement strand
CCCGGTGTGGCCGCCCATCTACACCAGTGTAGGCCAAAACATTCCAATATGGAAATGTTATTTATAGACGAGCCCTAACCTCTACTTGTGGGCAAATTTGCCCACAAGTAGTGCGGCTCTCGAGAAGGGATGTGGATGCAACAGAATGCAACACTTTCAACAGATATTTTCTCATTGCCGCACGTGCGGACCCGCGCCCGGATTGGCCCCCTGGCCCACTCTACCTCCAGTTTAGCCCGGGTATGCTACACTCCCCCACTCATGCGTCCCAACCGCACCAAGGAATTGCTCCGCCAGGGAGAGATCGCGCTCGGCACCGGCTTCGGCCAGCTCCGGTCCCCCGAGATCCCCAAGCTCCTCGCCGCCGCCGGCTTCGACTGGACCTTCATCGACTGCGAGCACGGCTGCTTCGACGTCGAGACGATTCAGGACCTGGTCCGCACGTCGCTGCTGACCCCTCTCACACCCATCGTCCGCGTCGCCGACCTGCAATATTCGCTCGTCGCCCGCGCCCTCGATATGGGCGCCGAGGGCATCATCTTCCCGCGCGTCGAGGAGCCGGAGCGGCTGGCGCAGGCCGTGAGGTGGGCCCGGTTCCCGCCCGATGGCGTGCGCGGCTTCGGCCTCGGCGCCCCCCAGGTGGGCTACCAGAACCACAGCTTTGAGGAGATCATCCGCCATCTGAACGACCATGTCCTGGTGGTGTTGCAGGTCGAAACCTTCACGGCGCTCGAGCGCGTCGACGACCTGCTCGCGGTGAAGGGCGTGGACGCCGTCATGGTCGGACCCGCCGACCTGAGCATCTCGCTCGGCGTCCCCGGCCAGTTCGATCATCCCAAAATGGTCGAGGCCATCACGCGCATCGTCGAATCCTGCCGGCGGCACGGGGTCTACCCGGGGATGCAGACCCGCACCCTGGCCCTGGCCCGCTTCTGGAAACAGCGTGGGATGCAGTTCCTCGGCTGCGGCAACGAGCTGGGCTTCCTGTGGGATAAGGCGCGGGAGACGGCGCAGCAGCTCCGCGCGGAGGGCTGAAGAACGCCATGCGCGTGGCGGTGTTTCTGCTGGCCGCGGCCCTGTTGTTCGGCGCGAACGCCGACCTGATCCTCTACAACGGCAAGATCGTCACGGCCGACCCGAAGGGCTCGATCGTCCAGGCCGTGGCGGTGAAAAACGGCCGGATCCTGCGGGTGGGCGCGACCAAAGCCGTGTTCGCCGTCGAGAAGGGGCCGCGCACCCAGCAGGTGGATCTCAAGGGACGCACGGTGCTGCCCGGCCTGGTGGACGCGCACGTCCACCCGCTTGCCGCGGGTCTGAGCGAATTCCGCAAGCCCCTGCCGCCGCTCGATTCCTTCGCGGCCATCCGGAGTTTCATTCGCGCCGAGATGGAATCGACAGCGAGAGGCCAGTGGATCATCGTGCCACGCACCTTCCCGACCCGGCTCGAGGAACTGCAGATGCCGACCCGCGAGGTGCTCGATGTCGCGACCGAGCACCCCGTGATGTTCGACGCGAGCTACACGGTGGTGGTCAACTCCTTCGCTCTCAAGAAGTGCGGCATCACGCGCGCGACGCCGAATCCGCCGGGCGGCGAGATCGTCAAGGACGCTAAGGGCGAGCCCAACGGCATCCTCAAGAACGCCTCGTCGCTGCTGAAGGACCTGCGCGAGGACGAGGGCTTCAGCGACGCCGATAAGATGGACGCGCTCGAACAGCAGCTTCGCCGCTACGTCGAGGCGGGACTCACGGCCATCGGCGACCGCGCCCTCGCGCCCGACGAGATCGCGATGTACGAGAAGCTCAAGGCGGCGGGAGGGCTGCCGATCCGCGCGGTGCTGACCTGGCGCCTGGACGCCTCACGCCCTACCGACCAGTTGGTCCGCCAGATCCGCACCGCGCCTTACTCGAGCGGCAAGGGGGACTCCTGGCTCAAGATCGGGGCGCTGAAAGTCACGCTCGATGGGGGCATGACCATTGGTACTGCCTACCAGCGCCAACCCTACGGGCCTTTCGGGCACCAGCTTTATGGCCACACCAACCCTAGCGACCGGGGCCAGCTCTTCGTCGCGCCCGACAAGCTGCGCGAGATCGTGCGCGCGGGCCGCGTGCGCGGCTGGCAGCTCACCGCCCACCAGCAGGGCGGCGGCGCGATCGACGCTTTCCTTGCCGCCCTCGAAGCCGCGGACGCCGAGCGCCCGGTGGCCAACAGCCGTCCGCACCTGATGCATGCGAGCTTTCAGAGTCCCGAGGCCATCGCGCGCGCGAAGAAGATGGGCGTCCTGATCGACGCCCAATCGGCCTGGCTCTTTTTCGATGCCCCGGCCCTCGAGAAAGTCTTCGGACACGACGGCATGCGGTATTTTTATCCACTGCGTTCGTATCTGGACGCCGGGCTGATCGTCGCGGGCGGCAGCGACCACATGATCGGCCACGACAAGAACCGCGCGACGAATCCCTACAATCCCTTCTTCCAGATGTGGGTCGCGATCACCCGCCAGACGCGCGGCGGCGACGTCCTCTACGCAGAGGAGAAGATCACCCGCGAGGAGGCGCTCCGGATGCACACCATTTGGGCGGCCCAGATGCAGTTCGCCGAGAACGAGCGCGGGTCCCTCGAAGCGGGCAAGCTCGCCGACCTGGTGGTGATCGACCGCGATTTTCTGACCTGCCCCGAGGACGAGATCAAGTCGATTGAGCCGGAGATGGTGGTGCTCGACGGGAAGATCGCCTGGCAAAAGCGGTAGCGCCCTACTGACTCAGGATTAGCGGGCTTTCGAGCGCCCGGCGCTGCGAGGGCATCAGCTTCTGAAACGCGGCGTCGAGCGAGCGCTTGGTCACCTTGCGATTAGACCCCACCGCCCCTTTGTACTGGGTCAGCAGCGCCTCGCCGAATTCGGTGCCCTTCGAGAAGGTCGGCGGGTCGCCGAACAGGAGAATCCGCACCACATCGGTGAGCCGCTCGGCCCACTGGCTGGCCAGGCGGACGCCGTCGGTTTCGCCCGCCAGCGCCAGGTCGCCCGCCGTGACGTTGACCAGCTTGTCCGAGTCGCCGGTCTTCTGCTCGTCGGTCATGAAGATAACCGCCTCGCCCTGGAAGCGGTCCACGCGGTAGCGGATCTCGTTGCTTTGCTTGGCGAGCTGGACCGAGCGGTTGAGCGCGTTTACGATCTGGCGGGTGCGGGAGCCCGGGCCGCCCGGCTGTTCCGGGTCGTCGATCAGGAACAGCGCGAATTGGTCCATCT
The DNA here is from genome assembly GCA_041482115.1 of Terriglobia bacterium. GTDB lineage: Bacteria > Acidobacteriota > Terriglobia > Bryobacterales > JACQDG01 > JBGPDC01. The sequence goes on along the minus strand of JBGPDC010000055.1, from coordinate 25,469 downwards.
TGACGACCACCGGCGTGCCCTTGGCCTTGCTGTCGCCGGTCAAGGCTGCGAAGCTCACGGTGGGAAGCGGGAGGGCGCCGGTACCTGTGGTCCCAATGAGATACCAGACGGCTAGTCCGACGGCGATGACACCTACGATAAAGACGATCATCGCCGGGGGCAGCCCTTTGCGCGGGGCGGCGGTCTGCTCAAACGAAAAGGCCGCGGGGTAGGCCGCCGGAGGCGGCGGGACCGGTGCGTGGCTGGGGGGCGGCGGCGCGGCCGCCGGGGGCGGGGGAACTACGGCCGGCGTGGGGCGCGGGGGGGGCGGGGACGGTGGAGCGATCGCCGGGGTGGTCGTGCCAACCGGCGTAGGGCTATCCATCGCAGCGCCATCTAACGGACAGAACTCGTAGACCAACTCCCACGAGCGCCCGCACTTCGGGCACGTCCGGCCCAGCGGGCTGGCGTCAAAAGGGCAGAATTGAAAGCTGGTGTCGAACTGCCGCCCGCAGCTCGCACACGTCCTGGCAGCGCTCATTGTCCCGAGGTCATTCTACCTCGGGACGACCCCTACACGCCCATTGTTACGCCGAGCGTCTGGCTGCCGTTCGCGGGCCTACCCGCGGTGCCGTCCGTTACCGTTGGACGGCTCTCCCGCCCGGTGGGGCCGGCCGTTATGAAGCCGGGCCAGCATTGCCTCCAGATTCCTCGGCAGGCGCCGCGCCCGAGGCTTCTCTCCCGCCAGCCGCTCCAGCACCACGATGGCGGCCTGCAAGTCCCGCCGGTGGGTGTGCAACTCGTTGAGGAACGAGTCTAGCGCCGTAGCTCTCGAGTCCTCGCTGCTCCTGTTTCCAGACACTTCAGTGGTCCCCATTTCTCCCGGATCTCTCCGCCCGCCGCACCCCACGCGGACGGTTCCAACCAGGCAGAACTTACGGAAAAGCTCCGGGGCATAAATTCTCAACCCCATAGGTACCACTCCTCTCTAGATGAAAAATACTAGGGAAAACCCAAGAGTGGGTCAGAATAATCCCCAAATACCAACAAAAAGCCGGAAATGCTCGCGGTTAAACGCGGGGAGGCTGCGGTTCGGCTGGCAGCTAGGTTCCGACCAGCCCGTGCTCGATGGCGTATTTTGTCAATTCGGCCGTGGTGCGAATACCCAGCCGGCGCGCAATGGCGGACTTATGAAACTCGACCGCCTTGACGGACACGCGCAGAATGGCGGCCATCTCTTTGTTGGAGCGTCCCTCGGCGATGAGCTGGAGCACTTCGCGTTGCCGGGGGGTAAGTGTCGCGGAGGCGCCCTTCCGCCGGGATATGGTCGTTAACGGCTCGACCAATTCTTTGGCGACCAGGGGCGTGACGTAGAACCGGCCTTGCAGGACTTCCCGAACGGCGACGAGCAGCTCGGTGGCGGCGGAGCGCTTCAGCAGGTAGCCCGAGCCGCCCGCGCGGAAGGCTTCGGTAACGTAGGCGGCGTCGGCGTGCATGGTCACGAAGATCAATTTGGCGTGCGGCACGATTTTCTTGAGCTGGCGGGCGGCGTCTATGCCATTCAGCAGGGGCATCGCGATATCGAGCAGGATAACGTCGGGCTGCAGCCGGGGAGCCACGTCCAGCAGGGTACGCCCGTCTTCGACCGCGCCTACCACGTCAAACTCGGGCTCGAGCAGCTTGCGGAAGCCTTCGACGACCAGGGTGTGGTCGTCGGCGAGCAGCACGCGGGGGCGATTCATGCCGGGCTCCGCGGCAAAGGAATATGGACGTCGACCGCGGTCCCCTTTTTGGGCTGCGCCTCTATGGAAAAGCTGCCGGCCAACAAGCGAACGCGTTCTTCCATGCCCACAATACCGAGCCCTCCCCGGCCTTTCACCGCCACCGGATCAAAGCCCTTCCCGGCATCGCTGACCTTGAGGTGCAGGCTGCCCGGGGCGCCCGCCAGGATCACGGCGGCTACGCGCGCCCCGGAGTGCTTCGCCACGTTTCCGAGACTCTCCTGCGTGACGCGATACAGGCACAGCGCCACGTCGTCGGGGATCGATTCCGGCAGGCGGCGCTGCTCGAAGTGGACCTGGATGCCCTCGGTCCGGGAGAAATCGGCGCAATAGGATTTTAAGGCCGCCGCCAGCCCCAGGTGCTCGAGGGTGGAGGGATGCAGCTGGTAGGCCGTCCGCCGCACGTCGTCGGAAAGCTCGCCCACATGGCCGCGCAGCGCGCGCAGCCGGCTGCGGAGGGGGTCCGCCGAGTGGGGGAGCTCCTGCTCGAGCGTTTCCACCTCCACGGCCAGCATGGCCAGCCTCTGGTTCAGATCGTCGTGCAGCTCCCGCGACAGCCGCTTGCGCTCCTCTTCCTGGGCATGCAGCACGCGGGCGGTCAGCGCCCGCAGCTCCTCCTGGTTGCGGCGGGCCATCGTCTCGCTGGCCCGGAGCGCCAGGTCGGCCCGCTTCCGCCCGGTGATGTCCGTAACGAAAGCGACTGTTATCATGCCGTCCTTCGCCTCGAAATGACTCACGTTGACTTCCATAGGAAACTCGGAGCCGTCCTGACGAAGACCGAAGAAGTCCTGCTCGAACAGAGGTTCGCCGCGCGGCTCGGAGAAATAGCCGGAGGTGAGCCCGGCGTGACGCCCGCGAAACCGCTTCGGCACCAGCATCTCCTGGCGTTGTCCCAGAAGTTCCTCTCGCGCGTAACCAAACGTTTGAGCCGCCCGGGAGTTGACCAGGACAATGCGGCCCTCACTGTTGACGGCCAGGATGGCCTGCGAAGCCGTCTCCAGCAGCGCCCGAATGGTGGCTTCGCTTTCCCGCAGCTCCCGCGCGGCCTCGGTGCGCTCGGTAATGTCCAGGCCGGTGCCGATCGCCCACTTGACGGCCTGGTCGTCGGCTGCCAGTACGGTATCCGACCAGGCTATCAGCCGGCGGCGACCGTCCTTGGTCACCCAGTGGTTCTCATACAGGAGGGGACGCCGCTTGGTTAGCAGCTTCTGAAAGACGGCTTTCACCGGGTCCACCTCTTCCGGGATCAAGAGGAAATCCCACACCAGCCGGCCTCTTACCTCTGCCTCCGAGTAGCCGGTGACTTCCTGGCAAGCGCGGTTGAAGCGGACGATGCGCCCTTCCCGGTCGACCACCACGATCAGGGCCCCGGCGGTATCGAGCAGGGCCGAAACAAACAGAGCCTCCTGGCGGAGCGCGCCCTGGCTATGTTTCAGCGCATCGATTCCGAAGAAAGAGATCAGGACGCCGTCGATTTTGTGCTCTCGCGTCCGGTAAGGGCGCATCCAGATCGAATGCCAGTGATCCGCGCGGTCTTTGGCCTCGTGCTCCACCTCGGCGCCCTCGCGGAGGACCTTCTGGAGGAGTCTCTCCAAGTCGGTGACTTCCAGGGGGAGCCGGATATCCACGAGGGGCCGCCCGACGTCACTGGGGAGCAAATGCAGCAGCTTTTCCGCGGCCGGCGTGAAGCGCCGGATGCGCCCATCTCTTCCCAGCATCAGGATGGGGATACTCACGCCGCTGAGCACGTTGCTCAGGTCGTCACCCACCTGGGCCAGCTCCGCGTTCCGGATCTGCAACTGCTCGTTCAGGGTGATCAGCTCTTCATTGGTCGATTGCAGCTCCTCTTTGGCCGTCTCCAGCTCCTCATTGGTGCTCTGCAATTCCTCGTTGGACGAAAGGGCCTCCTCGTTGGCCGATTGCAGCTCCTCGTTGGTGGTCTCCTGCTCTTCGATCGTGGCGTGCAGGTATTCGCGCGTCCTCGCCAGTTCCTGCTTCAGCAGGGGCACGTCCTCGTCGCCTGGTTTGCCGGCCTTGCGGCGGGTCGCGGCGGGGGCGGCCGGCTCGGCGGGGACCTTCCCCGACTGCTCCAAGAGAATCAGATAATGGGTCCGCTGGCGCCCGCGTTCCCCGATCAGCCGGACTTCGACATTGACGAGGTGGACATCGCCGTTACGCGAAAACCGGAGGCCTTCCCTCCGCACGGCGACTGCCCCTCTTTTGACCTTCTGGATCGCGGCCTGCAACTCCAACCGCAACTCCTGCCGGATTATTTTGAGCAGGTTGAAGCTGGCCCGCCCGGGAGCAGGCGAGAGATAGGGGTTGGTATCGCCACGGAAGTGCAGGATTTGCAGGTCACCGTTGACGATGAGTCCGGCGTGCGCGTAGCGGCCCCAGACGAGACGGTCGGCTTCCTTCTCCAGATCCACCAGCGGCGGAGCGTCTTCCGCTTCCAGCCTGGCCAGCGTTCTTTTCGGCTGCCGCGGCTCGAGCCGGGCCACGGGGTAGCCGGTTTCGGAAGGCCTCGCCCGCCGGGTGAAGAATTTGTTCTTCTTGTCCACCGCCCCAAAAAACTCCGGGTGTCCATGGAGGGCCTCCGACCTCCCGAGGAGGAGAAATCCGGTGTCCTTGAGCCCATACTGGAAAGCCGCCAGGACCCTCTTTTGGAGAACCGCCTCCATGTAGATCAGCACATTCCGGCAACTGATGAGGTCGAGCCTCGAGAAGGGCGGATCGCGCGTCAGGTCGTGCCGGGCGAAGGTACAGACTTCCCGGACCGCGCTGCTGATCTGATAGTGGCCGTCCACGGGGGCGAAGAACCGCCGGAGGCGCTCGCGGGATACCTGGGTTAGCGCACTGGCGGGATATTTGCCGGTCCGCGCCGTTTCGATGGTTCGGTCGCTAACGTCGGTGGCGAAAATCTGGAGCGGTGCAGTCCCGGCGCGGCCGCCGCCCAGCTTCTCGAGGAAGCACATCGCAATGGAGTAGGCTTCCTCTCCGCTGGAGCAGCCCGGAACCCACACCCGGATGGCTTCGCCTTTCCCTCGGCTGGAGAGAATTTTCGGAATCATCACCCGCTGCAGCGAGCGAAAGACCTCCGGCTCGCGGAAGAAACCGGTGACATGGATCAACAGGTCTTCATAGAGCGCTTCCTGCTCGGTGCGGTTGTCGGCCAGGAAGCGCACGTAGGCGGTCAGGCTGCGGGCCTTGCGCAACAGCATCCGGCGGGCGAGGCGCCGCTTCAGGGTGGCCTTCTTGTAGTGGCTGAAGTCTACGCCGGTAGTGGCGCGGAGGAGCAGAAAGATCCGGTGCAACTCCCGGTCGCCCCAGGCCAGCTCGGGAACCTGCCCCTCCGCCGGCGGGACGGCCAGCGGATTGCGCGCCAGGCGCGCCAGTTCTTTGGCAATGCCCTCCGGCGGCAGGACGAAATCCACGCAGCCCGCGGCCATGGCGCTCCGGGGCATGCCGTCGAACTGGGCCGATTCCTCGTCCTGGGCGAAGGTGATGCCACTCTCGGCCTTGATCGCCTCCAGTCCCAGGGTGCCGTCGGAAGCGGTGCCGGAGAGAATCACGCCGAAAGCATTCGAACCTTGATCTTGCGCCAGCGAGCGAAAGAACTGGTCGATGGGCAGGCGCCGGGCGGCCCCGGTCTTCCGGCGCGACACCTCTAAAATCCCGCTGCGGATGACCAGGTCGGCGTTCGGAGGGTTGACGTAGACGTGGTTCGGCTCGACCTTCAGGGACTTGCTGACCTCGCGGACCGGCAGCGAGGTAGCCCGGGCGAGGAGTTTGGCCAGCATGCTGGCGTGCCCGGGTTCGAGGTGCTGGACGAACACCACGGCCAAGCCGGTATCCACCGGCAGGGCTTGCAGCAGCGCGCTGAACGCCTGGAGGCCGCCGGCGGAGGCCCCGACGCCGACAACCGGGAAGGGCCGTGGAGCCGTAGCGGGCGCCGGTTTGGATTTCTTCTTGGACAAAGTCCGCTCCCTTACGGTCGCGGCTCGGAAAAATCGTCTTATGCCCACCACATTTCGGCGGGCTTTTCCTTCAGCACCACGTGGTGCAGGAACTGGGTCGCCTTGGTGAGTCCCTCCTCCACCGACATGAGACTGTCCTCGTGCTCGATCGAGAGCACGTAATCGTAACCGAACATCCGCAGGGTCGAGACAAACTCGTTCCACCACTCCGCCCCGTGCCCGTAGCCGACGGTCCGGAAGATCCAGGCCCGGTTGGCTTCGTCTTTGTAAGGCTTCACGTCGAGGACGCCGGTCTTGGGCAGGTTCTGGGCGTAAATCTGCGTGTCCTTGGCGTGGACGTGGAAGATGGCTCCATGGAGCACCCGGATCGCCGCGATGGGGTCGATCCCCTGCCAGAACATGTGGCTCGGGTCGTAATTGCAGCCGACGCTCGGGCCGGCGATTTCGCGCAGTTGCAGCATCGTCTCCGGGCTGTAGGCCACAAACCCGGGGTGCATCTCGACAGCGATCTTCACGCCGTGGTCGGCGGCAAATTTGCCGTGCTTCGTCCAGTAGGGCGCGACTTTCTTTTCCCACTGCCATTTCAGGAGGTCCTGGAAATCCGGGGGCCACGGGCAGGTCACCCAGTTGGGATATTTGGCTTTGTCGCTGTCGCCGGGACAGCCGGAAAAGTCGATCACCACGGGCACGCCCAGCTTTTCGGCGAGCTGGATGGTCTGGCGGCTGACCTCCTGGTTGGCCTTCGCAATGGCCTGGTTAGGGTGCAGCGGGTTGCCGTGGCAGCTCAGCGCGCTGATCGTGAAGCCGTGGTCTTCGAGCCTGGCCTTGAATTCCTTGCGCGCGGCCGCATCCTTCAGCATCGAGAGCGGGCAATGCGGACCGCCGGGATAGTTCCCGGTCCCCAGCTCGACCGTCGAGATGCCGAGCGGCTTCAGTTTCGCAAGAACCTGGTCGAGATTTAATTTCGAAAGAAGAGCGGTGAAAACTCCGACGCGCACGGGCGGCTCCTTGACAAGAATGGAGTGATGTGGCGTTCAGAATAACACAGCCGCCCGCCGGCTTTAACCGGTTATTGCACCCGAATATCGCCGGAACCCGTGGTCACCGAAAGCAGCGCCCCGCCGCTGCCGGCGCGACCTTCCACGCGGCGCCGGGTCACGGGGCCTTGCCTCGTGAGGGCATGGTCGGTCGTGATCCGCCCGGAACCCGCGCGGAGCAGCACGTCGAATGAGGCTTGGGGAGGCAGCCGCAAGGTTACGTTGCCCGACCCGGCGCTCAGGTCCCACGGACCGGTGGCCTCGCCCTCGGCGGTGAGGTTGCCGCTGCCGGCCCGCGCCTGGAGTCGCCCGTGCACGCCGCGGAGGTCCACGTCGCCGGAGCCGGTGCGCGCCTCAACGTCCCCCGCGCCGGTGAGCGCCGCCCGAATGTTGCCGCTGCCGGTATGTCCGGTGAAGGGGCCGCCGACGGAGCTGGCCCGGATGTCGCCGCTGCCGGTGCGGGCGATGAGGCCGGCCTCGGTGTTGGCGACGGCGAGGTTGCCCGAGCCGCTCTGCGCCTCGACCGGTCCGCGCACCCCATCGATGGACTGATTGCCGGAGCCGGTATGCGCCGCGAGCCGCGTTTCCCGCGGCACCGTGACGTCATACTGGATCGACACGTTATTTTGCAGCTCGCGGTCGGTGAGGCGGCCAATGTGGATCACGTTGCCTTGCTGCTCGACAGGTGGATTGGCCTCGATTCTGCGAACCTTGTCGGCGGCCTCGCTCCCGCGCGCCTTGATGCGGGCTATAACGTGGACGGTGGCCGAGTCTCCGGCCCGGACGTCGATCGCGCCCGAGCCGGTGCGGAGGTCGAGGTCCACGGGTCCGGTGACGGTGAGATGGCGCTCGAACCGCCCCTCGGCGGTCGAGAAATCGACCGCCGGCACGGCCTCCGAGGCCAGTGCGAATATCACCAGCGCTCCGATCAGGAATCCTTCGAGCAGTCTCATAGGGGAGGCTCCTTTTAGGGAATCATACGCTGGCGCGAGGCGGCTGGTTCCCCGTTTTCTTTCGAGTCGGCCCGCCCAATCACCCTAATCCCTATCGAGATTATTGCCATTTTTAACTTGACGAGAGACCAAGCCTCGCTTACGCTGGGTCCATGCCCTTCCAACGCTGTTGTCGCCAACCCTTCAATCTGCGACAGTAAGTCCATTTATTTCTTATTCTTAGGAGGGGCAGTGAGAGAGCTTCGAACGCTATTTTCTATAGTCCTGCTGGCCGTGGTTCTGCCCACCCTGATATGGGCCCAAAGCGGAACCAGCACGATTTCAGGAAGCGTCAAGGACGTCACAGGGTCGCCCATACCCAGCGCCAAGATCAAGGTTGTCAACGTAGAATCCGGAGCCCAACTGGAAGCGGTTAGCAACGAGGCCGGGCTCTACCGGGCCAGCGCCCTGTTGCCGGGAAGCTATCGCCTGGAAGTCGATGCCGCGGGGTTCGATCATCTCACCCGCGGACCGCTTACGCTCGAGGTCAGCCAGACCCTGGCCATCGATCTGAACTTGCAAGTCGGTAAGCAGACCGAGACGGTGACAGTGACCGAAGCGGCGCCGCTCACGGAATCGCAGTCGTCGAATGTGTCCCAAACGGTGAATCGGCAAATGCTGTCCGGTCTGCCGTTGCCGAATCGCGCGGCTTCTTCGCTCGCGGCCCTGGCCCCGGGAGTCGTAATGATAGACACAGGCGCCGGAACGGCGGAGAACTATCCGGTTTTCAGCGTGGCGGGGGGACGCGCGCGCAATCAGAATTTCACGCTGGATGGAGGCAACGTGTCGAACGCGGTGGGTCTCACGCGGCCGTAACAGCTCACCAGCCTGCCGGTGGACGCGATGCAGGAGTTCAAGGTCATCGCCAACAATTATGCCGCCGAGTATGGACATTCGACCGGGGGCATCGTGGCCATGTCGACCCGCGCGGGAACCAACCAGTATCACGGCAGCCTGTTTGAGTCGCTGCAGAACGACGTCTTCAACGCCCGCAATTTTTTTGCTCCGTCCAAGGCGCCGGTGCGGCTGAACCAATATGGCGGAAGCCTCGGAGGACCGATCCGCAAAGACAAGACGCACTTCTTTGTGACTTGGGAGCAGACGCGCCAATTGACCACCTTCGAAACCGCCTCCACGGTTCCGACGCTGCTGAACCGCCAGGGAGATTTTTCAGATCTGCGCAGCACCGCGGGCAGATTGATCCCGATCTACGATCCGTCGACGGGCTCGACGGCGAGCACCCGCCAGCCGTTCACCGACAATGTGGTTCCCGCGCGGCGCTTCGATGCCGTCTCCCGCGCCGCCCTCGATTACTTCCCGCTGCCGAACCGCGCCGGCACGGCCACGAACGCCAATAACTTCGTGGGCAGCAGCCGGAACGAACTCCAGCGGGACATCGTAGTGGGGCGTCTCGACCACCAGTTCCGTCCGACGGACCTGGTGACCGCGCGCTACTACATTAACGATGCCGCTACCACTAACAGCGGCACCTACGGAATCCCCGCCGCCGATCCGCTGGCGGATATCACCGACGTCCGGGTGCAAACCATACTGGGCGCCTATACGCACATCTTCAGTCCGGCGCTGACGAACGATATCCGCTACACCTACCTGCGCCGCAAGTTCCTCGATTCCCGGCCGGGCTTCGGCGATAACCTCGCCGCGAAGATCGGCTTGACCGGAGTGACCGACGCGGCCTTTCCGGCCTTCACGATCCCCGGCTACGGAGTTCCGGCGGGCTTCGTGGCCGGCAACGTGACCGTGCCGGCCACCGGGGCGGCGCTCGGGAACCCCACGACGGTCTACCGCTTCCAGACGCCCATCGTGGACCAGCAGTTTTTGGAGGCCCTCTCGTGGAACCGCGGCCGCCATGCGTTCAAGTTCGGCGCGGAATACCGCCAGGGCGCCAACGACGAGATCCGCGACCGCGGCTCGGCCGGCAACTTCACGATCAGTCCGTTGATAACGGATCTGCCGGGCGCCTCCGCCACCACCGGCAACTCGCTGGCGAGTTTCCTGCTCGGCGAGGTGAATGCGGCCAGCATCCAGGTTTCCGACAAGATCCCCTCGCGCGCTTCCTACCTGGCCCTCTACGTACAAGATGACTGGCGCCTCTTCGATCGCCTGACCATCAATGCCGGTCTCCGCTGGGAGGTTGAATTCCCGCGCCGGGTCGTGGGGAACAAGATGAACTCATTCGACCCGCTCGCCATCAATCCGGTATCGGGCACGCCGGGAGTGGTGACCTTCGCCGGCCTCCACGGCACACCCGAGCGGGCCTTTGCGACCGACTGGAATAACTTCGGCCCGCGCCTCGGCTTCGCGTACCGGCTTCCTGGAAAGGGCGAAACCGTGATCCGCGGCGGGGCCGGCGTCCTCTATGGGCCCACGGTCAGCAACACCATCGGCGATACCGCGTCCTTAGGCTTCTCGACTTCCGCGAGCTACGCGGTGGCGCAGGCCGAGACCCAAAGCGCTCTCCTGCTTCGGAATGGATTTCCGGCCACGACACGCCAACCGCTGACGCCGGCTTTCGGCGCCGTACCGGTGGGCCAGAGGGTCAATACGGCGGTGGCTTTCTTCAATCCCCAGCAGGTGGCTCCGATTTCTTACCAGTACAATATCGGCGTCCAGCGCGAGGTGGCGCGGGACCTGCTGGTGGAAGCTGGCTACATCGCCAACGTCAGCCACCACTTGACCGCCAACGATCTTAGCCTGAACCAGGTTCCGCCGCAGCTCATGACCTCGGGAGCCGCCCAACTCGCGCGCCCTTTCCCGCAATTCAACAACGTCACCTGGATCAACCCGTCGATAGGCAACTCCACGTATCATGCGGCGTTCCTCCGGACGGAGAAGCGGATGGGCGGCGGCTGGTCGTTCCTCGCTCACTACACCTTCTCGAAGTTTCTCGACGACGTCGAAGCGTCCCAGGAGTTCGGCTCCACGGGCAGCTACATGGACGCCTACAATCGCCGCCTGGACAAGGGGCTCAGCGGCAGCGACGTGCCGCACCGCCTCGTGGTCACGCTGCTCTATGAGGTTCCCAAGTTCAAGAGCCATCCGGTGTTGAATGGCGTCCTGGGCGGCTGGAAGGCCGGCGTGCTCGAAACGGCTGAATCCGGTCCGGTTTTCACCGCGATCACCACAGCGAACATCACGAATGCGTTTCCGGCCGGGACTTTGCGGCCGAACCTGCTGCGGGAGGCTGCCCTGCCGTCCGAGCAGCGCACCGTGGGACGCTGGTTCGATACGTCGGCCTTCGCCAATCCGGCCCCCCTCACCTTTGGGAACTCACCGCGCTCCGGCCTGCGGGGCGCCCCGGTCGTGACGACCGACGCAACTCTGGGAAAGAGTTTCTTCCTCACCGAGAATTGGAGATTCGACCTGCGCGGTGAATTCTACAACCTGTTCAATCACGCGATCTTCAATGTTCCCGGATTCACGTTTGGCGCCGCTGACTTTGGCGTGATCTCGAGCGCCCGGTCCCCGCGCACGGCGCAGTTCTCGGTGCGGCTGAGTTTCTGAAGCGGTCGCGCCCGGCCCACTTTTAGCGGTAAGCTCGGGCGAGATGGAGAACCAGCCGCTTCCAAAACTGCGAACTCTCACCGGCATCTTCTTCCGCGCCGGCAGCCTTACCTTCGGGGGCGGCAATGCGACCACGGCCGCCCTGCAGCGCGAGCTAGTCTCGACGCGCGGCTGGCTGACCGACACGGATTTCGCGCTGTGCTACGCCGTGTCCCGCATCACCCCCGGTACCAACCTGCTGGCCTTCTGTACGGCGGCCGGGTGGCGTCTGCGGCGTGGACTGGGGGCGCTCGCGGCCCTGCTCGCCTCTTCGGTTCCGGGTGCGGCGATCGTCGTCCTGCTGGCGCGTGGCTACGAGGCCTGGCACACCAACCCGCTGGTCCTGACCGCGCTGCACGGAGCCCTGGCCGCCGCCGTCGGCATTGTGCTGGCCAGCTCCTGGTTGCTGCTGCATCCTTATCTGGCGGCGACCACGTGGGTCCGGATGTCGGTGATCACGGGCATGTCCTTCGTGCTGGCGGGCTTCCTGGGATTTTCGCCGATTCAAGTGCTGGGACTGGCGGCGCTCACCGGCTGTATCTGGCGGGGAACAACGCGAGGAACGGCGCGATGAACGTCGTCATCCTTTACCTGCTGCTGCTCAAGGCCACCATCACGTCCTTCAGCGGGCTTTCGTCGCTGCCGATGGTCCGCCACGACCTGGTGGTGGACCGCCAGTGGCTCAACGACCGCCAGCTCAACGCCGCCGTGGTGGTGGGACAAAGCTCGCCCGGACCCTTCGGACTCTACATTGTCGCGGTCGGCTACTTCGCCGCCGGTCTGCCGGGAGCCTTGGCCGGCTGGCTCGCCCTGGTCACGCCGGCCGCACTCGTAATTCCGCTGCTGCGCTACGCCGCGCGCCGCGCCGCTGACCCGCGCATCAAGTGCGTGCTGCAAGCCGTGATTGCAGCGAGCGCCGGCCTGACCCTTTCCATTTGCGTGCCGCTGGCCCGGGACGCCATCACGGGTCCGCTGCCGGCGGTGCTCATCATAGTGAGCACGCTGCTGCTGGCGCTAACGCGGGTCGAGACGCTGCTGGTGATTTTGTTTGCGGCTGCCGTGAGCATGCTGGCGCTGCTGCGCTAGCAGTTCGGCTTAACGAACGATAACCGTCAGGAGGAACGATCTTTGGTCGGGACTGCAGAGGAGGGCTTCACCGCACGTGGTCCTGGACGCTGAGAGGCGCGCCGTCCCCGGCTGCCGCGCCTTGAAGGCCACCTGAATAACGCCGCAGCCGACGCCTGGCGCACAGGTTCCCACTGGGGAAGGCACTATGGAGGGTTCCCCGTTTTGGACGACAATGGACGGGCTCGAACTGCCGTCTATGCGCCAATAGGTACTGTGAAGAGTTAGCTCGACCACTTGATCTGGCGCTGCCTGGATCGACAATCCATTCGCGGTCTCATCGACCGGGATGGGCCGGGGCCCGCTTCTGCGAGCGCGCGCCGGCACGCTGTGGGATGGGGTCCGTTGCGGCGGGAGAGGTGGTCCCGCTGTAGTTGTTCCCGACAATCCAAGTGCTATTAGACCGGCCAGCAAACCATAAGGGCCGAGTTTCATAGTCGTCACTCACATTATAACCCTTGCGCCACCCGGCACTTTCCCCCGCCAGAGGAGCTAGCGGCTGCCAATAGCCAGCAAGTGCCGGTCGGTGCGGAAGTACCACCGGCCGTCGGCGAGGGCGGGGGAGGCGAGGGTCCGGGCGTTGAGCCGGTTCACCCGCAGCACCTGAAACTCCGGACCAGCTTTGAGCACGAACGTCTCGCCTTCGTCATTGGTGAAGTAGATCTTCCCCTCCACCACCACCGGGGACGCGGAAAACGACTCGCGGTGCGCCTCGCCGAGGCGTCCCTGCCAGACCGGCTTGCCGGTGCGGGCCTGGAGGCAGGTCGCGATGCTCGTCATGTCGTTCACCATATAAAGGTAGTCGCCGTCGAGCAGCGTCGAGGGAATGAAGGGGGAGCCGCGCGGCGTTTCCCAGGCGATGTGGGTCCGGGTGACGTCGCCCGCGCCGCCCGGCCGGATCGCGAGGGTCGGGCCGGCGCGCCCCGAACTCGCGAACAGCAGACCTTGCCCCGCCACCGGCGTCGGGATCACTTCGAAGAGATTGCCGTCGGCCCGCCACAGCTCCTTGCCCGTGTCGGGGTGGTAGGCGTAGACCCGCTGCGAACTGCTAACGATGATCTCGTCGCGGTCGCCGGCGCGGATCGCCACCGGCGTCCCCCAGCCGACGCTTTCCTGGCGGCTGGTCCACCAGGCGGTTTTGCCCGTGCGGGTATCGAAGGCGGCGACGAAGGACTGCGCGGGCCCTCCCTGGTCCTGGAAGAGAATCACCCTATCCTTATAGAGCAGTGGGGAACCGGCCACGCCGTGATAGTTGGCCTCCTCCCCGAGACTGCGGTGCCAGACGATCTTGCCGTTGAAGTCCACGGCAACGAGCCCCTGGTTACCCAGGTACGCGTAGACCCGCTCGCCATCGGTCGCTGGAGTGGCCGACGCCAATCCGTTCTTGGAGTGCGCGCGTTCCGAGGGGCCGTCGGGCGCGAAGGTTTCCCACAGCAGTTTGCCGTCCTGCCGCCGCAGGCACAGGATCGACCGCTTCTGCGAGTTCACCGGCCACACGCCGGATTCGCGGGCCGTGGTGAGGAAGATCCGGTCGCCCCAAATAATCGGCGAGGAGTTGCCCCGGCCGGGCGTCTCGACTTTCCAAAGGACGTTCTGCGTGTCCGACCAGGCGTCCGGATATCCCGTGCCTTCGACCAGCCCTTGTCCGGAGGGTCCCCGCCAGCGCGGCCAGTATTTCCGCGCCTCCCCCTCCATCTCGACCATGTGGACGGGGAGTTCGCTCTGAGCAGCGGCGGCGACGGAGAGCGCGGCGACCAGACCCAGCCTTAGAAGCGCCCGCGACATACCTTCATTGTAACGGGCGGCTACCGCTTGGCCGTCTTCACCCGCCCGCGCGCGTCGATCGTCACAATCCGGCGGAACCCCTCCTGAAGTTGGGGCGGATCGAAACGCGCCGCCAGGCGCTCCATGGCGTCTTCCGGCACCACCCGATGACGGGCGCGGTTACGCTCGCGGCACACCTCGAGCGGTACGTCGAAGAAAATCGCTTCGATCTCGCAACCGTGCTCGCGCGCGATCCGGAGGTAGGGCCGCCGCTCGAAACGGGTCAGGTTGGTGGCGTCCACGTAGGTCACCGGACGGCCCAGGCGCAAACGCAGGCGCAACAAATAGCGCAACGCTTGGAAGACCTGCTTTTGAAAACGCTGTTCGGTGGGGTCGTCGGCGAGCACCTGCCGCAGCCGGTCGCTCGAAAGCGGCACGATACCGCGCTTTTCGAAATAAGTGGACTTGCCGGAGCCCGGCAGCCCTACGGCCAGGACGATCCGCTGGGCCATGAGCGGGCCTCACCCCGACAGATACTTTTCGGCCTCGATCAGCCGCGCCGCGATGCGACGGCGCAGCGTCACGGTGTCCACCGGTTCGCGCCGCGTCAACCGGCGCAGGAAAGCCAGGCTGGTGCGGAGGGTGTCGCCCTCCTGGCAGGCGGCGAGGACCGTACGGGCCGAAGTCTCGAGGCGTCCCATCGCGTCCTGGGTGAAGACCGCCGTCACATCGAGCGCGTGGGTCCCGCGGCCGGACGCGGCGAGCTTCGCGGTCCGCAACACTGCTGACTCCATCGCGTAGGTCTCCATGATGATGTCGCTCAGCCCGGCCAGCACTTCCTGCTGGTTCTCGAGGTCCCCCAGGAACCGCTGATAGGCCGCTCCCGCCGCGAAAAGCGCAATCTTCTTGGCGTTGGCGGTCAGCCTCTTGTCGGCGGCGAGCGGCGAGCCGTCATCGTCCGCGTCGCCGGCCGCTGGACCGGCGAGCATCTCGCCCGCCACCGCCTGCGCCGCCGCCACCAGCGGCAGCCGTCCCTGCACGGCCCGTTTCACGAGCATGCCGCTGATCAGCAGGCGGTTGATCTCGTTGGTGCCTTCGAAGATGCGGTTGATACGCGAGTCGCGGTAGGCCCGCTCCACCGCATAGTCCTGGTGATATCCATAGCCGCCGTGGATCTGCACGGCCTCATCCACCACATAGTCGAGGATCTCGCTCAGGTATACCTTAATGATCGAGCATTCGACCGCGTACTCCTCCACGGCTTTGAGAAACGTTTTCGAGGCGTCCGGCTGGTCCCACGAGAAGCCCTCGAGCTGCGCGTCGATCAGCCCGCCGGTGCGGTAGACCATCGACTCGCCGACATAGGCCCGGATGCCCATCTCGGCGAGCTTGTGCTGGATCAGCCCGAACTCGGCGATGGTCTTCCCGAAAGCGTGCCGCTCCTTGGCGTAGCGGATCGCCGTGGCCAGCACCAGCTTGGAGCCGCCCACGCACGACGCGCCCAGCTTCAGGCGTCCGAGATTGAGGATGTTGAACGCGATGATGTGCCCACGGCCGATTTCGCCTAGCACATTCTCCACCGGCACCTGCGCGTTCTCCAGGATCACCGGGCAGGTCGAGCTGCCCTTGATCCCCATCTTCTTCTCTTCGGCGCCGGTGCGGACGCCCGGAAACGCCCGCTCCACGAGAAACGCGGTGAATTTCTCACCGCCCACCTTGGCGAAGACCGTAAAGACGTCGGCCCACCCGCCATTCGAGATCCACATCTTTTCGCCGTTCAGCAGGTAGTGGCGGCCATCGGCGTCGAGATCGGCGCGGGTGCGCGCGGCGAGAGCGTCGCTGCCCGAGTGGGCTTCACTCAAGCAGTAGGCGGCCACCAGCTCCGCGGTCGCAAGACGCGGCAAGTACTTCTGCTTCAGCTCGGCGGTGCCGAACAGCGCGAGGGGCATCGTCCCGATCCCGGCGTGCGACCCGTAGGTCGTCGAGAAAGACGCGTAACCGCTCAGGTGCTCGCAGACCAGCAGTGAGGTGACCTCGTCCAGCTCGAGCCCGCCGTATTTCTCCGGCGTCTGGATCGACAGCAGCCCCAGCTCCCCCGCTTTGCGCAGCAGCCCGACGGCCACGCCCGGGGCCTGGTGCTCCAGCTCTTCCGCGCGCGGCAGGATTTCCTCGCGCAGGAACTGGCCGGCCGTGGCTCCCGCCTGGCGCTGTTCCTCGGTGAACTCTTCGGGTGTCAGCGCCTGCCCCGGCTCGACCGGTCCCAGCAGGAAACCGCCGCCCTGTACGCTCGGCAACGCTGCTGTGGTGCTGGCCATGGGACGCTCCTAAGTAACGCTTGGTCGCAGGATGTGACCAGGTAACGGGGAGTGGCTCACATTCTCTGAAGGAATCTATGCTGCCGTTCAGTCAGCATCTGACGGGACGCCTGATACCCAAAGGCTTCGAAGAAGCGCGCTACGAAATCGACGGCGAGCTCCGCCGAGCCACCTTCGAACTCCGTGACCGGTCCCGTCCAGCAGTGCTTCAAGGCCGCTTCAGTTACCGGGCCACGCTCCTCGAAGACGAAGAACTGCGGCAGCGCGGTCGTTGAGAGCATACGGTTCTGGATTCCCAACACTTCAATTGTGATGGAGAGGGCTGATCCGAAGATCCCTCGGCTTGCCAGGCGAGCCGAAAATTCAAAGATCTCAGTAACGGTGTATAAAACTTCGAGCGGATCCACATGAGGCTTTGGATATAGGCCTCGATCGACAATCCCGTCTTCGAAGAGCGACAGACGGTGTATGAATTGGGCGCTTTGAAAGAATCGCCAGTAGCCGCACTGCCATTTGGAGTGACCCCACGATGCGATCCAGTCCTTACTCTTGTCGCGGGCCTCATAAATGTGCGGATAGTCCCTTTCACGCAACGACACACGACAGGTTTCTACGAGTCTCCAGATCTCGTCCAGGCTTTCGATCCGCTTCTCCTCGAAGAGCTGCGGATGGAACACAATATGCCAATGCGGCTTCTCTTTGATCGCATCGAGGAAACCAACCTCGTGGCTGATATGAGCGAC
Organism: Terriglobia bacterium; assembly: GCA_041482115.1. Lineage (GTDB taxonomy): Bacteria > Acidobacteriota > Terriglobia > Bryobacterales > JACQDG01 > JBGPDC01. The sequence goes on along the minus strand of JBGPDC010000055.1, from coordinate 8,192 downwards.
GCTCATAGGCCCTCCCGTTGTTTCTCAAATCTTTCCGCTTCAGATTGCCCTCTGGCCCCTTCGCGCAGAAGGCCTACGCGCTGCGCCTTCTCCAAAAAGCTGCGAATGCCCTTCTCGGTAGCCACGTCGATGATCTCGCGCATCTCAGTTTGCGACGGCACCGCGACGGTCTCGGGCTTCCTGTATGAGCGTGTAAGAATGAGGCGGGATCTCAAGCCTGAACCTTCTGGTCCGTCTCTCTTACAAATCACGGGAATCTCGTCGAACTCGTGGACTGTTATTGCCACGAAGGACTTGTTGTCATATTCAAACCTTTGCAGTTCTGTGCGAACGTAGGGATCAGCAAATCTGTGAATGTAATCCTGAATTTCGTCCGGGTCGTACGTCGCCAGATGCTCGACCGACGCGCCATCCATCTCGAAGTGTCCGCTGCGTTCTGAGATGCCGATAATGATGGTTCCACCGTCTCGAATGTTGGCCATTCCCAGGGCTGTCTTGGCAATCTTGCCTTTGAGATCGCTCCAAGGGCCAGACTCCTTATACTCCAAGAACCGATCCTCACGCCCTAGTTGGAGCAGTCGCCTAAGATTATCCGCATCCGCCATCGCCTGCCACCACACTAGTATAGCAACCACGCATTCCCGGCCCTCCGGGGGACTATTTCCTCCCCGACAGCTACATCCTCTCGAAGATTCCCGCGGCCCCCTGGCCGCCCCCGATACACATCGTGACCATGCCGTAGCGCACTTTCCGCCGCGCCATCTCGTGCAGCAGCGTGGCCGTCAGCTTCGCGCCGGTCGCGCCCAGCGGATGTCCCAGCGCCACCGCCCCGCCGTTCACGTTGATTTTCTCGAGCGGCAGCCGCGCCTCGCGGATGACGGCCAGCGCCTGCGCCGCGAAGGCCTCGTTCAGCTCGATCAGGTCGATATCGTCCAGCTTGAGACCCGCGAGCGCCAGGGCTTTGGGGATCGCGACCACCGGACCGATGCCCATGATCTCGGGCGGCACCCCGGCCGTCGCGAAGCTGACGAAGCGGGCCATTGGCTCGAGCCCCAGCTCTTTCGCTCTGTCCGCCGACATTACCAGCGCCACGGCCGCGCCGTCGCTGGTCTGCGAGGAATTTCCGGCGGTCACGGTGCCCCGGGCGTGGAACACCGGCTTCAACTTTCCCAGCGCCTCCAGGCTCGTATCCGCCCGCGGCCCCTCGTCGCGCGCGAAGGTGACGGTCTCGCTGCGGGGCTTGCCGTTCCCGTTTTCGAGCGCCGTCCGCTCGACTTTGAGTGGCACGAGCTCGGCGTCGAACCGGCCAGCCGCCTGCGCCGCGAGGGCGTTCTGGTGGCTGCGCAATGAGAAGGCGTCCTGATCCTCGCGCGACACTTTGTATTTCTCGACCAGATTCTCGGCCGTCAGGCCCATGCTGAGATAGACGTCCGGGTGGTGGTCGACCAGCCACGGATTCGGCGCGGGCTTGTGTCCCCCGCGCGGAATCAGACTCATGGATTCCGTCCCCCCGGCCAGGACGACCTCGGCTCCGTAGCCCCGCACGCGCTCCGCCGCGAGCGCGATCGCCTGCAGGCCGGAGCTGCAAAACCGGTTGATCGTCATGGCGCTGACCGTATCGGGTATCCCGGCGCGGAGGGCGGCGATGCGGGCCACGTTGGCACCCTGCTCGGCCTCTGGCATGGCGCAGCCCAGGATCACGTCGTCCACCGCCGCGGGCGGGAGTTGGGGCGTCCGCCGCAGCACTTCGGCCAGCACGGTGGCGGCCATGTCGTCGGGACGAGTGGCCCGCAAGGTCCCCTTGGGAGCTTTGCCCACCGGAGTGCGGAGGGCGTGCACGATGACGGCGTCTCTCATAGGTCTTCAGTTCCTCAGCGGTTTCCCTGTCTTCAGCATATGCTGGATGCGCTCTTGCGTGCGCTTTTCTCCGCACAGGCTCAGGAAAGCTTCGCGCTCGAGATCGAGCAGGTATTGCTCGGTAACGCCGGCTTCACCGGCCAGCGGACCACCGCACAGCACGTGGGCCAGCTTGCGGGCGATCACGGCGTCGTACGCGCTGATGTAGGCGCCCCGCTCGCCCAGGTAAATACTCATCTCGAGCGCCGCCCGGCCCGGCTCGCCGGCCACCCGGTGGTAATGCCGCGGCGTGGCCGGCTGGTAGCTGCGCGCCATCTCGAGCGCTGCCACTTTGGCGTCGGCCACCAGGCGTTCGCGGTGCATCGAGACCCGGTCCGAGGGGCGCAGGAAGCCCAGCCGCTCCGCCTCGGCGGCGCTGCCCGAGACCTTCGCGTAGCCGATCGTCTCGAACACCTCCGCCACCGCCGGCAGGAGCTCGGCCTCCGCCGGGAGGCTCGCCGTGTGACGCAGCAGCAGCTCCTTCGTGCCGCCGCCGCCCGGGATCAGTCCCACAGCCGTCTCCACCAGCCCGCAGTAAAGCTCCGCCCCGGCCTGGCTGCGGGGACAGTGCAGCACAATCTCGCAGCCACCGCCCAGGGTCCGGCCGAAGGGGGCGCACACGACGGGCTTGGCCGCATACTTCAGCGCCAGGTTCACGTGCTGGAAGCGCCGCACACCCTGTTCCAGCTCCTCCCACTCACCGGCCTGGGCGGCCAGCAGCACCAGCATCAGGTTCGCCCCCGCCGAAAAATCGTCGCCTTGGTTGGCGATCACCAGGGCCTCGAACCGCGCCGCCGTCTCCTTGAGGCCCGCCAGCAGCAGGCTGAACTGGTCCTCGCCGAGCGTGTTCATCTTGGAGTGGAACTCGACGCACAGCACGCCATCGCCGAGGTCCACCAGGGAGGCCCCGGCATTGCCCTGGACGCGCCGGCCGCCCGGCTTGAGATCGCCCAGCACCAGAATCCCCGGGCGCGGCTCGATCGGCCGGTAGTGGCGCGCGCGTAAGTCGAAATACTGTGCCTCGCGGTAGAACGAGCGTGCCCCGGAGGCCAGCATCCGCTCAATGTTCTCGGGCACGGCGCGCTTCTCGTGTCGCAGGCGCAGCACCACCGGCTCCGTGCCGAGCGCATCCCAGGCCTCGAAGGGACCGAGGCGCTGTCCGAATCCCCAGCGCATGGCGCGATCGATCTCGACCACGCGATCCGCGATCTCGCCGACCAGCCCGGCGGCGTAAAGGAACACCTCGGGGTAGAGCGCCCACAGAAACGCGCCGGCCGGGTCGCTCCCGCCGAGCAGCAGCTTCAGCCGCGCGCGGGTGTCGTCCACCATCTTGGCCCGCTCGAGCGCCTCGAAGCGGACCTTCTGGCGCGGGCGGTATTGGAACGTCTTCCAGTCGAGCGCCAGGATCTCGCCGCCGCGCTCGCGCCGGTAAAAACCCTGGCCGGCCTTTTCGCCGAGCCACCCGCGCTCGAGCATCTGCTCATAAAAGGGCGGCAGGTGGAACCACTCGCGCCCCGGATCGTCGGGCAGGTTGCGTTCCAGGTTCGCCACGACGTGGGCGTGCACGTCGAGTCCCACAATGTCGAGCGTGCGGAAGATGGCGCTTTTCGCGTGCCCGATCGCCGGGCCAGTCAGGGCATCGACTTCCTCGACGCTCAGACCGTGCTCCGCCATCAGGCGCAGCGCCGCGCCCAGGAAGAACACCCCCAGGCGGTTGGCGATGAAGTTCGGCGTGTCCCGGGCGATCACCACGCCTTTGCCCAGCCGCCGCTCGCACAACTCCGTCACGGTCTTCACGACTTCCGGCAGCGTCTCGGGACCCGGGATCACTTCCACCAGGTGCATGTACCGCGGCGGGTTGAAGAAGTGAGTTCCGAGGAAGTGGCGGCGGAAGGCCTCCGCGCGCCCGGCGGCCAGGGACGCGATCGGCAGGCCGCTCGTGTTGGTCGAGACTATGGCATGCGGCGCCCGCACGCCCTCCACCCGTTCGAGCAGGGGGCCCTTGATCTCCGGGTCCTCGGCGACGGCCTCCAGGATCCAGTCGCAGCCGCGCAGCCGCTCGAGGTCGTCTTCGAAATTGCCGGTAGTGATGCGGGCGGCGTACTCGGGAAGGAAGAAGGCCGCTGGTTTCGATTGGAGCGCCTGTGCGAGGCCAGCGCGCGCCCGGAGGTTGCGGTCGGGGCCGGCGGCGGGCAGATCCAGCAGCAGCGTGGGGAGACCGGCGTTCGCCAGGTGAGCGGCGAGGCGCGCGCCCATGGTGCCCGCGCCCAGCACGCCCGCGCGCGTGATCGACGCCATGGACTTCGACTATAACACGGCGTCTCCGCGGGCCCGGCCGCGCCCTATTCCAGGTCGCGCGAGGTCCACACCACCCGCCCGCGCACCACTTCCAGCAGGTCGCGCCGCTCGAGCGGCACGTGGTCGGGCAGGTGGTAAGCCCGCCGGCCGTTGTCGGCTACCAGGACCAGCGCGCTGCCGACCACCTGGCAGCGGCACACGGCGCCTTGGCCGCCGAGAGCCAGCGCGTAAACCCCTTCGAAGACGGGCTGGCTTCGTGCCTTCTCGCCGCGATCGACCAGCACCAGGTCCCCGGGCTCGACTAACGGAATCATGCCGTCCTCTTCGGCGGCCAGGCGCATCAGGACGGGATGGCCGAAGCGGGCCAGAAACGAGTCCGGGAACAGCCGCTCCCCAGCCAACTGCGTGCCGTTCGGGAAGCGGTGCCGCGGCCCCACCAGCCCCGCCCACAACGGGGCCGCGGCTTGTCCTTCGACCGTGGGCCGGTCGCCGAGCAGATCCCACACCGACATATGCAGGGACTCGAGCAGCGCGTCCGCCAGGCCGGCGCGGAACCCCCGCGCCCCCTTCAGCACGTTATGAACGTGGGGCTGGGTGTAGCCGGTACGGCGAGCCAGTTGCCGCTCGCTGATCTCTCCCCGGCGGACGCGGGCGGCCAGCCGCTCGCGCAGCCGCGCCTCCAGATCGCGGAAGGTCGCCGGGTGGTATATAGCTGCGGGCCATAGGTCTGGCACGCCGGCAGCGTCGCCGTGCCGCGGTGATTTCTTACCCATGGCGGCGTGCTTTCGGTGGAGGCGTGCAGGGTCCTGATTTTCCTGGTATTTGCATGTAATTAGCTATAATTAAATTCTTATATTGTAGACAATTTTACGGATTTATGCACATTTTTCTTGACGCCACCCCGCCCGGACGTAGCCTGTAGAGCATGCGCTGCCCCCCAAGCGCCTCGTGTTCGGCGAGGGGCAGAATCCAAGGAAAATAGGGAGAAAAGACGGCATGGAATGGAGCCAATCGGAGGTGCTTTCGCTGGCGCAGCTATCCTGTGCGATCTGCATCGGCGAGGGCACAATAAAGTAAAAAGGGGGCAGAATTCTGCCCTGTAGTTGCGTGCTCCGCGCTGTTTTTCGCGCCTGTTACTCGCGATTTCGAGTGGCCGTAGAGCGGGAGAAGTACGTCAGCCAGGTCTCCTTCGACCACTTCGGCGGCAAGGACCGGCGCTTGATGTGGTCCCGCAAGGAGGAAGAGTACATGGCCGATTTTCACCTGGTGAGCCGCCGTACGCTCACCCCGTGGGACTACCGGATCTTCACCTTTCACTTTCTGCTGGGAGCGGACTGGAGACTCTGCTGCCGGCGGCTGCGCCTGGACCGCGGCCAGTTTTTCCACAGCATTTACCGCGTGCAGGAGGCGCTGGGCCGGGTGTTTTTCGAGCTCGAGCCCTACAGCCTCTACCCGCCGCGCGAGTACTTCATTACGCGCATAGGGGGCGAGCCGCATCCCGCGCCGGCGCCGTCAGGAGGCGGCCGCACCGGGGCAGCGGGGTTCCCTTGGGTCACGGGCCTGGGGCCGGCCGCCAGTATTTTGCCGCTGGCGCTGGTTCCGGCCTGACAGCAAGGCGGCGTCCGTTGCAGACGGACGCCGCCTCCCTTCGGAAACGCCACGGGCAGCCTGGCGTGTTAGACTACTGGCCAAACCCGAACCTGGAGCGGTGAGAGGATTCTGCATGCTGCGAAACGTCATTCTCCGTCGTGGGGCCGTGGTCGTTCTGGCCGGGCTGGCCGTCGTTGCCTCGGGCTACCTCAGCATCTCCCGGGCGCAAGCCCCGGCCGCGAAGCGCAAGGCGAACAGCGGCGAGTATAACGGCCCGATGAACCAGGTCCTGCTAAAGGACTATGACCCGACTTCCTCGCTGGTGGTGGCGGCGCACCATCCGCCGAAGGCCAAGTTTCCGGCCATCGATGTGCACGTGCATCCGGCGGCACGCACGCCCGACCAGGTCGCCGCCTGGGTGAAGGCTATGGACGAGACCGGGGTCGAGACCGCCATCATTCTGAGCGGCGCGACCGGAGCGGAGTTCGACCGCCTGGTGGACCTCTACCTCAAGCCTTATCCCAAGCGGTTCCAGCTTTACTGCGGCATGGACACCGCGAACATTGACGCCCCCGACTACCCGCAGCGGGCCGCGGCGGAGCTGGAGCGCTGCTACCGGAAGGGCGCCCGCGGCGTGGGAGAAGTAACCGACAAGGGCCGCGGGTTTGGAGCCGGCACCTTCGCCGATGCCGCTACCCTCAAGCCCCGCGACCAGCGGCTCTTCGTCGATGACCGCCGCCTCGACCTGTTCTGGCAGAAATGCGCCGAGCTGAAGCTCCCGGTCAACATCCACATTGCCGACCATCCCTCGGCCTGGGTGCCCGACGACAACCACCAGGAGCGGACGCCAAACTTCCAGCACTACAACCAACACAACCTGGACGTGCCGTCCCACGCCGAAGTGATCGCCAAGTTCCAGACCGCAGTCGAGCGGAACCGGCGGACGACCTTCGTCGCCGTCCACTTCAGCAACCTGGGGCACGACTTCGCGCAACTCGGCCGCGCCCTCGATCGCTTCCCGAACCTGTACGTGGACCTTTCGGCCCGCGATTACGAGTTCGGCCGCCAGCCCTTTACCGCGCCCGTGTTCTTTGCCAAGTATAAGGACCGCATCCTCTATGGCAGCGACCGCACGCCCGGCGTCGAGATGTGGCGGCATTGGTGGCGTATGCTCGAAACCCGCGACGAGTTCATCAAGGGTCCTGCCGGCTGGCAGCTTTACGGCCTGGGATTGCCGGATGACGTGCTCCTAGCCGTCTACCGCGACAACGCGAAGCGCCTGCTAAACTGGAACTAGCGGTCGGGCGCAAATTTGCGCCCGAGTTTAACAGCAATAAAATCAATAACTTATATAGACTGCAACCAATCGAAGGTAAGCTGCATCTCATGAGTTGACTATCACTCACTCATGTTTTATTATGATAGTTAGCTAAAGGAGATGACGACTATGCTACCAATTCGCTTTCGAAGCTTTACGCCAGACTTCTTCTTCCGGCCCGAGCACCGGGACCGTTTCTTCGTTCGTGCCCTCCAGCCTGGGGTCAACGAAGGCCCCGCCGAGCCCGGCGTGTGGTTCCCAGCCGTGGACGTCTCGGAAAACGACCCACGAGGTGACGATTAAGGCCGACCTGCCGGATGTCGATCAGAAGGACATCAGCCTGCAGGTCCACGACGGCCGAATGGTGCTGAAGGGCGAGCGAAAGTTCGAGGAGGAAGAGAAGAAGGAACACTACTATCACGTGGAGCGCCGTTTTGGCAGCTTCGAGCGGACCTTCACGCTGCCGGCCGGAGCCGACCCCGACAAGGTGACCGCCGAGTACGACAAGGGGGTGCTGACCGTTCACGTGCCGAAGCCGGAGGCGGCGAAGCCCCGGCAGATCCAGATTGGAGCGCACCAGTAAACTAGAGGAGTCCGTACCGACGCAGCCATGTTCCGACTCGACAAGCTGACCGAGAAAGCTCAGGAGGCCATCCAGCGCACGCAGGGGGCGGCCTCCGAGCAGGGCCATCAGCAGGTGACGCCATTGCACCTGCTGATCGCCCTGGTGAACGAAACCGAGGGCATCGTCCACACGGTGCTCGCCAAGTGTGAGGTGCAGCCGGCGGCGATCCTGCACGAGGCGCAGCGGCTGCTGGCGAACATCCCTAAGGTGACGGGGGCCCAGGCGGGCGTGTATCTCTCGCCGGCGCTCAACGAGTTGTTGCAGCAGGCCTTCGAGGAGGCCGAACGCTTCAAGGACGAATACGTCTCGACCGAGCACCTGCTGCTGGCGATGAGCTCGCAGAAGCACGACCCGGCGGGCGCCCTGTTGAACCGGGCCGGCGCGACCCACGACGCCATCCTCAAGGCCCTCGTGAGCGTGCGCGGCACCCAGCGCATCACCGACCCCCATCCCGAGGCCAAGTAT
>JBGPDC010000054.1:0-29503 GCA_041482115.1 Terriglobia bacterium | reverse complement strand
TGGGGTGAGCCGCTCGAATTCCGCCTCCCAACTATGGCGGACGTCGAGGGTGGTCACGGCGGCCAGGTTGTACTCCTTGGCCAGCCCCTGCATCACTTGTAGGACGACCTGTTCGGAGCCGCCCACGGCCATCCAGGGAACCGCAAACAGCAGCGCCGGCTTGCCATTGCCGAACGCCAGGTGCGGGCGTTCTTCGAGCGGGCGGCCCGGTCCGGGCGCCGGCTCCGGGTTGTCGAGCGCCGCGCGTACCACCGGATCCCGCGGCGGCTGGAAAGCCGTGGCCTCCTGCTCGTCTCCCCGTCCCACCAGGTAGCCGTGCAGCGACCGAATCCTCTCGGCCGTTTTGGCGCGCTCCTCCATTTGCAGGCCCGACCACATGCTCGTTTCGTGCTTGCGGTAGAAGAACAGCGGCTCCTCGATCAGGCTGCCATCCCAACCCTTGGCGCCTAGCGTGATCCAGAAATTCCAGTCGTCCTGGCCGTAGAGTTCGTTGCGGAAGCCTCCCGCCTCCACCCACGCCTCTTTCCGGAAAACCGCTGCCGTCGGGACGTGGTTGTATCGCAACGCCTTCTCCAGGCTGAAGGGTTCGGTCTTCCAAAGCGTGTCCTCGGCTCCGAACATCTGGACGAGCGAATAGCAGAAAGCGTACTCGGGGTGGTGCTCGAGCACCCACAACGTCTTCTCCAGGTAGCCCGGCCCCATGCGGTCGTCGGCGTCGAGCGAGACGACGTACTTGCCCCGGCCGAGCGCGGCGCCCTTGTTGCGCGTGGCGGCCAGGCCCTGGTTCTCCTGGTGCACCACGCGGAACCGGACACCCGGAGGCGGAGAGTGCTCGAGTTCGGCCAGTACCTCGAGCGTCTCGGGATCCGTCGAGCCGTCGTTGACGACGATAATCTCAAAATCCTGAAACGTTGAAGCGAGCACACTCTCGATGGCCTCGCGCACGAAGCGGCCGTAGTTGTAGCACGGAATGCCGACGGTCACGAGCGGCCGGTCGGCCGGCCAGCCCGCGATCGCAGAACGCCGGTGCGGCAGGTATTGCGGCAGGATCGCGTTCGGTGCGGCCCCGGCGCCGTCGTCCGGCAGAGGAACGACGGGCTCTTCGATGAGGATCCGCAAGGCGCGCAGCGGAAACCGCAGGAATCCTTTGGCGGAGCTCAGTGCCTCCCGGCCCGCCAGCATGAGCTGCCAGGTGCGCGAGTGGTGTACGGCATCCAGGCTGTGCTGCAGCTCGAGCGTGTAGGCTTTCTGGTCGTCGAGCGCCCGCCTTACCGAGGCGAGCTGCCGGTGGGCGCGGTCCAGCTTGCCGTGGGCCTCGGCGGATTGTGCCAGCGCCTTGGTCAGCTCCGCCTCCAGGCCGGGGAACCGCTCCTTCATGTAGCTCACGCCTGCGTAAAGCTCTTGCAGAAAATCGGAGAGGTTCTTCGTCAGCACCGCCACCGGCTGCGGCGGTTCCGGCACCGTTCCGCACAGCAGCAGAAAGACGTCACTCTCTTCCACGGGCTTGCCGATTTCCAGATACGCCTTTTCGAGCGGCGTGGGCGTAAGGTCGTCCGCACGGGCGGCCTCGAGCGGCAGGACCAGCGACGCGATGCCGTGAATCTGCGCGACCGGCACCGGGTCCGGGAAGTGCCGCGCCACCACCTCGCGGAACTCCGCGTAGGTGTAGTGCCGCACATGGAACGGACTCACCCACGGGCTGCGGGCGTCATGGGGGCAGGAGACGATGAAGAGTCCGCCCGGCGCCAGGTGCCTCTGCACGGTGGCGAGGAAAGCGTCCGCATCGACGACGTGCTCCAGCGTCTCGAACGAGACGACGACTTCAAACGGAGGACCTTCGAGATCGAGCGCGGTTGCATCGCCCGCGACGAAGTCGAGTCCCGCCGCGCCGTAGTGGCGGCGGGCGAAGTCGATGGTCGCGGCGTCGCGGTCCACTCCGACGACTTCCGTGGCGCCGAACATCTTCAGAAGGCAGGCGCCGTAGCCGGGGCCGCAGGCGATATCCAGCACGCGCTTGCCGGCGCAGTATCCGGCGGCGAACAGATACCGGGCAAAATGTTCCCCCGAGGTGAGGCCTCTGCGGGAGCGCAGCGGCAAAAAACGTTCTTCGGCGCCGATCGCCTCCAGTTCCGGATCGCCGGGCTGCTTGTCGATAAAGATCTTGCGCCGCTCGTCGGGAGCCGGAACGCGAGGCATAGAAATGATTTAGTGCTCGCCGGAGCCACCATTGTAGCGAAGTCTGCGGGGCGTGCCCCGGGGGTCTCAGGCGGTGGTATCCTGAGCGGCCGGTTTAACGCCGCTTCGCGCCGATGCCTCGCCCCCTGGTTTCCGTCGTCACGCCCTCCTACAACCCGGAATCTTTCCTGCTGGAGGCGCTCGACAGCGTGGCGGCCCAGACTTACCGGCCGGTCGAAACGATCCTCGTCAACGACGGCTCGGACGACCCCGCCAGCCAAGCCATCTTGCGGGAGGCCGCCCGCCGGGTCGACCGCTACCTGGACCGGCCTCACCGGGGTGTCTCGGCCGCTCGCAACGCGGGTTTCCGGGCGGCCTCGGGCCACTACGTGCTGAACCTGGACGACGACGACAAGATGGCGCCCGCGTTCCTCGAAGTCTGCGTGGAGGCGCTCGAGTCCCATCCGGAGGCGGCGTTTGTCTACACCGACTACGAGATGTTTGGGACGGAGACTCGCATTCGCCGGGTGCCCGATTACAACTTGTGGGACCTGGTTGACCGGAATACGGTGTGCGCCTTCTCGCTCCTGCGGCGAACCGCCTGGGAGCTCGCCGCGGGGTATGACGAGACCATACAGGGCTATGAGGACTGGGACCTCTGGCTGCGCTTAGCCGGCCGCGGCCAGTATGGACTCCACCTGCCCCGTGTCTTGTTCTATTACCGCAAGCACGGCCGGACTCTTTCCCACCGGGCCTTCGCGCGCCATGACGAACTGGTCGCCAAGATACGCGCCAGTAATCCCCGCCTGTACTCGCCCGAGTCCCTGGCGCGCGTTCGGAAGGAATGGGGAGTGCAGACATGTGTGCTGTCGCAGGAACCAGTGGCGCTCGAGGCGCAGAGCATCGCCGATGTCGCAGTGTTCGCGGGAGGCGTGACGCGGCGCGCGCTGGCCGCCACCCGGGCTCCGGCTTTCGTGATCCCGCCGCGCGGGCGTCCTCCGGCTCGCCAGTCCGCTGAGCAGTGTGCGCTCGCGGTCTGGAGCGGGCGTCACATTGTTAGCCTGCCGGATGGTTCTATCGGGATCTCAAGAGAAGCGCTGGCGCGGGTCGGGGCCGGAGGCCGGCTCTCGGCCGAGCTGCAGTTGGAGCTGCAACGACACGGCTGGCGGTCGGAAACGCAACCCACCGGCGAGCCCACCATGATTCTGCGGTACGACCCCCAGCGCGCGCCGGGGCGTCGTTACACGGCCCTGCTGATGCCGCACTGGGGTTGGCGAGCGGCGGTCTTCGAAGCCGCCGGGGTTCTACGGGACGCCGGCGAGATCTTCGTCGTCGCCACCGACGCGGGCAGCCGCAACGACCGCCAGGACTGGGAGCGGGTAACCGACAACGTTTACAATCTAGCGGAACTAGCGCCTGCGACGTGGCGCGCCTTTACCCTGCATGCCCTGGCGGCAGCCTGGAAGTTCGACACCATCGTCGTGGCCGGCTCGCGGCTGGGGTACAGCATGATACCGGACCTCCGCCAGGCGGCCCCGGGAGCGAAAATCGTCGAAATCATAGACGCCGGCGCCCCGGACTGGACCGCCGCGCTGGCCGCGGTCTCGTTCCACGCCGTCCCGGACCAACGCCTCGTCGTCCGCGGGTGCGGCGTCCAGACGGTCTCCCTCGTTCCGGACGTCTTCCGCCGCGCCGCCGAGCCGCTGGCGCTGCCCGACCTCCCTGCCGTCGAGCTGCGCTTCGGCGACGGCCTGGAAGCAACGGGCCTGAGCTTCTCGCACGATGCCGGGTTGGCGGCCTTGGAACTCCGCTGGCGGTGCCAGGAGCGGATCGCGCGTCCCGTACGCTGCTTCACCGAGTTCGTCGACGCGGCCGGCACGACCCTTGCCTCGGCGGACCACCAGATTCTGCGGGACTCCCCGGCCACCACGGCATGGGAGCCCGGCGACGAGGGCTTCGAGGCGCGTCACATGGTTCTCCCGGGCGGCCCTCCGGCCGGTCTTCAACTCCGCCTCAGTGTCTTCGACGATGAGACAGGCTTGCGGCTGCCCTTACAGGCTTCCACAGTTCCACTCCGGGACCACCATACGGCGGCAGTCCTGGAGCCGAACCAGCCCCTTGCGACCGTCCGCTGCTTCGCGATGCAGCCGGGCTCCCGCGTGCCTTGCGAGATCGAGTTCGAACCCGCGACGCTCACCGGCTACGCGTGGCGCGTGCAGGACGGCATCGCCTGGCTGCGCCTGTGGTGGCGCGCCACGGGGCGGGTCGGCGGCCTCAACTTCTTCGGACACGCCGTTGCCAAAGCGTCTCGGGCCGCCCCCATCCTCACTTCCTTTGACCAGGAGTTGCGCCTCGACCACCTCCGTAGCGTCCCCCAGGAACTCGTATACGACGTGGTCCGCGACGTTTCCGGATGGACTGTACCGGCCGAGTGGCTTCGGGCGGGCCTGTTCGATATGGCCCGTCCGCTGCAGCGCTTGCGCCCGAGACGCAGCAGCTTGCCCATCAGCTCAGCCGAAACCGCTATTTACCTTCCTCTCTGAAGGGAGCGTCGCCGATGTTATGATGGGCCGGAAGCGCCACTCGCTCGCCGTCGTTGATGCCTACCCCGACCGCCACGGCCGGAAAGACCAGCCACGCCTACCGCAACCTCACCGGATACTACGACCGGCTGGCTCCGGACTGGGCCGCCCGGAAAAACCGGTACTACTTCGAGGGCCTCCTCCGCCTCCACCGGTTTCTTGTGCCCAAAGGCTCCCGCGTACTCGAGATCGGCTGCGCCAATGGCGATCTGCTGGCCGCGCTCGAGCCCTCCTACGGCGTCGGCCTCGATCTGAGCCCTCGCATGGTCCAGGTGGCCCGCGAGCGCCATCCGTACCTGCAATTCCTCGAGATGGACGCCCACGACCTGGCCGCAAATCCCGCCCTCGCTGGACCCTTCGACTACGTCATCCTCTCCGACCTGGTCGGCGACCTCTACGACGTCCAGGCGGCGATCCGGCAATTGCGCAAGGTCTGCCACCCCCGCACGCGCGTCGTGGTCACCTTCTACAACTACTTCTGGGAGCCGGTTCTCAAGCTTGCCGAGCGCCTGGGCCTCAAGACTCAGCAGAACCTGCAGAACTGGCTGAGCCCCCAGGATCTCGCGAATCTGTTCGACCTCGCCGGCTTTGAAGTGATCAAGCGCGGCCGCCGGATGCCGTTCCCGCTGCGTCTCCCGCTCGTCTCCGAAGGGCTCAACGGGCTGCTGCAGGTTCTGCCCGGACTCCGGAGCCTGGGACTGCAGCAATATCTCGTGGCCCGGCTGCGTCCCGCCGGTTCCGCCTCCGCGGATTCCTGCACGGTGATTGTGCCGGCCCGCAACGAGCGCGGCAACATCGCCGCGGCTGTCGAGCGGATTCCCGTGATGGGCGCGCGCACCGAGGTGATCTTCGTCGAGGGCAACTCGACGGATGCGACCCTCGAGGAAATCCAGTCCGTGATCGCACGCTACCGGGGACCGCTCGAGCTGCGTCTGCTCCAGCAGGGGACCGGAACAGGCAAGGGCGACGCCGTGCGCAAGGGCTTCGCCGCCGCCACCGGCGACGTGCTGATGATCCTCGACGCCGACCTGACCGTCGCCCCCGAGGACCTGCCCAAGTTCTTCGACGCCGTGCAGTCCGGGGCGGGGGAGTTCATCAACGGTTGCCGCCTCGTCTACCCCATGGAGAAGGAAGCCATGCGGTACTTGAACCTGCTGGGCAACAAGTCTTTCGGCAAGGTTTTCAGTTGGATTCTGGAGCAGCCTATCAAGGATACCCTGTGCGGCACCAAGGTCCTGCTGCGCGAGGACTACGAGAAGATCGCCGCCAACCGCGCCTACTTCGGCGATTTTGACCCGTTCGGGGATTTCGACCTGCTGTTCGGAGCCGCCAAGCTGAATCTGAAGATCGTCGAGGTTCCGGTGCGTTACGGGGAGCGGTCGTACGGTTCCACCAATATCGACCGCTTCCGCCATGGGTGGCTCCTGCTGCGGATGTCGCTCTTCGCCGCGCGGAAGTTCAAGTTCTTCTGATGAGCGGACCGGCGCCGGCGCGGGAAGGCTTGCCCGCGCTGTTCTATCTCATGGTCGTGGCCGCCGTCGCGCTGATCCTGGCGTGGGGCGTGGCCGAAAAAGGCCCCACCCGCTGGGACGATAGCTGGTATCTCGCGGGCGCGGTGCGCCTGTTCGACCGCTTCGCCGACGAAGGCCTCGGCGGATACTGGCGCGGATTCGAGCACGCCCTGGGCGACAAGGCGCCTCTCATTACGGTGTTGCCGTTTCCGTTCTTCTGCCTTATTGGACGCTCGACCTACGTCATCTACCTCGTCAACAGCGTCGGGTGTGTCGTTCTGGCCCTCGCACTCTACCATTTCTGCCGCCGGTTCTTCGAACGGCCCGTAGCGCTCTGGGCGGTCTTCTTCGCCCTGACCTCGGCGCTGCTCGCCGGACTTTCGCGGCTGTTCCTCGTCGAATACTGGCTGACGGCCTTCACCCTGTGCGCGCTGCTGGCGCTCGCACGCTGGGAGGAAACCGGCCGCAACCGCTGGCTGCTGGCCCTGGGCGTCTGCTGCGGACTCGGTCTGCTGATGAAGATCACCTTCCCGCTCTTCGCCGGACCCGTCGTCGCCGTGATCCTCCTTCGCGCCCGCCGCCAGAATTTGCCGCGCGTGCTCGGCGACATTGTGCTGATCGCCATCCCAGCCGTGGCCCTCGCCGGCCCCTGGTACTTCCATAATTGGGCTTTGGTCACCCGCCGGTCGTTTCAGGAAAGCTATTTCGTGCCGGTGCATCCCACCGCGCCGCAGTCCCCGGTGCGCCTGGCCGCCGACTACGTCCTGCTGATCCTGAACAACGGACTCTCCTCCGTCCACGTCGTGGCGGCCCTGGCGGGGATGGTCGTGTGGCTCGCGGCGCGGCGTCGCAACTTCCTGGGTGGCGCGGCCTGGTATCTCCTTCCGTGGGTGGTAGGCTTGCCCGTCTTTGCCGTCTCCGAAAACCGCGACCTTCGCCTGATCGCGCCGATGATCCCGGCCTTCGCCATCGCGATCGCGGCGGTTTTTACGTTCGCACTCGACCGCGCCGCCGCAACTATCCGCCGCGTCTCCAGTGCCGCGGTCGTAATCGGCTTGCTGCTGGTCACCGCGGGACACTCGTTTGCCGCCTTCGGCGACCGCGTGATCAAACTCGGACCCTGGCAACTATTTTCTTCCACGTTCGCCTATGCCTTCCCGCCCAACCCCCAGCACTGGCCGCTCGACGAGGTGATCCACCGGATGGCCTGGCAGGAGCGCCTGGGACGCGGCTCCTGGCTCATCGTCGGCATGGGCGCCGACACCTGGTCGTTCAACAGCAATAACCTCGACCTCCAGACCGCGCTGCTCCACTATCCGATGGAGTTTCACACCACCGCCTACACCTCGAATCCCGATGAGGTGCGCTTGATCATGAGCCGCACCCAGTACTTCCTGCTCAAGGACGGTGGCACCCAGCAGCCCCTGAGCCGCTTCCAGGGCGGACCCCTCACCCGCGACGTTCTGCTCAGCGGCGCGCTGTTCCGCGAGTCTGAGCCGGCCATTCCGACCCCCGACGGCGGCCGTATCCGGATCTTCCAGAACGCCTCGGCCGAACCCGATGCGTTCCTGCCGGCGCGCCAGTCCGCCACCCCCCCGGAGCTTCCGCCGGCGACCCTGAACTTCAGCAACCAGCTCCAGGTCACCGGACTCCGCCTCACGGAGGCCGATGGCGTCTTCACTCTGGCTCTCAAGTGGAAGTGCCTGAACCCGCCCCCGATCGCTTACCGTTGCTTCGCGCATGTGCTCGACGGCGAAGGCAAACTCCTCAGCTCGATGGACCACGAGATCCTCCACGGCAGTCCACCCGTGAATGAATGGCAGCCCGGGGATGAAGGGTACGAGGCGCGTTACCTCGTGCTGCCCGCCGCCAAAGCCCAGGGCGCGCAGATCCGCCTGGGCCTGTTCGATCCGGAGACGCGGCTGCGCGTGCCGCTCCAGGCTTCCACCCTGCCGCTCAAAGACGACTACACGGCCGCCGTCGTCGAGCCGAACCGCGCCCCTCCGACCGAAGTCACGTTTCGCCTGGAGCCCGCCCCCCTCGTCCCGGTGGACGTCCTCTTCGACGGCGGCCTGCGGCTCACCGGTTATTCTGTGAAGCGCGAAGGCGGGGTGGCCTGGTTGCGGCTGCGCTGGGAGGCTCCTGCCAGTCTCGCGGCGCCCCTGCGGTTCTTCGGACACGCGGTGCAGTCCCAAGAGCTGACGGCTGGCATTCTCGCCTCCTTCGACAACGACCTCGGACTCGACCGCATGCCCCGCTCGCCCGAGGGCCGGCCGCGCGTGTTCGTGCAGGATATCGCTCGGGATGTCTCGAAGCTCGACCCCGCGATCCACCTCCTGCGAGCCGGCGTGTTCGACTTCGATCATCCACTCGATCGGGTGGCGGTGCGCTCGAGCAGCCTGCCGATGAGCCGGCCGCAGAAGGCCATCTACCTGCCGCTGCCCTAGGTGCGCTTCATGGCGGCTCCTCTCGTATCGGTCGTCATCCCCTGCTACAACCCGCCGCCGGAGCTGGCGGAAGCCCTCGCGAGCGTGCGCGCCCAGACGCATTCCCAGGTCGAACTAATCCTGGTCAATGACGGCACGAGCGACCCCGCCGCTCTCGAACGCCTGCGCGCCGCGGCCGCGACCGTTACCCATTGCATCGACCAGCCCAACCAAGGGCTCGCCGCCGCCCGCAACGCCGGCTTCCGTGCCGCCTCCGGGGAATTCCTCGTGCCCCTCGACGCCGACGACCGGCTCGAACCGGCCTTCATCACGGCGTGCCTGGCCGAGATCGAGCGCCATCCTGAGGCCGCCTTCATCTATACGGACTACCGCGTCTTCGGCGACGTCAAGTACGTCGAGCGCACCCCCGCCTACGACCTAGATGCGCTGCTCGATCACAACATCCTCATCTACGCGACGCTCATTCGCCGCGCCGACTGGGAAGCGGCCGGCGGCTACGACGACTCCATGCGCCTCGGCTACGAAGACTGGGACTTCTGGCTGCGCCTCGCCGAGCGCGGCCGGTTCGGCCATCACCTGGACCAGGTGCTCTTTGCCTACCGCAAGCACGGCCGCTCTCTGCTGACGGTGGCCCGTGAGCATCACGACGAGCTGGTGGCAAAGATTCGCGCCAGTCATCCTGCGCTCTACGGCTGGCTTGGGAGAGCGCAGGTCAAGGCCCGCTGGGCGCCGGCCGTGGGCGTGTTAGGTGAACTCGCGGCACCCCAAACGATTGCGGACTGGCAGGCGCTCCCCGACAGCCCGGCAGCCCTCGACGAGTCTCCCGCCGCCGCGTTCCTGCGCCCCGACCCGGCTGCGGCCCCTGAGCCCCACGCCGCCGAGTGGGCCGCTCTAGCCGTATGGGGCGGGCACGACGCCCTTCGCCTCCCCTTCGGAACCGTGCTGTCTCGCGAGAGCCTGCGCACGGGCGCCTCGGCTGCTCCCGCCCCCGCGCCGGGCCCGCGCCCCGTCGCCCCCGGGCCCATCGAAACGATCCAGCGCCACTTGGTGAACGCCGAGCTGAGCTGGGAGCACCCGGTGCGCTCGGCCGTTCGCCTCATCCCCCTGCGTGTAAAAGAGCGCATGAATAAGGCCGCCGGAAGGCCGCTGTTCGATCTGAGCTTTTACCTCCAGTTTCAGCCGCAGTCGGTCCTCACCGGCGAGTCGCTGGTCGAGCCCCTGCGCTACCTCCCGCCTCCTGCGACGGACCGCCGCCGCGTCGCTCTCATCACTCCTCACCTCGGCCCGGGCGGCGCCGAAACGGTACTGCTCGAAGTGGCGCGCGCCCTCAACCGCTCGAAGACCGAGGTGTTCGTGCTCACAACCCAGTCCCGGGACGACCGCTTGCGCCATCGCTGGCAGGACGCCGCCGACCACGTCTACGACCTCGCCGCGCTCGTCACGTCTGAGCGCATGATTCCCGCGATTTACTCGGTGGCCGTCAACTGGGGATTCGACGCCCTTGTTCTGCAAAATTCCCTCGCCGCCTACAGCGCCCTGCCGCATCTCAAGAAAGCGCTGCCCGCTCTGCGCGTCGCCGACCTGATCCACGCCGTAGACGAAGCTTGGGATTTCGTCTCCGCCACCGCCCTGGTAGCGGACTCCCTCGATCTCCGGATTGCCATCTCGCAGGCCGGCGCCGACCGCCTGCGCCAGTCCGGCGTCCCATCCTCCCGTATCCGCCTGGTCCGCAATGGCATCGATCTCGAACGCTTCAGCGCCGCCCGGGCGCGCCCCGGCGGTCGCGCCAACACGATCCTTTTCGCCGGACGCCTCGACCCAGTCAAGCGCCCCTTGCTCCTCGTCGACGTCGCCCAAGAATTGGCGAAGCGCCGCCCGGCCGCGGATTTCCATTTCCTCGTCGCCGGCGACGGCCCCGAACGCGCGGCCCTGGAATCGCGCCTCGCCGGGTCCGGTCTCCAGCCGATGTTCACCCTCCTCGGCATGGTGGACGACGTCGCCCCACTCCTCGCCGAGGCAGCCGTCATCGTCGTGCCGTCCCAAGCCGAAGGCATCCCCATGATCGCGATCGAGGCTTTTGCCACGACGCGTCCCGTCATTTGCGCCCGCGTCGGAGCGGCCGCCGAAGTAGTGAACGCCGGCACGGGAGTCCTGATCGATCCCGGCCCCCAGGAAGCTGCCCGCTTCGCCGCCGCCCTCGATGGCCTCCTCTCTGACCCGCCGCGGCGCCAGACGCTGGGCTCGGCCGGACGGCGTCTCGTCGAGGAAGAATACGACTCGGCCCGCGCCCGCCACGCCTATCGCGAGATCCTTCAGGCCCTACTCGAACGGGTCGATCTACGCTAAGATTCCAGGATGGCGACCCCCACCACGGAAGTACTCCTGCAAACCGAGATCCCCGGCGCCGAGTTGGTCGGCCGCGGCAAGGTGCGTGATGTTTACCGCGCTGATGGCAAGCTCCTGATCGTCGCCACCGACCGGATCTCGGCGTTCGACTACATTCTGCCCACGGGCATCCCTCGCAAGGGCGAAGTGCTCACCCAGCTCTCCATCTTCTGGTTCGACTTCCTGTGCAACGTCGTACCGACCCACTTCCTCACCGCCGATGTCAGCCGCTATCCGGCGCCGTTTTCGTCGCATCCGGACCAGCTCGACCGCCGTTCCATGCTCGTGGTCGAAGCCGATATGGTGCAAATCGAGTGCGTGGTGCGCGGGTATATTTCCGGTTCCGGCTGGAAAGAATACCGGCAGAACGGGACCGTCTGCGGCCTCCGCCTGCCCGCGGGCTTGAAGGAGAGCGATCGCCTGCCGGAGCCGATCTTCACCCCGTCCACCAAGGCCCAGACCGGCCACGACGAGAACATTTCCTTTGACGCCGTGGTCAACCAGGTGGGCCGTGACCTCGCCGTGCAGCTCCGTGACCTGACGCTTCAGATTTACTCCACGGCCGCCGCCTACGCGCTCGAGCGCGGCATCATCATCGCCGACACCAAATTCGAATTCGGCCACGCGGGCGGACGCCTGATCCTCGGCGACGAGGTGCTCACCCCCGATTCCTCGCGCTTCTGGCCCCGCGAAAGCTACCGTCCCGGCGGCCCGCAGTTTTCTTACGACAAGCAGTACGTCCGCGATTATCTCGAATCGATCCGCTGGAACAAACAGCCTCCCGCTCCGCCGCTGCCTCCCGAGGTCGCCGAGAAAACGAGCGAGAAATACGCGGAGGCCTACCGGGTTCTCGCCGGCAAGCCCTTGTGAACTGGCTGGACATCGCGATCGTTCTGATCGTCGTGACCTCGGTCATCACTAGCGTGATCAAGGGTCTCACGCGGGAACTGGTGGCGCTGGCGGCCTTGATCGCCGGAGTCCTGACAGCGCTGTGGTGGTATCCCGAACCGGCCCGCTACCTGGAGCCTTACACCAGCAGTCCGGGCGTGGCCGCGTTCAGCAGCTTTATCATCATCGTCATCCTCTTCATCCTGACCGGATGGATCGTCGCCCGGCTTCTCTCGATGCTCGTCAAGGCCGCCGGACTCCGCTGGTTCGACCGCCTGCTCGGCGCCGCTTTTGGCCTGCTGCGCGGCATCCTGACCGCGGCGGTTCTGGTGCTCGCGCTGGTGGCCTTCCGGCCGGGACCCTCCCCGGCCCAGTCGGTGGCCCACTCCCGCCTCGCTCCCGCCGTCCTCTACGGCTCGCGCACCATCATGATGCTCGCCCCGCGCCGTCTCAAACAGGAGTTTGAGCGGGGCCTTGAGCGGGTCCAGGCGCTCTGGCGCGAAAGCCCGCCGGACACGATCTAGCCGCCGGCGCCTGCCGCCAGGCGGGATGTAATGTAACAGCCACCCCCCCCGCGAGGTCACCGCGCTCCCCTGTTATAATGCGAACTTACCGCGTCTCAATAACCTGCCAGGCTGGTCATTCCTATGACGTTCCAAATTCGCGCTCTGTCGTGCCTCCTATTTTTTGTAGCCGCTCTGCCCTCCGCGGCCGCCCCGATCCTGCGGCTGGCCGGGACGAGCCTTAACCCCATCTGGATATCGGTCGGCACGAACGGCCCTGCGAATGTTTCCTTCGAGGCCTACAACATTGGCGATGGCAGCCTGAGTCTTCAGGTGCGCGGGTCGCAATCCTGGCTCACGCCCTCCCTCGGGGCCTCCCGCAACTGTAGCTTCGATGCCCGGCGGCAGTGTCTCCCCGTCCAGGTGCTTTTCGCCAGCTCCGGCCTCGCCGCCGGAACCTACGATGGAGTCATCCTCCTCACCGACCCCAACGCCGCTGACGCCCCGCAGCGCGTCTCGATCCGCATTTACGTGAACGGCAACGTCCCCGCCAAGCTTGATTTCTACCTGCCGCCCACTCCCGGCGCCAATGACAGCCAAACCTTCCAGACGCCGCAAGGGAGTCCTCCCGTCCTGCGCGCCACCACGCAATCCGGCGGCAACTGGCTGGGCGTCTCGAGCGACGGCCTCGGCTCTTTTCAATTTCTTTACACCCACCGCGTGAAGGCCACCGTCCAGCAGGGCATGGCCCCGGGCGACTACAGCGGCTCGTTCAGCCTGGCGGGATCCACCTTCAGCAACGACAACAAGGCGTCGATTCCCGCGGTGCTCCACGTCACCACGCAGCCCATCGCCCGGCCTGCCGTGAACACTTTGCAGTTCACCGCCGTAACCGGGGCCATCGATGCGCTGGTCCCCATCGCCAACGGTGGGCAGGGCGCCTTGACCATCGGCCCGATCACCGCCACCGGCGGCGACTGGCTGACTACGGCTGTGCGGGACGGCAACGCGCACGTCCTGGTCAACACCGCTAACCTCTCGCCGGGCCTTTACACCGGCTCCGTTTCGATCACGAGCAACGCCGTCAACAGCCCTACCCTGATACCGGTCACTTTTGAAGTCCAGGCCGCCTCCGCCCCGGTCGCCGACTACCAGGGCGTCGTGGACGGGGCCGCCTTCACCAGCCCTGTCGCCGCGGGCGCCCTGGCGTCCCTCTTCGGCTCTCAACTTGCGAGTGGCCTCAGCAATGCCACCTCTATCCCGCTCCAAACGACCCTCGGCGACACTACCGTCTTTGTCAACGACGTCGCCGTCCCGCTCCTCTTCGTCTCCCCCGGACAGATCAACTTTCAAATGCCCTTCAATGCCTCGGGCCAGGTGCTGGTTCGTGTGGACCGCGCCGGGCAGCGTGGCAATACCGTGACCGCCCAGGTGT
Organism: Terriglobia bacterium; assembly: GCA_041482115.1. Taxonomy (GTDB): domain Bacteria; phylum Acidobacteriota; class Terriglobia; order Bryobacterales; family JACQDG01; genus JBGPDC01. The sequence continues at coordinate 15,577 of JBGPDC010000054.1, read as the reverse complement.
CGAGCCGCGCCGCCGGAATCTTCACCTACATCGACAGCTACGGCATCATCCAGAACGCCTCCCGCAGCAACGCCTTCCCCTGGCCCGATACCCCGGCTTTCGCGGGTGTCGCCAAGGCCGCGGCCCGTCCCGGCGATGTGCTGGTGGTCTACGGGAGCGGTTTCGGTCCGGTAACCCCGGCCGTCGCCACGGGAACTGCCGCTGGCGGTGATACCCTCTCGCGCGTCAACCAGAACCCGAAAGTCAACTTTGGGCTGAATTTCTTCGGGCCCTACGCCGACCCTTCCTTCGTGGGACTCGCGCCCGGCTTCGTGGGCCTCTACCAATTGAACGTCCAGGTCCCGAAAAATGCTCCCGCCGATGCGCGCACCCCCGTCCGCCTCGAGTGGTCCGACGGCACCACCAGCAACACCGTGTCGATCGTGGTTGAGCGTTGAGCGAGCGCTTTTACTATACCGATCCCTACCTGACCTCCTTTGAGGCTCAGGTGCTCGAAGTCCGGCCGGTCGGGGAACGCTTCCACGTCTACCTCGACCGCACGGCTTTCTATCCCGCCTCCGGCGGCCAGCCGCACGATCTCGGACTCCTCGGCGGCCGGCCCGTAGTCGACGTCGCCGACGAAGACGAGCGCATCGCTCACGTCCTCGAGAGCGAGCCCCCCACCGGATCCGTTAAGGGCGAAATCGATTGGGCGCGCCGCTTCGACCACATGCAGCAGCATACCGGCCAGCACTTGCTCTCCGCCGTGCTGCACGAACTCTTCGGCTATCCCACCGTGAGCTTTCATCTCGGGTCCGAGACCTCGACCATCGATGTTGCCGCGCCGGAACTGACCCCGGCCCAGGTGGAGGCGGCCGAGGCCCGCGCCGCCCAGATCGTCTTCGAGAACCGCCCCGTCACGGTCCGCTTCTGCGCCCCCGCAGAGGCCGTGGCCCTCGGCCTGCGCAAGCCGAGCGAGCGCCAGGGGACGCTCCGCGTGGTCGAGATCGCCGCTTGCGACCGCAGCGCCTGCGGCGGCACCCACGTCCGCGCCACCGGCGAGATCGGCCCTATCCTCCTTCGCCGTCTCGACCGTGTGCGCCAGACCGTGCGCGTCGAGTTCGTCTGCGGCGGACGCGCCGTGCGCCGCGCGCGCGCCGACTATAACGCCCTGGTCCGCGTCGCCCAGCTCTTCTCGGCGCCGCTCGATGAAGCCCCGTCTCACGTAGCAGCGCAGCTCGAGTCCGCCAAGACCGCCGACAAAGCCCGCCAGAAGCTCGAGGCGGATCTGGCCGTCTACCAGGGCCGGGAACTGTACCTGCAGACACCCGCCAACGAGCGCGGCCGCCGCGTACACGAACGTCACGAGCGCGCCGGGTCCCTCGACCACTTCCGTGCGCTCGCCCAAGCCTTCACCACCGCCGGCCCCGGCGCCGTCCTGCTGATTTCGACCGAAGTCCCGCCCGCCCTGCTGTTCGCCGTCTCACCGGACTCCGGCCTCCGCGCGGGCGATATTCTCAAGTCCGTCGTCACCTCCCTCGGTGGACGCGGCGGCGGCAGCGCCACCCTGGCCCAAGGAAGTCTCCCCGACGCGGCCCTGCTATCTCAGGCCCGCGAGCGCGTCCTGGCTCTGGCCGGGTAGCTACCCGCCCAATGACCAAATCGGCCGCCCAACTCCTTGCCGATGTGAGGACCACCCGCGTTCTCTTGCCCGAGCTGCCCGCCGCCGTCCGGCCCGCCACCCCGGAGGCGGCCTACCGCTGCCAGGACCAGGTGATCCAGGACCTGCTCGCGCTCTACGGCGGCGAAGTGGCCGGTTACAAGATCGCCTGCACCAACGTCACCGCCCAACGGCAACTGCACGTCGATGGACCGTTCTACGGCCGGCTCCTTTCGTCCTTCTGCTACGACAGCCCGGCCCGTGTCGATCCCAGCCAGTTCTTCATGCGCGTCATCGAGGCGGAGTTTGGATTCCGCTTCGCTCGGGACTTGCCTCCCATCTCCACACCTCGTTCACGAGACCAGATCGCCGCGGCCCTGGAAGGCGTCCTACCGGGCATTGAGATCGTCGACAGCCGCTACGAGAGCTGGACCACGATCGGCGCCCCGTCCCTGATCGCGGACAACGCCTGCCACGCTGCCTGGGTCAGGGGACCCGTGCTGCAAAACTGGCAAGCCATCGACCTCGCCGCCCAGACCGTTCAAGTGGTCGTGAATGGCAGCGTGATCCGGCGCGGCAGCGGTAGCGCGGTACTCGGCCACCCTCTCAACGCGTTGCAATGGCTCGTCAACGCCCTGGCTTCTCACGGCCTCGGCCTGAAGGCCGGCCAGTACGTCACCACCGGGGTCACTAGCCAAATCTACATGGCCGAACCCGGCGATAGAATTACGGCAGATTTCGGACCCGTCGGAACTGCTGAGTTGGTATTCGGCTGACGGACTACGTCCCCAGCCATCGCCCGGAGTCCCCGGAAGCCGGAGCGCCTCGGCCGCCCGCCTCATCTTTGCCGCACCCTAATGAGCGATGTCTCTGAACGCGCCTTCGTCACATAATGGGAGCCGCTATGCCCATGAAGGTACGTGAAGTCATCCGTTTGCTCGAAACGCACGGCTGGAAAGAAATGAGGTCAAAGGGCAGCCACCGTTATTTCAAGCATCCCGATCAACCCTACGTGATCACCGTACCGGGCAACGAAGGGAAGGAACTCGCGACAGGTACGCTTAACGCTATACTCAAGAAAGCAGGCTTGAAATGAGCCCGAAACGTTACCCTCTAGTTATCGAACCCACCAGCACGGGGTACTCCGCCTATTCACCGGACGTGCCGGGATGCGTGGCGGTTGGCGATACCGAGGAAGAGACCCGCCGGAACTTCAAGGACGCTCTGGCCGCTCACTTCGAGGCCATGCGTGAAGTGGGCGAGCCGATCCCGGAGCCTCACTCCTCGGTCGATTACGTAGAAGTCGCCGCGTAGTCCACTGCCTCCCGCCCCTCCCCCATCCGCGACTATAATGGTCTGAAGGTCCCTCATGACGAAGTTCCTCCTCGGCCTCCTCAGCGGCATCTTTCTCTGCGTCATCCTCGTCGTCATCGTGGTCCTGGTCGCGGTGTCGCTCTCCTCCGGACGCACCCCGTCCATCGCCTCCGATTCAACGCTCGTGCTCGACCTCGGCGGTGAAATCGTCGAGCACAATCCCACCGGGGTCCCGGCCTTCCTGCTGCAACACGGCGCCAAGCCGACTCTCAAGGACATCCACGATCTGCTGCGCAAGGCGGCGGTCGATCGTCGCATCAAGGCCGTGGTGATTGAGCCCGACGGTATCGGAGGCGGCTGGGCCAAGACCCAGGAGATCCGCGCCGACCTGGAGGTCTTCAAGAAGTCCAAGAAGCCGGTATTGGCCTTTCTGCAAGTCGCCGGCATGCGCGAATACTATCTCGCCTCTGCCGCCGACAAGGTCTACCTGGCCCCGGAAGGCATGCTCGACGTCAAGGGACTCCGCGCCGAGGCGATGTTCTTCAAGAACACCCTCAACAAACTCGGCGTCGAGATCGAGATGGAGCACATCGGCAAGTACAAGAGCTTCTCCGAGCCCTTCACCCGCACCGACATGTCCGACGCCTACAAGGAGGTGACCAACTCCATCCTCGATACGGTTCTCGGCGATTTCCTCCGCACCGTCGCCCCGGCGCGCCAGATGGCCCCCGAGGCGCTGCGGACCACCCTCGACCAGGGACCCTTCCTGCCCGCCCAGGCCGCTCAGGCGCGCCTCGTCGACGGGCTGCTTTACGAAGACCAGGTCTTTGACGAAATTCACAAGCTTACGAAGTCCGATTTCCATGCCCTCAAGCCGGAGGACTACAACCACGTGAGCCTCGATTCGCTGGGCCTCGCGGGAGGCACCCGCATCGCCATGGTCTATGCCAGCGGCTCGATCAACCGGGGCGATGATGACGTCGATGCCCTGGACGGCGGCCAGAGCATCGGTTCCGATAGCTTCACCAAGGTGCTCCATGACGTGGCCGAGGACAGTTCCATCAAAGGCGTCATCGTACGCATCGACTCGCCGGGGGGCGATTCCTTCGCCAGCGACCAGATCTGGCGCGAGATGAACCTGCTCCGCGCCAAGAAGCCGATGGTCATCTCGATGTCCGATGTGGCGGCCTCCGGCGGCTACTACATGGCGATGTCCAACAGCCCGGTCATCGCCTATCCGGGCACTTACACCGGCTCCATCGGCGTGGTCTATGGCAAGGTCAACCTGCGCGGCCTCTACGACAAGATCGGGATCAGCAAAGAGATCCTGACGCGCGGCAAGAACGCCGACGCCGACACCGACTACCGCAGCTTCACCCCCGCCGAGCGCGAGCGCGTGCTCCAGGAAATGACCACCGTCTATCGCGACTTCGTCCAAAAGGTCGCCGACTCGAGGCACAAAAAGTGGGACGAGATCGACCAGCTCGCTCAAGGTCGCGTCTGGATGGGCTCCCAAGCCGAGCAGCTCGGCCTGATAGATGGCCTGGGCGGCTTCGATGTCGCCATAGAGAAGATCAAACAAGCGGCCAAGCTAAGGCCCGACGACAAAGTCACGCTGGTGTCCTTTCCCGCCCAAAAGAACGTTCTCGAGTTGCTCACGGAGCGTATGCGGAATATGGGCGAGGTCCACGCCCTGTGGCCCGGTTTGCGCCGGCAACTCGGCGCCTCGGCGCCCTGGTCGGCTCTCCTACACGGCGGCCTGATGAAAATCTCGCCCTTCTGGGTCGCGGTGCATTAGTGTGCGGAGTTAGAACTTGCTTCCTGATTGCCTTGTGGGGCGGACGCCTTCGTCCGCGCCGGACCCCCTGGTCCGGCTGTTGAACCATACGGAAAGCTCCTTGGCGCTCAGCAGTGTCGCATGTCCGAAGAGGCCGACGAGGGCGTCGGCCGCGGCCCGGGGGGACCGCCCTACCAGCCGAGTTCTGCAACGAACTTGGCTCCAGGACTCCAGTACGATGCGGCCGGCGGCCACCGCGCTCTGCCTCGGACTGCTCCTCGCAGCCGCCTCTCCGGCCCTCGACCTCACCCACGCCGTAGTTGTAGCTCCGGCGAGCCTCACCCGGCCCGAATCAAAAGCCGTCACCCTGCTGATCGAGGAGGTCGAGAAGCGGACCCAGATCCGCTGGCCCACCGCCGCCTCCGCCGCCGCCGGACGCTCCGCCATCGTCTTGGCGCGGAGCGCCCCGGGCAGCCCCGCCGAAGGCTTCTCCCTCCGCGTCGAGCCCGCCCGCGTCGTCATTACCGGCAACGATGCGCGCGGGCTCCTCTTCGGCTGCGGACGCCTCCTGCGCGAGCTCCACATGAGCCGTGGCGCCGTTTCCGTTCCCGGCGATTTCCGCCTGACCACCGCCCCCCACTACCCCCTGCGCGGACACCAGCTTGGCTACCGCCCCAAGACCAATTCCTACGATGGCTGGTCGCTCCCTATGTGGGAGCAATACATTCGCGACCTGGCCGTCTTCGGCACCAACGCCGTCGAGCTGATCCCGCCCCGCTCCGACGACGACGCGGATAGCCCCCATTTCCCGCTCCCGCCGATGGAGACCATGACCGGCATGTCGAAGCTCGCCGCCGACTACGGCCTCGACGTCTGGATCTGGTACCCCGCGATGGACGAGGACTACTCCAAGCCCCAGACCGTCGACTTCGCGCTCCGTGAATGGGGTGACGTGTTCCAGAAGCTGCCGCGCGTGGACGCCGTCTTCGTCCCCGGCGGCGACCCCGGTCATACGCCACCGCAGCACCTGCTGGCGCTGCTCGAAAAGCAGACCCAAAACCTCCACCGCTATCATCCCAAGGCCCAGATGTGGGTCTCCCCGCAAGGCTTCAGCAAGGAGTGGCTCGACGAATTCCTCGGTCTGCTCCGCCGCGACCAGCCCCGCTGGCTCTCGGGCGTGGTCTTCGGACCCCAGGTGCGGATGAGCCTGCCCGAGTTGCGGGCCGCCGTCCCCCGGCAGTATCCGATCCGCCACTACCCCGACATCACCCACAGCCGCCAGTCGCAATACCCGGTCCCCAATTGGGACCCCGCCTTCGCCCTCACCGAAGCGCGCGAGGTGATCAACCCGCGCCCGCTCGGCGAAGCCCGCATCTTCCGGCTCCTCCAGCCGCACACGGTCGGGTTCCTGGCCTACTCGGAAGGCTGTAACGACGACGTGAATAAGATCGTTTGGAGCGCCCTCGGCTGGAACCCTGACGCCGACGTGAATGAAATCCTGCGCCAGTACAGCCGCTATTTCATCGGCGACGGTTACACCGATCGCTTCGCCCGCGGCCTGCTGGCTCTCGAGCGGAACTGGGAAGGCGCGCTCTCGACCAACGCCGGAGTCCGCGAAACGTTGACTGATTTCCAGGCCCTCGAGCGCGCCGCCGCGCCGCGCGACCGGCTGAACTGGCGCTTCCAGCAGGCGCTCTACCGCGCCTACTACGACGCCTATCTTGCGGAGCGCCTCGCCTTCGAAACCCAGGCGGAGACCGCCGCCCTCGACCGCCTGCGCGCGGCTCCGCAAACCGGCTCGCTTCGGGCCATCGACGAGGCTGAAGCCATCCTCGACCGTCCCGTGGCCCTCCGCGCCGCGGACCCCCGCCGCGCCCGCGTTTTTGAGCTGGCCGAAGCGCTCTTCCAGAGCATCCGTATGCAGCTCAGCGTCGAGCGTTACCAGGCCATCGCCGTCGGACGGGGCGCCAACCTCGACACCATCGATGCGCCCCTGAACAACCGCCTCTGGCTCGAGCGCCGCTTCCAGGAATTACGCGGCCTCCCCGACGAGCCGGCGCGGCTCCGTAGCCTCGCTGAAATTGTGCACCGCACCGACCCCGGCCCCGGGGGCTTCTATGACGACCTGGGCCAGCCCGGCCGCCAGCCCCACCTGGTGCCCGGCCCGGGATTCGACTCCGACCCGGCCTCCCTCCAGTCCCCGTTGCTGTCGATCTCCTCTCAGGCCGACCTGCCCTATTCCTGGATGACCTTCGCCGAGACCCTCAACGAGACACCCCTCCAGATGCGTTACACCGGCCTCGACCGCGCTGCCTCGTACAAAGTCCGGGTGGTCTATGCCATCGAGGCTCCCCGGCCGCGCGTGAGCCTCGAGGCCAATGGGATGGAAATCCACCCCTTCCTCGCCAAGCCCTCCCCACCCGCGCCCCTGGAATTTGCTATCCCGGCCGCCGCCACCGCCGGCGGGGAGTTGACCCTAACGTGGCGTCGCGAGCCCGGCGTGGCCGGCAATGGACGCGGCTGTCAGGTGGCGGAAGTGTGGCTGATCAGGCAGCCGGCGGCTGCGGGGGTTCGTTAGTGAGAACGATGCGGCGTATCTCTGACTTCCGCTCCGGCCTCAACAGCAGCAGACCAATGGTGCAACAGACCAAAGACGCCGTCAGGCCGAGCAGTATGCCTCTCGCGGTCAACGGCCGGTAGGGAACGCTCATCACGGACTCCCACATTACCGCCAGGCTCGCGTCCAGGTAGTTGCCCAGCAGCATCCGTAGGACCCCGTAGCCGGTCAGCGAGACGCCCGCGGCCAGACCCAGAGCCAAAAGAAATACACCAAAGACAGTCATGAGCGCGACTGTTCCTAAGTATACGCCAACTCCTACTACCTGCAATAGCCGGTAGTGTCTGAAGGGGTCCTTTGGGTTACACTGGCGCTCGGTGGGAGGGACGCCGTTATGAGCCGGAACGACGGTTTTCGGGTGCTGGCCCTGGCGCTGGCGGGTGGATTCCTAGGTGGTGTGGCAGGCCGCTGGTGGACACCCCCGGTGGCCTTCGCCCAGGCCGCCCCCACCCCGCCGGCCCAGGTCGTCCGCGCCGAGCGTTTCGAGGTCGTCGATAAGGATGGCAAGCGCCGTGGCCGTTTCGACGCCCTCCCCAACGGCACGGTGCGGCTGCTGCTCTACGATACCGAGGGGAAGATCCGCACCGGTCTGCTGGTAGCCGCCAACGGTGCCCCCGGCCTCCAGTTCTGGGGGCCGAATGACCAGGTCGCCGCGGTCTATGCCGATAGCGTCACCCTGCTTGACCCCGACGGCCAGCCTCGCGCCCGCCTCGCCCCCGCGCCCAGTCTGACCCTTTATAACGCCGACGGGAGGCCCTCTTGGTCCGCTCCGTAGCTTGCGCCTGCCTGGCGTTTTTCCTGTTTGCAGCGGCCGCCTGGTCCGCCGAATGGAAAGCGGGTGTGGGCCGCGCCGTCATCACGCCCGATCGTCCCATTTACCTCTCCGGCTATGCCTCGCGGAACCATCCCTCCGAGGGCGTCGTGCACGATCTGTGGGCGAAGGCGCTGGCCCTCGAAGACCGTCGTGGCGGTCGCGTGGTCATCGTCACGACCGACGTGATTGGACTACCCCGCTGGCTCACCGACCTCGTCGCTGCCCGGGTCCAAAAGGCGCACGGTCTCGACCGCGCCCGCCTGGTAATCAATGCCGCCCACACCCACACCGGCCCCTATATCCGTGGCAACCTCCCGACCATGCTCGATCTCGCGCCCGACGACCAGCGCGTCGTCGAGGCCTATGCTCAGAAGTTGGCCGATACGCTCGTCACCGTCATCGACGCCGCGATCCGCGATCTTGCCCCGGCCGAAGTTTCTTTCGGAAATGGCGCCGCCGGCTTCGCCATGAATCGCCGCGAGCCGACGCCGAACGGCGTCCGCATCGGCGAGAACCCCGCCGGCCCCGGGGATAAAGACGTCCCGGTTCTGAAAGTCACCGGCGCCTCTGGCAAGCTGCGCGCAGTGCTCTTCGGCTACGCCTGCCACAACACCACGCTGACCGGCGACTTCTACAAGATCAGCGGCGATTACGCCGGCTTCGCCCAGCTCGAACTCGAACGGCAGCATCCCGGCTCAACCGCCCTATTCATAATGCTCTGCGGCGCCGACCAAAACCCCTCTCCGCGCGGCACTCTCGCCCTCGCCGAACAGCACGGCCAGACCCTTTCCGCCGAGGTCAGCCGCGTGCTCGGTTCCCGGATGCGCCCGGTCCGCGGTCCCGTTCGCGCCGCCTTCGAGATCGTCGAGCTGGGCTTTGCCCCGCACTCCCGCGAGACCTTCGAGACGCGCTTGCATGACCCGAACCCCAGCCGCGTGCGCCATGCCCAGGCCATGCTCCGCGATTACGACGAGCGTCACCCGCTCCGCCGCTACCCTTACCCCGTGCAGGCGGTCGCCCTCGGCCGGGACTGGACCTTGATCGCTCTGGGCGGCGAAGTCGTGGTCGACTACGTCCTGCGCCTCAAGCGCGAATACGGCGCGGCTGGACTCGTCGTTGCGGGCTACTCGAACGATGTGATGAGCTACATCCCGTCGCGCCGCGTGCTAAAAGAAGGGGGCTACGAGCCCGACACCAGCATGCTCTACTACGGCCTCCCGGGACCCTACGACGAGGCGGTCGAAGACCGCATCTTCGGCGCCATCCACAGCCTGATGTCGAAGCGCCTCGGACGCCGACCCCGAACTACTTCCGAGCGCTAATCTCTGTAACCACGCTCCAGGTAAATTCGACAAACTCATAGAGCGACGATTCGAGCAGCCGCTCCACGTCGCCATGCGCCCCGTAATGGATGCTGTCTTCGTCGGTGGCGGCCGGACCGATTCCATAGCTGGCCATTCCCTTAGCCCGCAACTGCGCCTTGTCGCTCGAGCCCGTAGACATCGTGGGGAGCACGACCGCGCCGGGATACCGCCGCCGGCTCACTTGTTCCAGCACCCGGTACATTTCGGTATCGAGCCGCGAAACCGGGGAAGGCGGGCGCGTCGGCGGCATGGGCACAATTTTCACCGTGGGGTCTCCGATGATCTTTTGCATCTCCGCGTAGAACTTGGTGATGTCTTCATCCGGAAGGGCGCGGATGTCGAGCGTGGCCTCCGCTTCCGACGGGATGACGTTCGGACCAACGCCGGCTTTGAGCATGGTGGGGGCCACCGACGTGCGCAGCATGGAATAACGCACCGGATCCTTTTCGGCGAGATAGCGCTGGGCCGCGGCCGACCGCTGCGGGTTTAGCAGGGCGGTATAACGTGCCGCCACCTCCGGCGCGCTGATCGTGGCCAGCTTTTCGAAATAGGTCCGCGTAGTGTCATTCAGGCGCATCGGCGTTTCCCAGCGGCCCACCCTTTCGACCGCCCCTCCCAGGCGGATCAGCGCATTGTCCAGGCGCGGAACCGAGCCATGTCCGGACGTTCCGTTGACTACCAGGCGGACCCGCGCCGGCAATTTCTCAGCCGTCGAAATGTTGACGCTCGAGACCCGCCCGTCTTGCAGCGTCGCGCCGCCGCCTTCGGTCAGGGAAAACTCGGCGTCAATTTCGTCCCAATGTTTCTCCACCATGAAATTGATGCCGACTCCGGTCACGTCCGCTTCCTCGCCCGATTCCGCCAGGAAGATCACGTCCCGGTCGAGTGGCACGCCGCTGCGCTTGAGCAGCAGCATCACCATCAGATTAGCGGTGAGGATGGGTTTGTCGTCCCGGCTGCCCCGCCCCCACACGTAACCGTCCTTCAGGACCGCCCCGAACGGGTCCACCGGCCACTTCTCGCGCTGCACCCGGACCACATCCGTATGCGCCAGGATCAACAGCGGCCGCTTGCCGCCATTGCCCTTCAAGCGCGCGACCAGGTTGGCGCGCGCAGGATCGAGAGCGAAAGTCTTCGTAGGGATTCCCTCGGCCTCCAGGACTTTCTTTAGATATTCGACGGCCTTCGTCTCGTTGCCCGGCGGATTGCTGGTATCGATTTGCAGTAGAGACCGATAGTGGGCGAGCGTTTCGGCTTTCTGTTTTTCCCAATCCACCGTGGGAATTTGGGCCAGCGCGGTGGACGCGACGCCGACGATGCAAACGAAGAAGCGGAAAATGAGGACAACTCTTACCATAGGAGAGGCTCCTTGGTAGACGTTACCACAGGCCACCAAAACCGATATGCTTGAAAAAATCGCAGACGGGCGCACCGACCTGGTGTTCGACTATCTGGCGGCAGGCCACGCGGCCACCTCAGCAGACCGGCGCGGCGTTTCTTTGATCGGATGGTGCGCCTATTACGGAGATGTGAGCGCCATAAGATTCCTGCTGGCCGACGGCGAGTCGCTTGCTTCCCTCGGCCCCAATTTCGATCTCAATGGCGCCTGCTTCCACGGGCACTGGCGACTCTGTCAGTTCCTGATTGAGCAGGGCGCGGACGTCAACTATCCCCTGCCGGATACCGGAGAAACACCCCTGCACGCGGCGCTCTGTTCCCCCGATCGCCCCGCTTCTACCGCGATAGTCAGAATCTTGCTCGCGCACGGTGCGAATCCCAACTCGGTGACCAAGCCCTCCGCTGTCACGGGTGGTTTCATGCGCGACTGCCGCACCAAGGGCGAGACTCCGCTCCACCGCGCCGCCGCCTTCGGCTCCGAAGCTGCCATCCAGCTTCTTCTTGACGCCGGGGCGGCGAGAGACGCCCAGGACATGAATGGAGACTCTCCGCTCACGTGGGCAAGCTGGCACTTACGCCCCGCTTCGGTTCTCCGGCACCTTTGCTATGGCGATTTTCGTATTCACCCCGACTCGGTGAAAATGGAAATCAATTTGCTTGGCAAGCCTCACCTCTAGAATCGGAGCTTTAGTCCTAGGATGTGCCTCGTTCAGTCCGCAAGCCTGGCGGGCTCGCTATCGCTTCACCGTCACATACCCCCCCACGGGAGTGAAAAAATCTCCCACCTGGACCGTGACGGGAATGTTGCCATCGGGGACCTCGGCCGGTATGTGGATATTGATCTGGTATAGCCCGGCAAAAGAGGTCAGTCCAGCATAGAGCACATCCTCGGCCGCGAGTTCAGTCTGTCCGAGCGTTACCGTCACCGGCAAAACCGCCGTTGCAGCCCGGTCCGGCAGCTCTCCGGCAGCGAAGGCAGGATTGGTTGCTCCCAAGCCGGTCGCATAGATCGTCAGAAAGTCGCCCGGCTTCGCGGGAACGAAGGTGACCCCCGCAATCAGGCCCGGCGCGCCGATAAGTGCACCGCTGATCGCATCTGTGGCCGCGATGGGGTTTCTTCCGTCCGCATTCCCTATGAAAAAGAAGAACTCCGGTGATGCCGGCTGCGAAGGCACATTCACAATGTTGCTCTTGACTTCATTGGATTCGCCGCAGTTCTGAATCACCTGGACCGGCACACTCCCAGTGCCGGCAATGCCGGGGACTTGCAAGTTGACCTGCCCCGGAAAGACGTGGAAGAGGGGAGCCAACTGCGAGCCCACCTGCACGCAAATGCCAGCCAGTTTGGTCGGGAGCCGCCCGTTGACCAGGTCGCTGCTGGACACCAGCCGCGCCGTACCGGGCGGGGCAAAATCAGTGCCGAAGATACTGATGATGCTGTTAGCGGAAATTTGCCGCACGGCCGGTATGCTCAAACCCCCGCCTATGATGCCGCCCCCGGTAGAGATGCGCGGCGGGGGCGGCCCCGCTGCGGCTGCCGTCGCCGTCAATGAGAAAGCTTTCGTTGGCGCCCCGCTGACGGAAGCGGTAACAACCACGGGTCCCGCGGTGCTCCCGAACGTTACGTCCACGGAGGCGGTCCCGTCCGCTCCTGTTACGACTGCATTCGCGCTGAGCGTGGCAGACCCCTGCGTTACCGCGAACGTAACTGTAACTCCCGGCACCGCGATGTCGCCGCTCCCGGCCACTCTGACGGTGAGCGGGTTGAGCAACACTCTGCCTATGGGGCCGCTCTGGTCGTTACCGCTGACAAGGCTCAGGCTCGCCGGCGTCAACAAAGTCATTTTACGGATACGGTGGTTAAGGCTGTCCGATAAATACACGTTACCCGTACTATCCACGGCGAAATTTTGCAGCCCGTTGAAGGTCGCCAGGGTGGCGAGCCCTCCATCCCCGCTGAAACCAGCGCTTCCTGTTCCACCGACGGTATAAATAACGCCCGCGGGTGTCACTTTACGGATCCGGGGACCAAATGTCCGGATATACAGATTGCCGCTGCTGTCGACAGCTACTTCCCGGGGCATAGGCAGGCCGGCGGAAAGGGCGGGACCGCTGTCTCCGCTCTGTGCATTCAGGCCGTTTCCCGCCACGGTACTAATCGCGCCGCTGGGATTCACTTTGCGGACCCGGTGGTTGTTAATATCTGCGATATAAAGGTTCCCCTGCGTATCGAGCGCCAGGCCGCGCGCAGCATTCAGTTGGGCAGACACCGCCGGCCCACCATCCCCGCTGAATCCAGCAGTCCCGGTGCCAGCAACGGTGCTGATCACGCCGCTCGAAGTCACCTTGCGGACCCGGTGGTTGTTGGTGTCCGTGAAATAAACATTCCCCGACGCATCAGCGACCGCATCGGTGTCCGCAAAAGCGGTGTTGATCTGCGCTTGCGTGCCTTGTTCTCCGTCCCCACTAAACCCTGCCGACCCGGTGCCCGCAATGGTGCTGATCGTGCCAGAAGGCGTGATCTTGCGAATCCGATTGTTTAAGGCGTCGACGGTGTACAGGTTGCCGGCGCCATCTACGGCCAGGCCCCAGGGGCGATTGAGAAGGGCGGAAGTGGCCGGACCGGTGTCGCCGCCGAAGCCACGCCCTCCCGTGCCTGCTACGGTGCTGATCACACCGGCCGGCGTGATCTTTCGTATTCGCTGGTTCTCTCGGTCGGCAAAATAAAGGTTGCCAGGGGAGTCGAAGGCCAATCCAGAGGGGTAAAACAAGGTGGCAGAGGTGGCCGGCCCACCGTCCCCGGCGAATTGAGTGCTCCCGGCAATGGTGCTGATTTGCCCAGACGGCGTGATCTTGCGGATGCGATTATTATTCCGGTCAGCCACGTAGAGGTTTCCAGCACTGTCCACTTCGACGACGCCGGCGAAGGTGATGTCAAATTGGGCGGCGGTGGCGGCGCCGCCGTCTCCTCCGAAGCCGGGAGTTCCTGTGCCGGCGATCGTTGTGATTATGCCGGAAGGACTCACCTTGCGGACTGCCGCACTGGACGCTATGTAAACGGTGCCGTTGCCATCCGCCGCTACACCAGAAGGAGTGTTCAATCGTCCGTCGGTGGCGGTGACGTTCTCGCCGAGGTTCCCTGCCGTCCCGGTGCCGGCCATAGTCCGGATGGTTCCCGCCAGCGAAATTTTGCGAACCCGGTTGTTGTTTGTGTCTGCGATATAGATCCCGGTGCTGTCCACGGCCACGCCCCTGGGCGTGTTGAGCTGCGCGGAAACGGCTGGACCATTGTCTCCGGCAAAGCCCGCCGTTCCGTTGCCTGCCACCGTGCTGATCACGCCGGCGGGATTCACCATGCGAATCCGATGGTTTGCCTCGTCCGCAATATAAAGGTTCCCGGCCGAGTCGAGGGTTACGTCCGCGGGTAGGTTGAGTCGCGCTGCGGTCGCCAGACCACCGTCGCCGGCAAACCCTGCTGTGCCGGTGCCTGCGACCGTGCTGATGGTCCCGTTGGTGGTAACTCTACGGACCCGGTGATTGCCTCTGTCCGCTATGTAGACGCTGCCGGAAGCCGGGTCAACTGCCACGCCGGAGGGGAAACTAAGGAATGCCGAAGTGGCCGGACCGTTGTCCCCACCGAAATACTCAATCCCAGCCCCGGCAAAGGTGCTGATGACGCCAGCGGGCGTCATCTTGCGGATGCGGTGGTTGCTGGTATCCGCGATGAACAGGTTCCCGCTGCCGTCTATGGTCACGCCCCAGGGGTTGTACAGCAGGGCGGAAGTGGCCGGTCCGTTGTCTCCCAAGCCTATAGGGGAAGCCCCGGCTATGGTGCTGACGACATAGCCCAGCCCGCCCCCCTGCCCCAGCAGAAGGGATGACGTTCCCAATGCGAATGCCACAATCCATGCCACGCTCAATAGGATTCGCCTCATCGGTTCCTTTCCCCGTCCAATTCAGCAGCTTGTTGAAAACCGGAATTACTCTGTTGGTCTGCCGGTGGTTGAGAGTATACACCCTCTCTGGACCACCGCCGGCCCATCTCACCCGTTTGGGTGTATACTCGACGCAAGCCGGAAAGAGGTGCTCTGTGGCAAAATCCAAGCCCACTGCTGTTGACCGCCGTAATTTCCTGAAGGGAGCCGCCGCTGGCGCCGCCGCGCTGGTCGCGCCCTCCCCGGCCGCGCAGGCCCAACAATCGGGGTCCCGCAGCGCCAGCGCGGTCGTGCCCTCCAATGCCGCGCTCGCCGCCGACACGGGCGGCCCACCGGCGCCCGTCGAGATGCTCACCAACGAGCGTCCCGGCTCCGACTTCATGGTCGACGTCATCAAGTCGCTCGGCATCGAGTACTGCTGCGCGAACCCCGGCTCGAGTTTCCGCGCCCTGCACGAATCGATCATCAACTATGGCGGCAACAAAGGACCCGAGCTGATCACCTGCTGTCACGAAGAGTCCTCGGTCGCCATGGCCCACGGGTTCGCCAAGATCGACGGCAAGCCCATCATGGTCATGGCCCACGGCACCGTCGGATTGCAGCACGCCTCCATGGCCATTTACAACGCCTACTGCGACCGCGTGCCGGTCTACATCCTGGTCGGCAACACCCTGGACGCGACGGAGCGCCGTCCGGGCGTCGAGTGGACGCACAGCGTG
>JBGPDC010000053.1:0-29733 GCA_041482115.1 Terriglobia bacterium | reverse complement strand
GGCTTCAACATCGGCAGGGTGAGCCGCCGGAAGATCTGCCAGCGCGAGGCGCCGTCCACCACCGCCGCTTCGAAAGGCTCCACGGGCAGTCCTTGCAGGCCCGCCAGCAGCAGCAGGAACATGAAGGGCGTCCACTGCCAGACGTCGACGAGGATCACTGAAAACATCGCCGAGCGCTCGGCCCCGAGCCACGTGAGGCCCTTGGTGTCGAACCCCAGGGTCCGCAGCGTGCCGTTGAGCACGCCGAACTCGGGGTTCAGGATCAGCCGCCAGATCACCGCCACCACCACCGGCGGCAGCAACATCGGTATCAGCAAGATCGAGCGAAGCACCTGGCGTCCGCGGAACTCACGGTTCACCAGCATGGCCAGGACGAACCCGAGGGTGAACTCCAGCGCGAGCGCCCCGGCCGTGTAGACCAGGGTCTGCCACAGCGACACGAGGAAGAACTGGTCGGTGGGAAGGCGGGTGAAGTTCGAGAGTCCGTAGCCGGAGGGGGTCCGCAGGCTGATGTCGACGGCGTAGAGGAAGGGATACACCGAGAGCGCGACGAGCACCACCATGGCCGGAGCGAACCACAGCCAGGCCCGGCGCATTACGGGTTCCTCCGGCGGATTTCGGAGATCTCGTGCTGGGCGCGGACAAGGGCCTGGGCGACGGTTACGCTGCCGGCATTGGCCTGGGAGATCAGCGTCCCAAAAACGTTCTCGATTTCGTTCCAGTGAACGGTGCGCGGCCGAGGACGTCCAGTGGAGAGCGACTGGTACTGCACCGGATAGGCGCGGAAACGGGAGGCGAGATCCGCGTCTTGGAAAACGCTGCGCCGGGTCGGCGGATTGCCCCGCTCGGCCGCCTTCCGCATCTGCGCGGGCTCAGTCGCCCAGCGTACAAACGCAAAGGCAGCGCCGGCATTCCGCGACCCGGCTGGGATAGCCAGCAGCCAGTTGCCCATCGCCGCCTGGCCCGGGCGTTTTTCTCCCGGGAGCGGAGCGAATGCGATCTTGCCGACCGCCTTGGACTTCGTGGGGTCATCCATGGCGAGCACCCAGGCCGGCCAGTTGATGCTCATCGCCGCCGTCGCCTGCAAGAGGTGGGCCGCTACCTCATCCGCATTGAAGCTCACGTACCCCGGCGGACTCCACTTGCCCATCTCGACCATGAAGCCGAGCGCGGCGGCGGCTTCCGGGGTGTCGAGCTGCGGCGCGTCGTCGGGCCCGAGCAACTCCGCGCCGAAGGCCCACAGGATCGGCATGAAATCGGTCACCGAGGCATTGCCGGGCGCCGCCCGCATCACGTAGCCGTAGATACCCTCGCCGGCGCCAATCCGGCGCGCGGCCTCGCGCACCTCGGTCCACGTCTTGGGCGCGGCGAGGCCGTACTTCTCGAAGAGGTCCCGGCGGTAGAAGAAGAGCTGCGAGTTCCCGACGTAAGGCAGCGCGTAGAGGCGGTTGCCTTGGCTCGGGTCGCGACAGAGGCCGAGTGAGGTCGCCACAAAATCGTCGTCCGGACCCGGCTGGCCCGCCTGCCGGTAGAGCGGCTCAAGCGCCGTGAGCTTTCCGGCCGAGGCGAGCCGGGGGAACCACGGATCGTCCATCATGATCACGTCGTAGGCGCCGGTGCGGCTGTCGAGATCGAGCATGGCCTTCTCGAAGAGGTTGGCGTACGGCAGCTCGATGATCTCCATGCGGGCGCCGGTGAGGGTCTGATAGTCGGCGGCCGCGGCTTTGAGGGCGTCCCCCTCGACCCCAGCGTTGACGGCCACAACGAGCCGGGAGCCGCCCTCGACCCGGGCGCAGCCCACCACTCCGGCGCAACAGGCCGCCAGCCACGCCCAAGCCGTAACTTGTCTTAGGAGACTCTGCACCCGAATGCAGAGCTTACCAAGTCCGGTCGATCCCCACCACTTCGAGGCGGCCAGCCTTGTTACGAAGGTAGACCGTCACGCTCTGGGAGGCCTCCCCGGAGCGAATCTCGGCCGCGAAGTATTCGCCCGCGGCGGACTGCGTGACTTCCCGGGGCAGCGTGGGGTCTGAGGCCCCCGCCAGCGCCGTCTGTTGCTGCGACCGGTTGTCGAAGCGCGCCCAGCGGACCGTGTACTGGCGCGCCGGCGTCAAGCGATACTTGGCGCCCAGGTCCTCGAATTGCAGCCGGCCGTCGCGGACTGCAAACTGGTCGAGGGGCAGGACCCGCGGAAAGTAGGTCCGGCCGATCTTGTCGCGGCGCTCGATCAGGGCGCGCGTGAGCCATTCCACGGCGGCCGGGTCGCTATACTGGCCGGTCGTCACGATGGCCCGGATCTGGTCGTCGGTAAAGGCCATCACCTGTTTGGCCGCCCAGAACGTATCGTCGGGCAGACGGTTGTCGAAAGCCGGATTCGGATAGTTGGCCTTCCACTTCTCGGGTTCGAAAATCTTGGATTCGAAGCGCCCCACGGCCGGAATATGCGGGTATTTCGCAAACGCCCAGTGCGGCACATACAACCCCAAGCTCAAGAACTGCGCGGCCGCCGGCTTCACGTCGAAAAGGTACTGATTCCCGGCCCGGGGACTCTTGGCCGTGAAACTGTCGCTGCCGAACGCCGCACCGAAGTCGATCAGGTAGTGCTTGACGAAGCGCTGTCCATTCTCTTCTACGAGCGAATCGAGACTGTTGAGCGCCTTCACATCGTTGTGGCCGAGCCAGGCGCAGAAGACGAACAAGCCGCGCATGTCGCGCCGGTGCTCGTGGGGAACGACGTCGTTCGGGTCGTCGCGGCGGGCGCCGAAAAACCGGAAGGGCCCCAGCAGGTCACCCTTTATGAAGAAACTCGCCACCGCCCGGTAGCGTGCCTGACCGTCCCGCGGGACATTGAAGAGCACCTCGTCCACGTCGCGGTCGTGCATCGGCCGCCGCTTCCCCATAGCATCGACCAGGACGGAACCCGGCCCCACCACCAACTGCTCGCGGGTGAAGGTGACAATGTAGTTTTCCGGGACGTGGTAGCCCAAAGCGTAAAAGAATTTGGCGCCGATCACGTCCGCGCCGGTCGCCATCTCCGGGTTGCTTACCGGGTCCACCTTCATCAGGTACCGGGCGCCGCGAGAGTCTTCGATCGTCAATCCCGGGGTGACCCCTTCGCTCTTGGCGGCGATGACCTTCCACGTCCCGCTGGCCGGCGCGTTGCTGACGCCGGGACCACGCAGCAATTCCTCCATCGTCATCGGACGCCGTCCCAGGCGGCTTTCGTACCAGCCGCTGTCCGGCACCTCTCCCAGCGTGTTCACGGCGCGGGCCGGGATTTTCTTGCCCGCCTTCGGCTGGTGCTCGCCGGGCTCGGCGAAGGTGTGCCAGAAAAAATCGTAGTAGTCGCTCAACTTGCGGCTGTGGGCCTTTTCCACACGCAGGGGGGCCGGCTCGCGCCCCAACGGGTCGTCGTCATAAAAGCGTTGGGCGCCCAGCGCCGCCGCGCCCAGCAGGCCCAGAGCTAGAACACGTTGTTGAACTTGACCCATACCTGATAACCCTCGTGACTAAAGCCCACATCGAAGCGCATAAACACGGTGTTGCGGACGTTGAACCGCATGCCAATGCCGTAGGAGCCTTCCAGATCTTTCAGGTTCCATTGCGCGCGCCGGTGGAAGACCTTGCCGGCGTCGCCAAAGATGGCCATATCCAGGCCGCTGAAAGTCTCCCAGCGGTATTCGGCGTTGAACACCATCATGTTGTCGTCGTAGAACCGGAAGTTGCGGAACCCTCGCAGGTCTTCGGAGCCGCCCAAGGTCGGTTGCAGATAGAACGGCACGGTCTGACCCCTATTGGCGTAGGTCAGCACCGACTTGCCGCGCAACGCGATTACCCTGCGCCGGTTGAAGAACGGGAAGTATTGCTGTACCTCCAGGTCCAGTCGCTTAAAGGAATACAGGTCCGGCCGCCGGTCGGAAAGATACGTGTAGCGGGCCACGTAGTTTCCGCCTTTGCGCGGACCACCGGGATTGTCGCGGTAGTCGAACTGGCCGAAGACTCCGCCGCGCAGGAAGTCCGCCTGGCGGTCGATGCCGGGTGTTACCGCGGCCGAGTAAATTCGTTCCGCCGAGATGAAGCGCTCGCTGGTGCCGGGCCCGACGTTGATCTGCTGGTACCCTCCGGTCACTCCCAGACTCAGATACTTGACCGGCCGGACGCCCGCCGTGAAGTCGTAGGAGGTGTCCTCCATCCGGAAGTTGCTGCGGCCGGTCTTGCGCGAGTTCGGCCCGGGTCCGTAATACTCCAGTTGGGGAAAGTCGCGGTGCGCGGCATAGAGGTCCACGAACAGCCGCCGGCGCGCCAGCTTGGGCATGCTGAGCTGCAGGTCCGTCTGGTAGTAGAGCTTCAGGGAGCCCCGGGCCGTGGCGCGAAAGATCACCTGCCCGTCGGCCAGATCCCGGCGCATATATTCCGGGCCGAAGGCGAAGCCCGAGCCCGTAACCAGTTTGCCGAATGACAGCCCGAAGCCGGCGACGCCCGAGGTGAAGCGCTCGATGACCTTCTGCTCTTTGATCCATACCAGTCTCTTCTCGAAGCCACTGGTTTCGTCGGGCGTCTCATGCGCGGCTTTCTGCTGCCGGGCGGCCTCCACCTCGCCAGCTCGGGATTCAACCTGCGCCCGCGCCGGAGCCAGGGCGAGGGCGGTCAATAGCAGGAATGTAGCGCCTCGAAGCATAAGTATGGCCAAACCTTATCGGAACAGCGGAATCATCCTATTATGATGCATCACGGGCGTCAGGCGCAGCTAGAAATTGTGCCGGGCGACACTAAGCCGCCGTCCAGCCGCCGTCGATCGTCATGACCGAACCCGTTACAAACTGAGCTTCGTCCGAGCACAGATATAGCACCAGACTGGCGATTTCGTCGGGCCGTCCCATGCGGCCGACGGGCTGCCGCTGGTGTAACTCTGCGCGTACCTTCTCCTTTTCACCCCGGTGGTACTTCTCGAGGTAAGCTTCGACGAAGGGCGTATCGACCGTCCCGGGCGCGGCGCAATTCACGCGCACCCGGCCGGCGTAATCTACCGCCAACTGGCGAGTGAGCGCCAGCACGGCGCCCTTGGTGGCGCAATAGGCGAAGCGCCGCTTCACCCCCACCAGGCCGGCCACCGAGCCGATGTTCACGATACCGCCGCGGCCGGAAGCCAGCAGCAAGGGCAGCGCGTATTTCGAGCAGAGGTAGACGCCATCCACATTGACCCGGAACAGCCGCTGCCAGTCGGCAAGTTCCGTCTCTTCGACGTTTCCGACCAGGCCGATCCCGGCGTTGTTGACCAGGAGATCGAGGGCTGTCATTCCGGCGAAGCAGGCCTTCACCGCAGCTTCGCTGGTGACGTCCAGGGCCGCGGCCGTCACAGGTGGACCCAACTCGGCCGCCAGAGCCTGGGCCCGGGGTTCTTCCAGGTCGGCAACCGTGACGGCAGCGCCGGCGGCGGCGAGGGCGCGCACCGTCGCCTCCCCAATGCCGCTCGCGCCTCCGGTTACCAGGGCGCGGCGGCCGTCCAAACGAAACGGACCAGGCATAAGCACCCAGGATAATCGAAGGACAGCGGGATTCTCACACCGTCACGGCATGCTCTTTGAGAAAAGCCGCCGAGAAATCCACACCCAGGCCGGGCCCTTCCGGGACCGTCCACTCCCGCAGGCTGGGTTGCCAACCGCCCGTGAAGATGTCCTTGTACAGGCTCGTCCCGGTGTTGCCTTCCTCCATGATGGTGAAGTTCGGAATGGAGGCGGCCACGTGCATGCTCGCGGCCGTACACACCGGGCCGTTCGGATTGTGGGGCGCGATGGTGACATAGTGCGCGTCGGCCATCGCGGCAATCTTTCGGAACGCCGTAATGCCGCCCGTGCGGGACACATCGGGTTGCAGAATACGAGCCGCCTGCTGCTCGAGCGTGGCCCGGAAGTTCCAGTGCGACTGCAGGCCTTCCCCCGTCGCGATCGGGATGTTGGTCGACCGCTGCAGCGCCGCCATGGCGGGTACGTCCTCCGGAGGCACGGGCTCCTCCAGAAAGAAGGGGTCGAACGGCTCCAGCATTTTGATAATCCGGCCGGCCGTCGCCATGTTGAACTTGCCGTGAGCTTCCACACAGATGTCGAAAGCCGGACCGCCCTCGCGGATACCCTGGATCATCTCCCGCACTTCATTCAGGACGGTAGTGGAAAGCTGCCGGTCAAACCCCGGATAGGCGCCGAAGGGATCGTACTTCCCGGCTGTCGCCCCGGCCTCGATCAGTTCCTTGGTGCGCCGCGCGTAAGCCTCGCGCGTGCGGGGAATGTTGCCCCAGCGGTAGCTGGCATAAATGCGGAGTTTGTCGTGCGCCTTCCCGCCCAGCAGCTTATACACCGGAACATTCAGCTTCTTCCCGATAATGTCCCACAGCGCGATATCAATGGCGCTGATGGCCGCGAACAGAGTACCGCCCAGGGTGTTCTCCTCGACGATATACATCCGCCGCCACAGCTTCTCGGTATCCCAGGCGCTTTCGTTGTGGACGAGCTTCGCGCACTCCCGGATTTGCGCCACGACCGCCGGCACGGTCGGCGGTGTAGTGCCCTCGCCCCAGCCATAAATACCCTCGGCCGTCTCGACCCGGGCGAAGACATAGTCCGAGCGCCGGCCGAGCCGCAAGACGTAGGGTTCGATGCGTGTAATGCGCAGCGACGCGCCGTCGCGTCCTTGCGTGAAAGCAGGGACACTTCCCAAGCCGGCCCCTCCGAGGACCAGCCTCGCGAGAAACCCCCGCCGGTCTAACTTCTCCGCTGAGATGGACATCCTGGCCTCCGTGGGGCAGCGAGCCCAGGCCGAGATCCTAGCCTAGGCTTTCTGCTTGCGCCGCTGCGCCCAGTAAGCTTTCATGCGCGCGGATTGGGCCTTGCGCGCCGCCGCCGACATGCCTCGGCGCCCGCGCTTGCGCCCCGGTCCGGCCTTGCGGCCCGATCCGGGCGGGCGGCCCCGCCGGACGGTGGCCGATTGCAATGCGTCGATCGCGCGATTTAACCGGTCGCGCTCCGTGATTAGTAATTGAACGATGTTCTCTGTGGACATAGCCCTAGATAGTAGCACACGCACAATACCGATCAAGTCATGCAACAATCTATATTTTCTTGGGAGGCTAGATGGAATATCGCCCACTGCCGGGTACGGACCTCCAAGTCTCGCGAGCCTGCCTCGGCACCATGACCTTCGGGTCACAAGCCGACGAAACCGCGGCGCGGAATATGATCGATCTTTGTTTATACGCGGGAGTAAACTTCTTCGACACCGCCAACGCCTATAACAAAGGCCGGTCCGAAGAGATACTCGGAGGCCTATTCCAGGGGCACCGCGACCGGATCGTCCTGGCCAGCAAAGTGTTCAACAAGATGGGTGACGGCCCCGATGACAGCGGCCTGTCCCGGGCCGCCATCCTGAAAGCCATCGACGCCAGCTTGAAGCGTCTGAAAACGGACTATCTCGATGTGTATTACCTGCACCAGCCGGACTACAACACACCACTCGAAGAGAGTCTCGAGACCCTGGACGGATTGGTCCGCGCCGGAAAGGTGCGCTATGTGGCCACCTCAAATTTTGCGGCCTGGCAGATCACCCGTATCTTCTGCCTGTGTGACAAGAATGGCTGGCCGGCGCCTCGGATCGCCCAGCCGATGTATAACCTGCTGGCGCGCGGGCCGGAGCAAGAGTATTTGCCGTGCATGCTGCAACTGGGGGTCAGCTCGTTTGTCTACAACCCGCTCGCCGGGGGCCTGCTTACTGGCAAACAGAACTTGACTAGCGGCCCTCTCGCCGGCACCCGCTTCGATGGCAACCAGATGTACCTGAACCGCTACTGGAACGAGGCCGTGTTCCACGCCGTCGAGGAGCTAAAGAAGATCGCCGTCGGATCCGGACGTACCCTGATCGAGATGTCCCTCGGCTGGCTGCTCGGGCGGCCGGGTGTGGACGGCGTCATCCTGGGGGCCTCGCGACCCGAGCAGCTCGCCGAAAACCTGCGCACCATCGAGCGCCGCCGGCCGCTGGAGCCCCAGGTCCTGGAGGCGTGCGATGCCGTGTGGGGATCGCTGCGGGGGGTGGCGCCGAAGTATAACCGCTAAACGAGGTCGAGTTTCCTTGCGCCCCGCCGCGCATTGTGATTAAATAAAGCTACATTCGAATACAGGTGCCCGCAGTGAAAACTATCTTCCTGCTGGTGCTTGCGTGTTTGGTGTTACCCGCGCAAACACAGGATCCCGCCGCCGATCCCGCAGCAACTCAAGAAGCAGACCACGCCTACCGGGCGCTGCAACAAAAGCGCTACCTGGAGGCCATCGACCATTTCCGCCGCGCCGTCACCCTGGCGCCCGGCCGCGCGTCGCTTCGCAAGGACCTCGGCTACGCTTACCTGAAAGCGGGGGAGAGCGAATTCGCCCGGGAGTCGTTTGAGCAGGCGCTGACCCTTGATCCGGCGGATGACCGCATTGCGCTCGAGTTGGCCTTCTTATGCCACGACACCAGTCAGGAGGCCCGGGCGCTCGAACTGTTCGGCCGCCTGCGGCGGTCGGGCGATCCGCAGATCCAGAAAACCGCCGGCGAAGCCTTCGCGCGCGTGGATGGCGCCTTGCAGCAGGCGATCGAACGCTGGTCGAGCGCCGTCGGGCAGGATCCGGCGAATCGCGCGGCGCGGCTGGAACTAGCTCGCAACCTCGAGAAGCGCCGTGAGCCGGCGCGCGCCGCCGAGCATTACCTGGTGGCGTGGCGTCTGCCCCCACGGCGGGAAGAGACTCTGCTCGACCTGGCGCGCGCGCGCTCCGAGGCCGGCGACGCGGAAGGCGCGACGGGTGCCTGGCTCCTCGCCTCGCGCGCGGCCGACACGCGGATCGCCGAGCGGGCCCGCAGCCGCCTCCCCAACCGCGCACCCTTCGCCAATGAGTACCGGAGCGCACTCGAGCTCGATCCATCACACACCGGACTGCGCCGCGATCTGGCGTTCCTGTGGCTGGCCGTCGGACAGCAGGACGAGGCCCTGAGAGAATTCGAGGCCGTCGTCGCCCAAGATCCTCGCGACCTGCTCGCCGCCGCCCAGTTAGCCTTCCTCTACCGGCAACGCGGAGAGGCGGCGCGCGCCGCCCCACTGCTCGAGAAAGTGTCCCAAGGCTCCGACGCCGAACTGGCCCGCCGCGCTCGCGAGGCTGTCGGCATAGCTACCAGCCAGCAACGGGAGCTCGCCGCGCCCCACAAGGCCCTCGGACTGAAGAGCCTGGCTCTCAGTTATCTGAACGATGCCCGGCGCGAGCTTCTCATCGCGCACGAGACCGATCCGCAGGACTACGAGGTCGTCTACAAGCTAGGCATGGTCTATAACCAGCTCCATGACGATCGCGAGGCTGTCAAGTACTTCCAACTGGCGATGGACAGTCCCCATCCCGCCCAGGCCGAGGAAGCGCGCCGCGCCTACCGCAACCTCGCCCCACAATTGCAGCGGGTCCAGGTCAGCCTCTGGATGCTGCCCCTGTTCTCCACGCGCTACCACGACATTTTTAACTACGCGCAACTGAAGGCCGAGCTGCACGTGGGCCGTTTGCCCGTCCGGCCCTACCTCTCGCTGCGGCTGGTGGGAGACTGGAAGCAGAAGACCGCGGAGCCGCTCCCGCAGTTCCTTTCGGAAAGCTCGCTGATCGCCGCCGCCGGCCTGCGGACGCCGGTGTGGCGCGGGTTCCTGCTGTGGGGCGAAGCCGGCCAGGCCATGAGCTACCGGAAAGATCGTCCGCCGGGAACGCCCCGCTTCGGTCCCGACTACCGGGGGGGCCTGTCGTGGTTTCGCAACCTCGGAGCTTCCCTCGGTGGCGCCGAGGCCGGTCCTTTCGCCGAGTTCAACACCGACGCGGTGTTCCTGAGCCGCTACCAGAACAACGTCATCACCTACTTTCAATCGCGCCAGGGATACCGCCTGCCGAACCTCGGCTGGCTGCGGATGGGCCTGTTGTGGAACAGCAACGTGACCTTTGACCGCCGCCGCGAGTATTACGCCAACTTCGTAGAATTCGGTCCCGGCGTGCGTTTCCGGGTGCCCGGCATCTCGCCTCCCATGGACGTCACGATCAGCGGGCTGCGCGGCGTGTATCTGCGCAACGAGTTCAATCCCCGCCGGCCCAACTACTATGACCTTCGCATCGGGCTCTGGTATTCCCTGGCGCATTAGCGCCGCGATGCTGCTGGCCGCTTCCCTCACTCCGGGAGGCGGCACCGAGCCCCCCAGTACCGGGCGGGAACGTTTGCTCGCGGCGGCCGGCCTCGACCTTCTGCCCGCCCGGTTCGATGTCGTCGAAGGCGACAGCACCGAGGCCCGCCGCTGGGGGTTCCTCGCGACCGAGCGCACGGTCCGCGTGGCGGCGATCGAGGAGGTGCGCGACCCGGCTCTCGAAGTCCTCTGGGAAATTCCCCTCACGCTGCCGGTCTACACGCTGCCGGAGGGAGCGCAGGTATTCACGCGGGAGAAGCAGACCGGCGCCCCGCTCGTCGCCGGACTACGCAGCGGTGGCGAGAGCAGCCGCGCCGTGCTGTGGACCGCCACCAGCCCCGGCGAGAAGGGCTACGAGCGCTTCCCCTACCTCCTCCAGGACCTGGCGGACCTCGGCGTCGAGTTCCCGTTCCGCGGCGGGCGGCTCTGGGCGTTCTTCGACTACTCCTACCGCCTGCGCGCCGACCCCGACTTCCTGGCCCGGCGCTGGCGCCGCGCCGGCATCGCGGCGTTGCATGTGGCCGCCTGGCACTTCTACGAGTCCGAAGCCGGGCGGGACCAGTATCTCCGGGCACTGCTCGAAGCCTGCCATCGCGAGGGACTGCTCGTCTACGCCTGGCTCGAACTTCCGCACGTCAGCGAGAAGTTCTGGGACGACCACCCCGGCTGGCGCGAGAAAACCGCCATCCAGCAGGACGCGCACCTCGACTGGCGCAAGCTCATGAATCTCGCCGACCCGGAATGCGCTCGTGCGGTCGAGGCCGGCCTCGCGGCCCTCATCCAGCGGTTCGACTGGGACGGTGTGAACCTGGCCGAGCTGTATTTCGAGTCTCTCTACGGCCCGGCGGACCCGCAGCGGCTGACCCCCCTGAACGACACGGTGCGGCAGGAGTTCCGCGCCCAGGCTGGCTTCGATCCCCTCGACTTGTTCCAGCCGGATTCGCCGCGGCACTGGCAGCGCGATCCGCAGGCGTGGCGGCAGTTCGTCGACTACCGGGCCGGGCTCGCGCGCCGCCTGCAGGAGCACTGGCTCACGGTGGCACGCCGGTCCAAGGCCGATCTCGACCTGGTCCTGACCCACATCGACGACCGCTTCGACACCCGCATGCGCGAGCACCTCGGGGCGGACGCGGCCGCGGTGCTCCCGCTCGCCGAACGGCTGGAGGCGACGTTCGTAATTGAAGATCCGGCCACTACGTGGAACCTGGGTCCCGACCGCTACCCGGAGATCGCGCGGCGCTACGCACCCCTCACCCGGCGTCCCGAGCGCCTGGCCGTCGACATCAATATCGTCGAGCGTTATCAGGATGTATATCCGACTAAGAGGCAGACCGGCGGCGAGCTGTTCGAGCTGGTGCACCTCGCCAGCCGCAGCTTCGCTCGCGTCATGCTCTATTCCGAGAACTCCATTGCCCGGCTGGACTACGATCTGCTCGCGGCTGCGGCTTCGCCCGTGACCGCCGCCCGGCCCGGTCCCGGCGGCCGGGGCCTCGAAGTGGAGACCGCCCACACCGCCGGCATTCGCTGGAAAGGGCCGCTGCGGGTCGATGGCCGCCCCTGGCCCGTCACGGACGGCGAAACCGCGTGGGTCCCGGCCGGACGGCACCGGCTTGAAGGCGACTCGCGCACAGTTCCGCTGCCGCTACTGTGGCTGAATGGCGATCTGCTCGACGCGCGTCCCGCCGAGCGTGGCCTCGAGATCGACTACCGCGCCTCGAGCCGCGCGCCAGCCCTGGTCGCGGCGCGTCCGGCGCGCGTCGAGATCGACGGCCGCCCGGCGGAGGTCCCGGTGCTCGAGGCGGGCGACCACTGGGTGGTGCTGTTGCCTCCCGGGCGCCGGAAGGCGCGCTTGTTGCTTCCCGAAGCAAAAAATCGTTGAACCTTAGAAGGCGCTTCTCCGTTATACGGGGAGAGGAGATGGCCCCCATGGTGAAGAGTGGGATTTTGATGTTCTTGCTGGGTGTGGCCACGGCCCTGGCGAGCGGCATCGATGGCCAATGGACGAGCGAAATGCAAGTCGGCGACGCGGACGGCAAAACCTACGCGCACACCAGCACCTTCACCTTCCAGAACGATCACGGCGTGCTGACGGGCACCGTAGTGCAGGTTTCCGCAGCGCCCTGGATGAGGGATTACACGGGAAAAACCTATGACCTCAGGGACGGCAAGGTGGAGGGCTATAAGTTCTCGTTCAAAGTCATACAAGAGACGAAGAATGGGGAACGCACCGCCGTTTACGAGGGCGCCATGGAGGGCGATCACCTGAAAGGCAGCATCAAGTACCGGGGCGTCGGACAGACCCGGCCCTTCGAGGCGCAACGAACGAAGTAGCCCTCCCCGGCGCGGCCCGCCACGCGGAGCCGATCCGTTGTAACATGAGTTTCGATGTCGCAGTCCAGCCTGCCGGAGATCCCCAACCGGCTCTACTTTCGCATCGGCGATGTGAGCCAGCTCGTGGGCGTGGAGCCGTACGTGTTGCGGTTCTGGGAATCCGAGTTCCCCATGCTCCAGCCTAAGAAGAGCAAGACGGGGCACCGGGAATACAAGCGCAAAGACGTGCAGTTGCTGCTCGAAATCAAGCGGCTGCTCTACGACGAAGGCTTCACGATTCCGGGAGCGCGCAAGGCGATACGGGACCAGGTGCGGGCGGGCCGGGGCAAGAAGCGCGACTCGAACGGCCAGCCCCAGCTCTCGCTGCTCGCCGAGCCTTCCAAGCTGCAAGCGGGACTCGAGAAGGTCAAGAAGGAACTGCAAGACCTCGCGGCCTTGCTCCGGACACCACGTTAAGCTGGCTTCGCCGGCGCCATGGCAACCCACGGCCCTACCGTCTTCCGGCCCACGCCCCGCCCGCCGCTGGTACGCTCCGCCATGGGAGGCTTTTTCCTGCTGGGCAGCCTGATGGCCTTGCTGGGGGCCCTCCTGCCGGTCTGGCTCCAGTACATCCACTTCGATCTGGGGACGGCGGGCGACTACTTCCTGGCCTTCAACCTGGGAACCTTCACGGCCGCGATGGCCTCCCGCGACCTGCTCGCTCGGCTCCGGATCCGGCGGTTGCTGGTGGTGGCCTGCTTCCTCACCGGCGGCAGCCTGCTCTCGCTCGCCGCCACCTTCTCGCCCGGGGGTCTGATCGTGCCGCTGATCGCGCTCGGCTTCGCGGCCGGCATGCTGACCACCGGGGTTTCCTGGCTGATGTTCGACGTGATGACGGAGCCGCGCGCCGCCTCCACCCTCAGCCTGGCAGGCGCCTTCTTCGGCTTGGGCGCGTTCGCCTTCACGCTGCTGATCTGGGCCACCGTGCACAACCTGGCGGCTTCCGGAATTCTGGTCATGGCCGCCATTCTGCCCTTGGCGCTGGGCGTGCTCTACGTGCTGCAGCGGTCGCTGACCGAGCCCGCCCTGGGGGCCGCTCCCCTGCGCATGCCGGCGAGCGATACGCGCTCCCCGACGGCGATTCTGTTGTCGCTCGCGCTGTTCTTCCAGTCCGGCAGCGAATGGGCCGCCGGCGGCTGGATCGCGCTTTACTGGATGCGGCAACTCGGCGTCAACCTGGAGTCGGCGCTGGGCGGGCTGTTGCTTTACTGGCTCGCCCTCACGCTCGGGAAGCTGCTCGGTGCGCAGGTTCCCGGCCTCCAGTCACCGTTGCGGCTGGCCACCGCCAGCACCACCGCCTGCCTGCTCGGCGCGTTGTTCCTGCTGGCCACCACGGCGCGCGGGGGCGCGGTCGTCGGAACCCTGCTCTTCAGTTCCGGCCTGGGCGCTCTCTCTTCGCTGACCATCGGACTGATCGCGCGGCGCTTCCGGTACTACCATCCCGGCTTCTTCAACGGGTTCTTCTCGCTGTCGCTGATCGGCGGCATGCTGTCGCCGTGGCTGGTGGGACACCTCGCCGACGCCTGGAGCATCGAGTGGGCCATCCGGGTGCCGGCCCTGGGTTGTCTCGCAGTCTACGTGCTGCTGGCCGTGGTGCTGCTCGAGGCGCGGCTCGCCAGAATGGCCCGGACCGCTTCCTCCAGTTGATCGAGCCCGCCCTGGAAGAAGTGGTCGGACGCTTCGATCCAGCGCAGCTCCTTCGGCTCGGCGGCCAGCCCATACACCGCTTCCATCTGCTCGCGCGACCCGTACTGATCGTGGGTGCTGTGCAGGAAGTGCTTCGGGCGGCTGCAGCGCGCGAGGAAGCCGTAGTCGCCGCTGCCGGCCGGCAGGCCCGCCGCCAGCACGCGCTCCACACGCGGGTCGGAGCAGCTCCCCTCCAGGCTCACCCGGGCGCCGAAGGAGAAGCCCGCCGCCACGAGCGGCAAGCCCGGATATTGCTCGCGCATATAGGTGAGCGCGGCCCGGAAATCGTCCTGCTCGCCGATGCCCTGGTCGTAAGCGCCGGAGCTGCGGCCGACGCCCCGGAAGTTGAAGCGCAGTACGACCGCCCCTGCCCGGCGGGCGCCGCGCGCCAGGTGATGGACGACCTTGTTCCGCATCGTCCCCCCGTAGCGCGGATGCGGATGGCAGACTACCACCGCCAGGCGCTGCGGGCCGGCCTCCGGCTCGCTCTCGACCTGGCCTTCCAGGCGGCCGGCCGGCCCCGGTATGTCGAGGAGTGTGATCGGCACGGGAGGGCCTGCCTCAGTTCGTGCGGTAGTTGATGAACTGTATGTCGATCCCGAAGTCTGTTCCCTTTACGAGCTGAATGACACTCTGCAAGGTGTCGCGGTCCTTGCCGCTCACGCGCACCACGTCCGACTGGATCGCCGCCTGCACCTTCAGCTTGGTGTTCTTGATCAGTTTGACGATCTCCCGCGCCTTCTCGATCGGAATGCCATTCTGCAGCGTGATCGTCTGGTGTACGGTCGAGCCGGCGGAGGGCTCGATCTTGCCGTAGGTCAGCGCCTTCATGGGAACCGAGCGCTTCACCAGCTTCTGCTGCAAGATGTCGTTCACCGCCTTCATCTTGAACTCGTCGTCGGAGGCGAGCAGGATCTGGTGATCCTTCTGGTTGAGCTCGATTTGCGATTTGGTGTTCTTCAGATCGAAGCGGGTCTGGATTTCCTTGAGGGCTTGCTGGATGGCGTTGTTGACCTCCTGCAAGTCGACCTTCGAAGCGATATCGAATGAGTTATCGGGCATAAACTCCTAGCGTGGCTGGCGCAGACTCTCGACGACTCGGCGCGTCACCTCGTCGACGAACAAAGGCAGCGCGGACTCGACCGCCAGCACCACGGCGGCGTGCACTTGCGCCTCGGAGGGCGGCTCCGGCCGCCGGAGAGCTTTCTCGACCGCGGCCTCCAGCTCTCCGGCCGCCTTCACCGGGCTCCGCCGCAGCGGCGTCCCATTCCCCGTACCCGCCAGCAGCGGCGCCACGATCTCGGCCACCACCGAAGGCTCTAGCGGCTTGTGGAGCACGGCATCGGCCCGGACGCGCTGCGCTTCCTCTTTATTCAAGGACTCGAGCGCGCCCACCAGCAGCACCACCTTCACATGCTCGAGCGCCGGGTCGCTCTTAATGCGCTCGCAGATCTCGTACCCGGAGTGCTCCGGCATGGCGATGTCGGCGAGCACCAGATCGGGAGCGAACTCGCGCAGGCCGTCGAACACGGCGGCGCCGTCGGTCACGCCCCGCACGTCGTATCCTTCCTGGGCGAGGATCTCCGTGCCCATCCGCTGGGCATGCGGATTGTCGTCAACCAGCAGGACGCGGCGCACAGGGACTCAGAGCGGCCGGAGCATCATCGCTTAGGCGTGGCCTTGGGCGCGGACGTGGGGGGCGCGGGCTTAGGTTCGGCGGCGGCCGGCTGATTGGCCGGCGGCTGCTGCCGGGCGTCAGGCTGCGTATCGAGAGCGCTCGGCCCGGTGATGGTCTGGGCGCCCACATCGGCGCTGACTCCGCCGCCTGGAACCGTCGGCGGCGTGATCCCCTCCGGAATCACCGGCGGCCGCTGGGTAAGGGCGGGCTGGCCGGTCTTGGCGGCCATCTTCACGTCGGGGTGCCGCGCGAAGATGCCGAAGGCATGCCCCACCATCCCGGTCTTTTCCCGGCCGTCCATCTCCCGCCGCATGCGGGCGATGGCGTTTTCGTCAGGCTCCGGAACGGGACGGTTCATATCCGCCAGCCGCTGTTTGGCCTCGTCGACGCGGGAGCTGAGCGGATAGTCGCGCACCAGTCTCGTGAACGCCGTGGCGCTCTTCTCCTCGAAAGTGCGGCCCATCTTGCCGTAGGACTCGCCGAGCAGGAACAGCGTCTCGTCCGCCTTGCTGAAGAGCGGATATTGATCGGCCAGGCCGTTCAGCCGGGTGGACGCCGCCCGGTAGCTCCCCTTGACGGTATAGAAGTGACCCACGCGGAACTCGCTTTCCGCGATCACTTCCTGGACCTCCCGCAGCATCTGCTGAAGTTCCGGGACGAACTTGCTATTGGGGAACTGCAGCAGGGCCTGCTGGCACTCGGCTTCCGCCTTCAGAGCGTGCACCGGGTCGCGGTCGGGCTTTTCCATCTGCTCGTAGTGGATCTTGCAGACCTTCAACTGCGACTCGACGGCTTCCTCCATCCCGGGGAAGAAGGTGATGAAGTCTTTGTATTCGGCTTCGGCCTGGGCGAGAGAGTGCGTGCCGCCCTGCCGGTACCAACTGTCGGCGATCGCGAGCTTCGCCTTGGCGATATACTCGCTGTCGGGATAGGTATTGATGAGCGTCTGCAGGGTCAGCCGGGAGACCTCGAACCGGCTGCGCTCGATATCGGCGATGGCCCGGTCAAACAACACCTTGTCGGGCTGCTGCGAGTTGGTCTGGATGGGGTTCTCGTATTTCTTGCGGCGGGCGCAACCGCCCAGCATGGCGATCGCCAGCCCCACCGCTACCAGACTCGTCAAAATCCTGCGCATAACCTAACCTTTCCCTGCACCTAAACGCGTAATGCCACGGCCCGCTCGGCCTCTCGCGACAACGCCGCGACCGCCTCGGCCGGATCGGAACCGCTGAAAACCGAAGTCCCCGCCACTATGATGTCACAACCGGCGCGCGCCGCGTCGCCGATGTTCCCGGCCGTAATGCCGCCGTCGATCTCGATGCGGAAGCTCAGGGCCCGCTCGGCGCGCAGAGCTCGCAGCCGCCGGACCTTGTCGAGCGACGCCGGAATGAACACCTGGCCCCCGAAACCGGGGTTCACGCTCATCACGAGCACGTAGTCCACCAGGTCGAGCACTTCGTCGAGCGTTTGCACGGGGGTGGCCGGGTTGAGGACCACGCCCGGGGAAGCGCCCGCCGCCCGAATCGCAGTCAAGTTGCGGTGTAGGTGCGGGCAGGCTTCCTGGTGAACGGAGACCATGTCCGCCCCAGCCTCCACAAACTCGGTGGCGTACCGGTCGGCATCTTCGATCATCAGGTGGCAGTCGAGCACCAGGTCCGTGGCCTTGCGCAAGGACTTCACCACCGGGATTCCGATCGTCAGGTTGGGGACGAAGTGGCCGTCCATGACGTCGACGTGGATCATCGAGGCGCCGCCCTTCTGGACGGCGCGGATCTGCTCGCCCAGCCGGGAAAAATCGGCGGCCAGAATGGAGGGCGCGATCTCAATCATGACGCTGGGAACCTTTGCCATTTTAGCATGGGGGGGAGGGGGGCTCAGACCCAGGTAAGAAGCAGAAGAGCGTGCGGCCCCTTACATATAGAGACACCGGCTCGGCGGCTGTCGTATGATGTCAGGGTTCACGAGGCGGGAAGACGCCTCGTAGACCAGGAGGGGACGGAAATGAAGTTTTCATTGGCGCTGGCAACGTTGTTCACGACGGCCGTTTTGCTGACCGCGGCGGATGGGGTGACCTACGTCGCCCACGACAAGGTAGCGGGCGCGCTCGCCAAGGGCGGCGGACTGGTGACCCAGTCGGACCTGACGGTCTCGGGCAGCCACCGCGACAAGGCGGGCCAGGTCGAGGTGCACGAGAAAGAGACGGACATCATTTACATGGTCGATGGCACGGCGACCTTCGTGACGGGCGGGACCATGGTGGGCGGGAAGATGACCAAGCCCGGCCAGCACCTCGGCTCGGACATCAAGGGCGGAACCACCCACCACCTGGTCAAGGGCGACGTGATCGTGGTTCCGGCCGGGACGCCGCATTGGTTCAAAGAGGTTCCCACGACGGTCAGCTACTACGTCGTGAAGGTGCTGAAGCAGTAGCGGCCTCTGAACCGTAGGCAGTCTGCGCCGAGACCATCCGGGCGGCGCTAAAATGGTGTTGAAGATGGGTCGTGTGCCACTACCCCCGGTCAAAGGTCCACCCAATCTCATACGGGCCGCTACCTTCTCGCTCGATAGACTGTTGAGCCACATCGACCCAGGACCGGCGGAGGAGTCGGAAGCCTTCGTACGCCGCATCTACGAGCAGCGCCGCACTGACGTCGCCTCCAGCCACAACGGCAAGACTGGTCGTTGACACCGACGTAGCCAGCTACGTTTTCAAATGGCATCCGGAGTACGCACCGCACTACGCGGTACTCATCCGCGGTTACGAGTTGATTCTCTCGTTTATGAGTCTGGCGGAAATGCGCCAGGGAGCATTGAACGCCAACTGGGGCCGGCGTAAGCGCGACGTGCTGGAAGCATATCTGGCCGACTTCTCGGTGCTCCATTCCGACAGCCTGCTGTGCTCTACCTGGGCGGAGGTTCGGGACGAAAGCGGGCGGAAGGGTCATCAAATGAGTTCAGCCGATGCATGGATTGCGGCTACCGCCCTGGTTCTGTCAGCGCCTCTCGTGACGAACAACCCGAAAGACTACCGCCACCTGGACAAGCTCCAGCTTCTATCCGCGGCTGCCGGATAGAGCGGCCACGCTAGAAATCGAATTGGTCGATGTTGTCCTTCGTGAAGACGAAGGGGGCGCCGAGGAGGATCTCGTCGCCGCGCACCTCAATGGAATGCAGCCGGCCGGCGTCGAGGCTCGTCGCGCCCGGGCGCAGTTTTCCGGTGTGGAGTGCCTGGGCGGCGCGGACCGTGAGATAGCCCAGGTCCGTCGTATTCCAAAGGATTACCGAGCGGATGACCCCGGCGTGCACATACGGCTTGCACAGGCTGGGGAGCGAGAGTCCCGTAACGAGCACGTCCGGACGGCCGGCCTGCTTCACGGCTTCGGCAGCGCCGGGCACGGCCGGGGCGGCGATTCCGGCGATGGCTTTGACCTGGGGGTAGACGCGCAGGATGGTCTGCGTCTCGGCGAAGGCCCGGTCGCGGTCGCCGTCGCTCGGGCGAACGGTCTCGAGTTTGACGCGCGGATACTTGTCGGCCAGCCGCCGACGGATGTGCTCCATCCACTCATTCTGATTGGCCGCGGTGAGGGAAGCCGTCACGATCGCGAACGAACCTTCTTCGTGCAGAATCCCGGCCACCTGATCGGTCACCGCGTAACCGATGCCTTGGAAGGTCGCTTGATTGACCAGGAAGTCGCGCGCGTCGCGCTCGGCGTCGGCGTCCCAGGTTAGAACTTTGATGCCGCGCGCGCGGGCCTTGCGGAGCACGGTCGAGATGCCGGTGCGGTTTTCGACGCTGACCGCGATCACGTCCACACCGCGGGTGATCCAGCTCTCGACGATGTCGTTCTGGCGGGCGGGGTCGAGGTCGGTCGGGCCGTCCCAGATGAGATCCACGCCAAATTCGCGGGCGGCTTCTTCGGCGCCCCGCAGGCAACTGATGAAGTAAGGGTCGCCCTTGGCTTTGGGCATCATGGCGACGACGGTGCGGTGGTTGGCCCCACCGCCAGTGCCGCGATCGGCAGCGCGGCCGGCGGCGAACGCGCTGAGGACCAGAGCCGCCACTCCCGCCGCGGCCCACACCAGCCGGCCTTTGCCGGACTTCCCGGCCGGGGCGCGAAACGGCTCGAGCCCGATCACCAGCAGCAGCACGACACCGGTCAGGACGCCGGCCAGCTCGGTGGGCAGCGCGGCCAGGCGCAAGCCGTTCTGCAAGACCACAATCACCAGCAGTCCGAGGATCGTGCCGGAGATGCCCCCGCTGCCGCCGAGGATCGACGTCCCGCCGAGAACCACGGCGGTGATGGCGAGCAGCTCGTAGCCGGTGCCCGCATCCGACTTGGCTTGTCCGACCCGCGCGACGTACACCAAGGCGGCGAGGGCGCTGGTGAGTCCCGAGAGGGCGTAGACCAGGTTGAGGCGGCGCGAGACCGGGAGACCGGCGACGCGCGCGCCGGGAGCCGAGTTGCCGATGGCGTAGAGGGAGCGTCCGATGATGGTGCGGTGGAGCAGCAGCCAGAAGGCGGCGATGGCGAGGAGGAATAAGGGCGTTTGCACCGGCAGCGCGCCGAACCAGTAGCCCTGTCCCAGGAAGAGGAAGCTCGCGGGGAAGCCGGTGAAATTGCGGACGCCGCCGGTGAGGCCTTCGGCCAGGCCGCGATAGAGGCTGTAGGCGCCCAGAGTGATGATCAACGGCAGGGCGCGGTACTTGGTGATCAGATAGCCGTTAAGCAGCCCCGCGAGCAGTCCCGCGAGGAGTGTAACGGCGGCCGCGAGCAGCGGGGGGAACGTGAAGTCTTTGACGAGGATGCCAAAGAGGATCGCGCAAAACCCCAGGAGCGAACCGACCGACAGGTCGATGCCTCCGGTGACGATGACGCACGTGGCGGCGAGCGAGAGCAGCCCCAGCTCGGCGCTCAAACGGACCAGCTCGCCCGCGTTCCCCCAGGTGAGAAAGCTGGGGGAGGCCGCGCCGAAGGCGGCCACTTCGATTGCGAGCACGCCCAGCAGCAGCGCGCGCTCACCCCGCCGCATGCGCCCTCCACGCCGGGAGGCGGGCGGCCGCCGAGACCACCGCGGCCAGGATGATCGCGCCTTGAATCGCCTTCTCCCAGAAGGCGTCCACGTGCAGGAAGGTGAGGGCGGTGCCGATGGTCCCGAGCATCAGCACGCCCAGCAGCGTTCCCCACAGGCTGCCCCGTCCGCCGGTGATGGAGCAGCCCCCGACCACCGCGGCGGCGATGGCCTTCATCTCGAGTCCCAGGCCGGCGTTGCTCGGAATCTCGGTGAAGCGGACGGCATTCAGAAACGCCCCGAGTCCCGTGAGGACCCCCGCCAGCGCGAAAACGCCGAACACCACCTGCTGGGGATCGAGGCCCGCGAGGCGCGCCGCTTCGGCGTTGGAGCCGGTGGCGTAGATGGCGCGTCCGGCGGCGAGATACCGCAGCGCCGCGGCCAGGAGGGCGAAGACGGCCACCGCCACCAGCAGCAGCACGGCCTGTCCGGCCTGTTGCCCAAGGCCGAGCCATTGGAAGGAGGCGGGGAGATCCTGGACCCAAGCTCCGCGCGTCACCCAGCGCAAGCCATCGCGCAAGACGACCATTGACGCGAGCGTCACTACGATGGCGGGGATCCGGGCGCGTGCGACGAGCGCGCCGTTCGCCATGCCCAAGGCGCCACCCACCAGCGGGACGAGCACGAACAACGCAGCCGCCGGAGCCCCCAGGCGCGCCAATTCTCCGGCCGCCACGCTGCAGACGGCAAACTGGGCGCCGGTCGAGATGTCGATCTGACCGGCGAGAATCACCACCGTCATGCCGGCAGACGCCAGCAGCGGCGCCAGGTTGTTGAGGAGCAGATCGCGCAGGTTCGACGGCGTGTAAAAGCCCGGAGCGACGATAGCCAGCACCGCGAGAAGGGCGGCCAGGGCCAGTGCGGGAGCCTTCATGGGGCCACCTTCATTGCCCCACTCCCACCGGGTGGCCAAGAGCCAGGGCCAGGATCTTCTCGGGGGTCGCCTCGGCGCGACCGAGGACGGCGGTGACGGAACCGGAGGCCATCACGGCGACGCGGTCGCACAAGCCGAGAATCTCGTCGAGGTCGGAAGAAATCAAGATCACCGCCAAGCCGCGCGCGGCCATTTCTCCAATGATGCGGTAAACCTCAATCTTGGCTCCCACATCCACGCCCTGCGTAGGCTCATCGAGGATCATCACGCGCGGATCGGTGGCCATCCAGCGGGCCAGCGCGACCTTCTGCTGGTTGCCCCCGGAGAGTTGCACGACCGGCGTGTCGAGCGAGGGAGTCTTCACTTCCAACTGCCGGCAGTAGGTCTCGGCGAGGCGGTACTCCTCCGGCTCCTGCAGGAAGCCGTAACGAGAGATGGCGGCGAGGCTCGCCAGGGACACGTTTTGTGCCACGGCCATGGGGCCGATCACGCCCGCCTGCCGGCGGTCTTCCGGGACGTAGCCAAATCCGAGGGCGCAGGCCTGCTCGGGCGAGTCGATGCGCACGCGCCGGCCCTCGACCAGGATTTCTCCTTGATCCGCGGGCGTGAGGCCGAAGAGAACGTTCGCGAGTTCCGTGCGGCCGGAGCCCACCAGTCCCGCGATGCCCAGGATCTCCCCGGCGTGGACGGCCAGGTTTACGTCGTGTACGCCCGTTAGCCGGCAGCCCAAAGCGCGCAGTTCCAGGACCACCTCGCCGCGCGGAACCTCCTGTTTGGGAAAGATCGCGGAAAGCTCGCGGCCCACCATCAGGCGAATCAGCTCGGCGGGGCTGACCTCGGATATCCCGCAAGTGGCCACCGCTTGGCCATCGCGCAGGACCGTCACGCGGTCGGCGATCCGGCGCAGTTCCGTGAGGCGATGGGTGATGTAGAGGAGTCCCGCGCCGCCCGCGCGCAGCTCGTCCACCAGGCGAAAGAGCGCCTCGGCTTCGCGGTCGGAAAGGCAGGCGGTAGGCTCGTCCAGAATCAAGATGCGCGCCCCGGCGCCCAAGGCCTTCGCAATCTCGACTAGTTGCTGTTCCGGCATGGTGAGGCTCGAGGCCTCCCGGTCCGGATCGATCGCAGCGCCGATGCGGCCGAGCAATTCGCGGGCCCGGCGGCGTCTCGCGCCCCAATCCACCACCGCGCCGGGCGAGTGGGTTTCGAGCGCGAGGGCGATGTTTTCGGCCACGCTCAGGTCCGGGAAGAGGGCCGGCTGCTGGTAGATCGCGGCGATGCCGAGCGACCGCGCCAGGGCTGGACTGTTCGCCGTCACACTCCGGCCGTTCACCAGGATTTCACCCGCGTCGGCCGTCTCCGCGCCGGTAATGATCTTGACCAGGGTGGACTTACCCGCGCCATTCTCGCCCACCAGGGCGTGCACCTCGCCCGCCCGGAGGTCGAGCGAAACGGCGCGCAGGGCGTGCACGCCGCCGTAAGCCTTGCTGGCGGAGCGAATACTAAGCAGGAGGTCCGGCAGTTCGTTCGGCGCGGGCGGCACGGCGAAAGACATGGTACCGCACCGGGTTCCGCCTTTCGCCACCGGTTCCAGGCTCGTGTCGCGCCACAAAATAAAAACGCGTCAGGCGCTTCTCCGGGTGCTACAATCCGGTCAACCGGGCACCGTATCTGAGAAGAAGTTGCCTCCTGCTCACGACTGGGACCGGCGTCCTCCCAATCTAAGCCTGGGATCAAAATTCGTTAGGGAAAGGAACGACCAGCCCGATCGGCGTCGCGATGAAAATCCTCCTGTACAATCCCGACAACGGGGTGACGCGCAACTTC
Source organism: Terriglobia bacterium (assembly GCA_041482115.1). Taxonomy (GTDB): domain Bacteria; phylum Acidobacteriota; class Terriglobia; order Bryobacterales; family JACQDG01; genus JBGPDC01. Next base: position 6,009 of record JBGPDC010000053.1, on the reverse strand, counting down.
ATGCCGCACCTGTGGATGTTCCTGTTGCAGGCGCTGACACCGCCGGGCCACGAGGTGCTGCTGATCGACGGCAATACGCAGCCGATCAGCGACGCCGACCTGGTGCGGTACGCGCGCCAGCAGGGCATTGGCCTCGTGGGAATCGGCGCGATGACCCGCATGATCGCCAAGGCGTACCGGGTAGCCGACGCCCTGCGCGCCGCCGGCATACCGGTGGTGATGGGCGGACCGCATGTGACCGAGGTCCCCGACGAAGCTCTGGGACGCGACGGCGGACCGCGCCACGCTGACGCTATAGCGCTCGGCGAAGCCGACGAAACCTGGCCTAAGATCGTGGCCGACGCGGCCCGCGGCCAGTTGAAGGAAGTGTATACGCCGGTGGACGCCTTCGGCCAGGAGCGCAAACCGGACCTGCAGAACTACCCTAAGATCCCGTGGGAGTCCCTCAACCTCGCGCAATTCAACCGGGTTCCCGGGTTGGCGCGCCTGCTGCTCGCGCGGCTCGGGGCCGAGTGGCAGACCTTCCATATCATCCCGATCGAATCGGGGCGCGGCTGCCCCTACGGCTGCGAGTTCTGCACGGTTACGGGGTTCTTCGGCGATTCGATCCGGTTCCGCTCGAACCAGAGCATCGTCGAGGAACTGCTGCGCCTGAAAGAGGCGGCCCGGCGGACTCACGGCAAGATTGCCGTGTTCTTCGTGGACGATAACTTCGCCATCAACGCGAAGCGCACCAAGTCGCTGCTGCGGGACATCATCGCGGCGGGGGCCCAGGTCTCGTGGGTGGGGCAGATCAGCGCCAACCTGCTGCGCGACGAAGAGCTGGTGGACCTGATTGCGGAGTCGGGCGGCAAGTGGGTCTTCATCGGCATGGAGTCGGTCGACCCGGCCAACCTGGCGATGGTGAACAAGAGCTTCAACAAGCCGGAGGAGTACGAGGCCGTGCTCCAGCGGCTGGCGCGGCGGAACGTTTACGCCATCACGTCGTTCATCTTCGGCCTGGATAACGACACGGCGGGGGTCGCGGAGCGCACGCTGAGCCAGATCCGAAGCTGGCCGCCGGGCCTGCCCGTCTTCGGACAGATCACGCCCTTCCCGGCCACGCCGCTCTACACGCGGCTCGAAAAAGAGGGACGGCTCACGCGGCCGAAACACTGGCTGGAATTTGCGCCGTTCCAGATGGCGCACACGCCCTTGAAGATGACCATTCCGGAGGTGCAAACCGAGGTCGCGTATGCGTGGACCACCTCCTACAGTCCCGCCGCGACGCGGCAGGCCCTCGACTCCATCCGGAGCGAGCCGATCCCCTACCGGCTCAGCCACCTGATCGCGCGCTTGTTCTTCCGCGGCATCTATTACCCGCCGAAGGGAGCATGGGGATGGCTGAAGGTGATCGCGCAGAACGGGCGAGCGATCGGCAGCTTGATCGAGGAATCTTTCACAAGCTGGCCGGGTGGCGCGCGCGCCCGCGAGCGTGTGGTGTTTGACGCCCCTCTGGCCGCCCCCGCTAACGCCGGGACCGGAGCGGCCGTCGAGGGGGACTGACAGTCGTGGCGAAGGGTCAGGAGTCTATCGAAGTGCGTCCGCCAGCCCGGGACAGTCCCTGGATGAAGTACGCCGGAATGGTAGAGTCCAGGGACCGGCAATCCAGCCTGTCAATCGACGATTTCATTTATGGCACGAAGGACTCAGAACCCTTCGGCGCGCCTGCTACAACCCCGCAGGATAAATGATGACACAGGCGTAGAACCCGTCCCCCTCCTGCTCCGCGGGGAGCCAGAGGCATTCCTCGCACTTTTGATACGGCGGAGCGACAACAGCGTCCACGACATGCTCGTTCTCTTCGGGCTCGAGCGAGCAGGTGGAGTAGACGAGGCGGCCGCCCGGGGCGAGGGCGGCAAGGGACTGGCGCAGGATCGCCTGCTGGCGGGCCGCGAGATCCGCGAGGTCGGCGGGGCGGAGGCGCCACTTAATCTCCGGATTGCGCGCCAGGGTACCGGTGCCCGAGCACGGTGCGTCCACCAGAATGCGGTCGAAGCGGCCGGAGAACGGCAGCGGACAGGTGGCGTTCAACGCTACCAGCGCGACCGGCACGGTAGCGAGGCGGCGCATGACCGCCAGCCGGGCCGGCGATACGTCCGCGGCTACCGCGAGTCCGGTTCCCTCCCCGCGCGCCTCGAGCGCCTGGAACGTCTTACCGCCCGGGGCGGCGCAGACGTCGAGGAAGCGGTGCCCGGCCTGCAAGTCGAGCAGCGGCGCCACCCGTTGCGAGCCGAGATCCTGAATCCGCAGGCGGCCCTCGCGAAAGCACTGGGTGTCCTGGACCGCGCCCGCGACCACCCGCCGGCACGCGGGCAGCTCCGTCGCCGCGGTCTCGACGCCCTCCGCGGCCAGGAGGCGCACGGTCTCCTCGGGATCGAATCGCAGGTTGAGCCGCAAATACGTCTGCGGGCGTTCCAAGGTGGCGAGGGCCAGCGCCTCGGCCCGGGCGCCGTATCGCGCGCGCCAGCGGCCGAGCATCCACTCGGGAACACACCGCTCGGGCCGCGGCGGCGCGCCCGATATCCCGCCGGCGGCCTGGCGCAACACCGCGTTTACGAAACCGGCGGCGGAAGCCTTCCGCGCCCGCTTGACGATCTCCACGCTCTCGGAGACCGCCGCGTGAGCCGGCACGCGGTCGAGACACCGCAATTGATAGACGCCCAGCCGTAAGGCCAGGCGCACCTCGAGGTCGAGCGTCTCGATCGGGCGTCCGCTGGCGGCGGCCACCACCGCGTCCAGCTCGCCTTGCCAGCGCAGCACTCCCAGCACCAATTCCTCGGTCAGGGCGGCGTCGCGCGGGTCGAGAGCCGCCACGGCGGGGGACGCGAGCATCAAATCGGCGGCGAAGGCGTGACTGCTGGCGACGTTTCGCAGGATCTGGAAGGCCGTCCATCGCGCGGGGGATACAGGCATGGGGTCCTGACCCAATGGTATAATCCCCCGGGGCAATTCAGAGCTCTCGAGCGCGCAGTGTCGCACCAGATGGAGCTGAAGATTTCGAGCGATTCGCGCTGGCTCCGGCTGGTCCGGACCGTGATGCATGAAGTCTCCCGGCAGGCTGGATTCGGCGAGGCCGAACGGCACCAGATCGCTCTAGCGGTGGATGAAGCGCTCGCCAACGTGATCAAGCACTCCTACAAAGGCCGGCCGGACGGGTCGGTTTCGCTGACGTGCCAGGCCGAGAACGGCTCGCTCGAGGTGGTGATGCGGCACCAGGGGGAGCGGTTCGACCCGGAGTGCGCCGCGGAACTGGCGCCGGACGAGCTGCGCGCCGGCGGCCGCGGCCTCTTCCTCATCCGCGCCACGATGGACGAGGTCGAGTTCGCTCACGACGGCGAGTGCAGCGTGGTGCGGCTGCGCAAACACGTGAAGACGGCGGCTCAGTGAGATCATGACTAAGGACTTGGACATCAATATCGTCCGCAACGGGGCTTGTTCGGTGGTGCACGTCAAGGGCGACATCGATCTGAAGACGTCGCCGGAGCTGCGGGCCGCCATTCTGGATCTGTTCGAGAAGCGGGGCCAGGAGCGCGTGGTCCTCGACCTCACCGGAGTCCACTACCTCGATAGCTCGGGCATCGCGAGCCTGGTGGAGGGACTGCAGGAGGCCAAGAAGCACCACGCGCGGTTCATCCTCTGCGGCCTTAACGAAGCGCCGCGGCACGTCCTGGAGCTGACCCGCCTCGCCAAGGTTTTCGAGATCGTGAACACCGTGGAGGAAGCGCTAAAATAGCTTTCCGGCGGCCCGCCGCTCCCCGCCGCGCCGGGCGGCCCTCTCGTTAGCCATGACCGTCGAGACCATCGGCCGCTCCGCGATTCAAAAAGTCGAGTACGTCGGAGGCTTGAGCCTCCAGTTCAGCCGCGGCCTCGTGGCCACCTTGCGGCTGAACCCGTTCCGCAGCAGCAGCCGCCTGCGCTGGAGAACGGCCCTGCGGCAGATGGCCGTGGTGGGCGTGGAGGCGCTGCCGGTGGTGTGCCTGATCTCCGGCTTCGTCGGGTTGATCATGGCCCTGCAAGGCGCCTACGAGCTGAAGAAGTTCGGTGCTCTCGAGCTCGTGGTGAGCCTGGTGGGGATCAGCATCACGCGCGAGCTGGGCCCCCTGATGACGGCCATCATCGTGATCGGCCGCTCGGGCTCGGCCTTCGCCGCCGAGATCGGCACCATGACCGTAACCGAAGAGGTCGACGCGCTGCGCACCATGGCGCTCGAGCCGATCGACTTCCTGCTGGTGCCGAAGCTGCTGGCCATGCTGGCCATGATGCCGTGCCTCACCATCGCGGCCGACACCGCGGGTATCCTGGGCGGCGCTTTCTTTACGTGGGTCACCCTGGGCATGGGATTGCGCAGCTACCTTTCGACCACCCTGGATGTCCTGCTCCTGCGCGACGTGATTACGGGGCTGATCAAGAGCCTGGCCTTCGGCATGGTGATCGTGCAGGTGGGCTGCTACGAGGGCTTCACGGTGCGGGGCGGCCCGGAGGGCGTGGGGCGCGCCACCACGCGCGCCGTGGTGCAGGCGATCTTTCTGGTGATTGTGACCGACCTGGTGTTCACCGCCTTCTTTTACTTATTCTGGTCGCAATGAGCGAGAAACGCGCCATTATCGAAGTCCGTGACGTGGTGGCCGCCTACGGCACGCGCACCATCCTGCACGGCGTCAGCCTGGACATTCTGGCCGGGGAGACGATGGTGATCCTGGGCGGCAGCGGCTCAGGCAAGAGCACGCTGCTGCGCCACCTGGTGGGTCTCGAGCGGCCGCGCTCGGGCCATGTGTTCATTAAGGGCGTGGACATCGCCACCTGCTCGCGGAAGCGGCTCAACGAAGTCCGCAAGTCGATTGGCATGTCGTTTCAGGGCGCGGCCCTATTCAACTCCATGACCATCGGCGACAACGTGGCGCTCGCGCTGCGGGAGCACACCACGCTCGCCGAATCCACCATCAAGCTGATGACGCGCATCAAGCTCGAGCAGGTGGGCCTGGCGAATTACGAGTCCTTCTTCCCGTCGCAGCTTTCGGGCGGCATGAAGAAGCGCGCCGCGGTGGCGCGGGCTCTCGCCATGGACCCCGAAATCCTGCTCTTCGACGAGCCCTCCGCCGGCCTCGACCCGGTGCTCGGCGCCGGCATCGACGAGCTGATTCTGGAGCTGAAGCGCGCCTTCCAGATGACCATCGTGGTGGTGACGCACGAGCTGGCCAGCGCCTTCATCATCGCCGACCGGATCACCGTCGTCGATAAGGGACGCCTCATCGCCCTGGGCACCACCGCCGAGATCCGCGCCTCGACCCATCCGCGCGTGCGCCAGTTCCTCGACCGCGTGCCCGACCCGGTGGGCGGCGATCAGGAGGCCTACCTGGAGAGACTGATCGAAGGATAAGGGAAGCGGCCGGGGACCGCGCCACGCCATGAGCAACGAAGCCAAAGTCGGTCTGTTCGTGATTGTCTGCACGGCGATTTTTGTCGCCACGTTCATCGGCATCGCCAACGTACAGTTGCGCGGCGGGCTGGTCCGCTATAAGACCTACTTCACTTTTGCGGGCGGTGTGGAGAAGGGCGCGGTGGTGCGGTTCGGGGGCCGCAAGGCGGGTGTCGTGACCGACGTCCGGCCGTGGGCGGAAGACCCCACCCGGGTGGAAGTGCTGCTGGAGGTGAATCCCAACACGCCGGTCCGGACCGATTCGGTGGCTTCGATCAGCAGCCTGGGAATGCTGGGGGAGAATTACATCGAGATCGAGCCGGGCAAGAAGGACACCCAGGCGCTCGCCCCCGGCTCCACCATCCCGTCTATCGAAACGGTCAACTTCGCCGCCCTAACGCGCCAGATCAGCGGCGTGGCCGATCACTCCCAGGCCCTGATCATCGATCTGCACAAGAACCTCAACGAAATCTCGGCCCAGGCCGACCAGTTGCTCATCAACATGAATGCGCTCACCGGAGAGAAGAACCGGCAGAGCGTGGAACAATTGC
>JBGPDC010000052.1:0-30214 GCA_041482115.1 Terriglobia bacterium | reverse complement strand
GGCCCGGCGTGAGCGCCAAGGACATCATCCTGGCGCTGATCGCGAAGATCGGCGTGGGCGGCGGGACCGGATACGTGCTCGAATACACGGGCAGCACCATCCGGTCGCTCTCGGTCGAGGGCCGCATGACGGTCTGCAACATGTCGATCGAGGGCGGCGCGCGCGCGGGGCTGGTGGCCCCGGACGACACGACCATCCAGTACGTGTGCGGCAAGAAGTACGCACCACAGGGCGCGGCCTGGGAGGCCGCCGTGGCGGCCTGGCGCAAGCTGCCCACCGACCCGGGCGCGAGCTACGACCGGTCGGTCACGATCGAGGCGGATTCCCTCGAGCCGATGATCACTTACGGCACCAACCCCGGCATGGGCATCCCGATTACGGGGGCGGTGCCTGACCCTGCCAGCATCGGTGATGCAGCCCAGCGCGCCACCCTCACGAAGGCGCTCGCCTACATGGGGCTCGAGCCCGGCAAGCCGATCCTCGGACACCCGGTCGACGTGGTCTTTATCGGAAGCTGCACCAACTCGCGTATCTCCGATCTTCGCCTTGCCGCCCAGGTGCTGAAGGGGCGGAAGGTCAGCCCCAACGTGAGAGTACTGATAGTACCAGGGTCGAACTTGATCAAGGCCCAGGCCGAAGCGGAGGGGCTCCCGGCAGTGTTCCGGGCGGCGGGCTGCGAGTGGCGCGAGCCGGGTTGCAGTATGTGCATCGCCATGAACGGCGACGAGCTGGCGGCCGGACAATACTGCGTCTCCACTTCCAATCGGAATTTCGAAGGCCGGCAAGGGAAGGGCGGCCGGACGTTTCTGGCCAGTCCCCTGACCGCGGCGGCGAGCGCTCTGGCCGGCGTGGTCACCGACGTCCGCACGATTCTGAACTGAAGGAAACCATGGAACCGATTAGAAGCTTTTCGGGACGGGTGGTCCCGCTGCCCATCGATAACATCGACACCGACCAGATCATTCCGGCGCGGTTTCTCAAGACGACCGACAAGACCGGGCTCGGCCAGGACCTCTTCTGCGACTGGCGCTACGACGCGCAGGGTAAACCTAAGCCGGAGTTCATTTTGAATCAGCCGCGCGCGGCCGGGGCGCAGGTGCTGCTGGCCGGGGACAACTTCGGCTGTGGCAGCTCGCGCGAGCATGCTCCCTGGGCTCTCATGGGTTTCGGCTTCCGCGCCGCGATCAGCACCTCCTTCGCCGACATCTTCCGCAACAACTGCCTCAAGAACGGCCTCCTGCCGGTCGCAGTGGACGCGGCGGCCCACGCCGAGCTGCTGGCCGCCGTCGAAAAGGACCCCGCCGTCGAGGTGTATGTCGACCTGGCTTCGCAGTCGGTCCGGCTGCCGAGTGGACGAACCGTTACCTTTCCCATCGACGCCTTTTCCAAGCAGTGCCTTTTGCAGGGGGTGGACCAACTGGGATACCTGCAAAAGAAGGAACCGGCGATCGCGGCCTATGAACAGGCTTACCCCCCCCGCGTTCAGACATATCCTGGGGCATAGACCTCGGGGTACCAGGGTACCGGCACAAATTGAATCAGGGGTTCTATTGGCCACCCGGGGCAGGTGCGTCAAAATTTGGTCATGGCACAGCTTAACGAGATCCACCAGGTGGCGAGGGACATGGTGCACCTGGCCGTCCAGCGAGTGGAGGACTCGAGCGAGTGGGTGTGCCTCATCGAAGGCGGCGGCGTTTGTCTCGGCAACTCCTTCCTGGAGTGGGCGGATGCCGAGAGCTGGATCCGCAGCATGTTCCGCCGCATCTTTCCCGACCACCGGTGTGACCTGGGGTGCATCCGGCTGCCGGGAGCCGAGTTCTGCGCCGACGCCGAAGTGCTCGAGCGGCTGGCCGGCGAGGCTATGCCGCGCAGTCCGAAACCCTGACATTTTTTGAGAGCACGCCGCGGGGGCGGTTTGCAGTATGATGGTTCGGCCGGCTAAGGAGGGCTATGCGCATGGCCACCGGACCCACCTACGAAGGCGCCCGCCTTCTGCTCCAACTCTACGACTTGCGACGGGAAAAGGTCTTGCGGCGAGCCCGGGATTTTGTGAACCGGGATCTCAAGTTCAAGGACCTCAAAGATTTCAATAAGCGCTACCCGGAGGGCAGCAAGAGCCTCCGCTATATAGGCATGGTGATAGGCTACTGGGACATGGCGTGCGCGCTCGTGGATGGAGGGCTCATCGACGAGGATTTGTTCAACGCCGTCACTTACGAGCACGCGGCGGTGTGGAAGAAATTGGAGCCACTGGTGGGGACCTGGCGGAAGCAGTGGCAGGCGCCGCAGGCCATGCGATCCCTCGAGGAAGTGGCGAAGCGCCATCCCGCGATGGCAGCACCGGCCAGCACGCCGGCAAGGAAGAAACCGAAGACCAAGAGGAAGTAGCCCACGCCAGAAAGAGGTCGTCAAACATGATTTCGCAGCGGCTGATTCGGTTGGTCGAGAAGAACGCGGAACACGTGATCCAAGACTTGATAGCAGATCTGCGCCGCGACCCGCGCACTCCGGCGTACCATCAAATGTCGGACGACGACCTGCACGAGCGGGGCCTCGACCTCTACCTCAACCTGGGACGGTGGCTCAGCGGGCGGACGGAGTTCGCCATCCAGACGCGCTACGAGGCGCTGGGCCGGCGGCGGTACCAGGAGAAGATTCCCCTCAGCCAGGTGCTGTTCGCTGTGACCCTCGCCAAGGTCCACCTGCTGGATTTCTTGCAGGGGGCGGCCGCCGGAGAAGCGGCCGAGCTGCCGCTCGAATACGAGCTGGCGCTGGCGGTGACGCAGTTTTGGGACAAGGCGCTCTATTACCTCGCCCGCGGCTACGAAGAAGCGGCGCAGACGCCGGTGCCGGAGCCGGTCGTGGTGGCCGCCACCGCCGGTGGCGAGGTCACCCGCAAGCCTCTCAACCGGGAGGCCGCGCCGGAGTCGGCCGATCTCGACTTCCACATCAGCCGCTCCGGAGATATCGGCGAGTCCGCCGGTTAGGGTCAGGCGGAGGCCGGTCCGGCGGGCTCGATCACCGCCGACATGGAGCCCCGGCTCCGTTCCAGCCGCCAGTCGGCCCCGTAGGCGTGGACCTGGTTGCGCTTCGCCTCCGCCTCACCGAGTGGGCAGGTCAGCAGCACGGTACGTCCGGCGGTATCCACTTCGACGGCGTGGCGGAAGGCCGCAGTCTCCGAAATCCGGAAAATCTTGGTGAGCATCTCGACGACATAGTCGTAGGTGTGGTCGTCATCGTTGAGCAGGACGACGTTGTAGAGCGGCTCGAGGCGGTCGAGGACGTTGTCTTCGACCTCTGGCAGGGCCACAGTGGCCATGCCGTTATGCTAACAGGCGGGGAGTGGGCGCAGGAGCGGACGCAGGTGTTGACGGGGGAGGCGGGCGAGTGTCACCATAAGGTCAGGTCTTTGTGCGCCTGTAGCTCAGCTGGATAGAGCGTCTGCCTCCGGAGCAGAAGGTCGGTGGTTCGAGTCCACTCAGGCGTACCACTCCTTCAACAACTTAACAGCCCGCACGAGCCAAGGGTAGTGTCCTTTAGTGTCAGAATCCTTCAATTTACAGTTCCACTGGCTTTCCCCATCAGGCGGCCGCTCATCGTTTCGATTGCGGCCCGCTGATTACGAATCAATCCGTCAGGATCTGGCCGTCGGCGAGGTTCCACCAGAGTTCGACAGACGTTCCTGCGGCGGGCGAGGTGCCCGGGGGAGCGAGGGCTGTGAGGGTGACGCCGGGCTCGATCTCTACTTGAATCTTGCGGTGCGCGCCGAGAAAGACGGTGTGGATGACGCGTCCGCGCACGACCGGGGTTCCCGGGGGCGCGGGTCCGCTCGCAAGCTGGATAGCCTCGGGCCGGACCGCCAGGAAAACGGGGGCGTCGGGCGAGAGGGGCGCTTCGGGCGACGGGGCGGCGAGGCGCTGTCCGCCGGCGGTGAGGAGTTGGACGACGCCGTCGCGCGCGTTGGTGAGGCGGACGGGGAGGAGGTTCGAGCCGCCGAGGAAGCCGGCTACGAAGCGGGTCTGGGGGCGCTGGTAGAGATCCTCCGGCGTGCCCACTTGTTCGAGGCGTCCGCGATGCATGACGGCGAGGCGGTCGGAGAGGGTGAGGGCCTCCTCCTGGTCGTGGGTGACGAAGAGGAAGGTGATGCCGACGGCGCGCTGCAGGCGCTTCAGCTCCAGGCGCATTTCCCGGCGAAGCTTTTCGTCGAGGGCGTTGAGGGGCTCGTCGAGCAGGAGGACGTCCGGGCGCAGGACGATGGAGCGCGCGAGCGCGACGCGCTGCTTTTCACCGCCGGAGAGCAAGTGGGGGGAGCGGCCGGCGTAGCCCGAAAGCTGCACGAGATCAAGGGCGGCGGCGGTGCGCTCGAGGATCTCGGCCGCGGGGACCTTCGCCTGCCGCAGTCCAAATTCCACGTTGCCGGCTACGGTGAGATGGGGAAATAGCGCGTAGCTCTGGAAGACCGTGCTGACCTTGCGGCGGTAGGGCGGCACGTCATTGGCGCGCTCGCCGTGGATCCGCACCTCACCCTCGTCGGGCTGCTCGAAGCCCGCGATGAGGCGCAAGGTGGTGGTCTTGCCGCAGCCGGAGGGGCCGAGGAGCGAGAAGAATTGGCCAGAGGGCAGCGCGAGCGACACGCCGTCCACCGCGGTGAAGGCTCCGAACCGTTTGACCACCTGGCGCAGCTCGACAATGGGCTCCATGCGATAAGCTGCCCCAGTTTCTCACGACCAAGGCAGCGGGTGGGCCGGAGTGACCGGCCGGGAACATCCTTTACACATTCGGAGCCGGAAGCCGGTCCCGGCTCCGGAAACACGTGCCGACCGCTGGCGGCGCACCGGCGGCTCGGGCTGGAACTGCTGCCTGGCTGCCTCCAGCCAGCCCAGACGGAGCGAGCCGTAGTAAACCTCCTCTCGCCCGTCCTCCCCCTCCAGCAGTCCCACCTACTCGCGCGCCAGCACTTCACTCCGGAACGTGCGTTCTCCCTTCCACTTCAAGCTGCCGGGCTGCGAGATCCGCCGCACCGGCGCGCCCTCGGGGAACTCCAACTCCGGTAGCCGCGCGGGGTACCGTCGTGGCGAGGGCCGGTAGAACTGCGACGGCGTTCGATAGTCCAGCGCCTGGTGGGGACGCCGCCGGATCTCGTACCGCCGACTCCGCTCCGCTATCCCCTGCTCCTGCCACTCCTTGATGAAACTCCGTCTTGGGTCCACTGCCTTCCTCTCGTCCCAGGGCCTCTGCCCCGTTTCCGAGAGGTCGGCGTCCTGCTTCCAAGGTGTAAACGCTGTTCCCGGTCTATTGTGTGAACGATGTCCGATCCGTACCCCGGGGGAAAACCGCTCCCTCACGGTCGCGGCTCGGTTTGCGGAGCCGCGCGCGTCAGCAAGCGGTCTGCCGGGTCGGAAATACGTGACGCATTGGCGAAATGGTGTACTTAGTTATCGACCGGTCCCCGCTTCATGGGCCGCGCCTGGCGATCCAACTTGGCGCCCTTCGAAGCGAGAAACTCGATCACCGACTTGAACCGCTGGGCGGTCGCCGCTTCGAGAGCGGTGCGGCCGTCGGCGTCGGCGGCGTTGATGTCCACACCCAGCTCCGCGGCGAGCTTGACGCCTTCCAGGGCGCGGGCTTCACGCTCGGCTGCCGGAACCGGCAGGAACCCCGTCCCATGACCGAGGCCGACCGCGGCCATCAGCGTGGTCGTGGGGCCCGGCTTTTCCCGGACGTATTCCGAGGTGCTGGTCTTGCGGCCCCAGTAGCTTACATGGAGGACAAATAGCGGGTCGGCGCCGTGGTCCGCGAGCATCTTCATCATGTCGGGTTGGCCGAAACGGGCGGCCAGCCAGAACGGCGTCGCTCCGATAAAGGCGGGGTGAAAATAGAAGTCTTGCGAGGCGCGGCGGACGGGGGTGGAAATCGCGAGTTTCGCGTTGGGATCGGCCCCATGGGCGAGGAGCGCGGCGACCGCTTTCCGGTTCCCGCGCAAGAGCGCCGCATGCAGCGCCGTATAGCCGGCCCCCGCCTTGTTGGGATCGGCGCCTTTCGCCAGCAGAAACTCTACCAGCTCTCCATTGCCGCTGTGGGCGGCGAGCACAGTGGCGCTGACACCGTAGGCGGCGGTGTCGTTCACGTTGGCGCCGGCTGCTACGAGGAGCTTCGCCGAGGCGAGATCGCCCCCGCGCGCCGCGAACATCAAGGCCGTGTCGTCCCCGTGCTTGATCCGCTGCTGGTAGTCGGGATGCACATCCTGCTCGGGACCGGTCTGCCACAACTGGGTCCAGACGTCGGTGCGGATGTTGACGTCCGCCCCGTGCGCGAGGAGCACTTTGACAACGTCGGGGTGTTGCTGCGCTACCGCCCACATCAGGGCCGTCTGGCCGCGCGTGGCGCGCGCGTTCGGATCCGCGCCCTTGGCGAGCAGCAGCTCGACCACGTCGGCGGCGCCCGTCTGGGAGGCCGTCATCACCAGCGTCTCGCCGGAGATGAGCTTCGCGTTCGGGTTGGCGCCCGCTTCGAGCAGCCTGCGGACCATGGCCGCGCTGCGGTTCTGGCAGGCCGTCCACAGCGGTGTGGCGCCCAGATCGTTGGCCGCGTTTACATTGGCGCCGGCGCGAATGAGCAGGTCGGCGCTTTCGAGATCGTCCCGGTAGCTCGCCCAATGCAAGGCGGTGGTGCCGTCCCCCTCGGCCGCATTGACGTCGGTACCGGGCTGGAGCAGGGCGCGCAGGGCCTCGCGGTTGGCGTTCTTGGCCGCGTCGACCAGCGTGGGACCAGGAGCCGCCGCCGTGACGAGAGTCACGGCCATTCCTACCACGATCAAGCGTAGCCACCGGACTGTCATCCGTTTGCCCTCCCCCTATGCTGCGCTATGCTGCGATGCTTCGCTTAAACGCCGGAAAGCAGATCCAGGTCGACCTTGCCGGTGCTGCCGCCCAGCTTTTCGACCGGCACGTCGAGCTTCTCCATCAGGGTCAGCAGCAGGTTGGCGATGGATGGCTTGTCGGCAAACTTGAGATGCTTGCCGCCGTGGAGCTTTCCGGCCCCGCCGCCCATGAGCAGGATAGGCAGGTTGACGGGCGAGTGCGCGTTGCTGTTGGAAATGCCCGAGCCATACATGATCGTCATATTGTCCAACAGGGTGCCGTCGCCGTCGGGCGTCGCGCGGAGCTTCGCCAGATACTTCGAGAACAGCTCGGTGTGATAGCGGTTGATCTTCGACATGTGCTCGATCACGGCGGGCTGGTTGTTGTGGTGCGACAGCGGATGGTGCGCCTCGGGTACGCCGATTTGCGGGTAGGGACGGGCGCTCTGTTCCTTGCCCACCATGAAGGTGATGACGCGCGTCAGGTCGGTACGAAGGGCCAGGAGCTGCAGGTCAAACATCAGATCCAGGTGGTCTTCAAAGACCGGAGGTATGCCCTGCGGCTGCTCCATAACGGGCAGCTCGATGCTGCTCTGTTCCTCGGCCCTCTGGATGCGCCGCTCGACGTCCCGCACGGCGTCGGTGTATTGATCCACCTTGACCTGGTCCTGCGGCCCGATCTCGCTCTTGAGGCTGGCCAGCCTCTCCGTCACGGAGTCGAGAATGCTCTTGTGCTGCCGCAGCCGCGCTTCGCGCGCCGCCCGCTCCGTGCTGCCGCTGTCGCCAAACAGCTTCTCGAACACCGCCCGCGGATTGCACTCCATCGGCAACGGCTGGGTGGGGCTGCGCCAGGAGATCGTGTGGGTGTAAGCACAACTCAGGGCGCCGGTGCAGGCGCCGGCGTTGTTCGGGGCGTCCATGGAGAGCTCGAGCGAGGCGACTTGCGTCTCTTTGCCGAATTTCCTCGCGAGCAACTGGTCGATCGAGACATCCGCCAAGATTTCGACTTCGGTACGTCCGCCGCGGGTGGTACCCGTCAGGAAGGACCCGGAGGCGCCGGCGTGAATGTAGTTCCAGTTCGCGCGTATGCCGGACAGCACGAGCATCTGGTTCTTGAAGGCGGCCAGCGGCTCGAGGATGGGGGTCAGCTCGAAGTCTTTCCCTTCCTTGGTGGGCGACCAGTACTCCATGGCCATTCCGTTCGGCACGTAGACGGCTTGGAACCGATGGACGGGCTTAGGGGTGGTCGCCGAGAAGGCTGGGAACATGGAATCGAGCAACGGCAGCGCCAGCGAGATGCCCAGGCCCCGCACGATGGTCCGCCGCGGCAGTGATTTTCCAGTCATGGCTGTCCTCTCCTTGTCCTATATCTTACACCAAGCTAACCTTAACCTGTACGCCTACTTGGACGCCCGTTCCACCGGCCCCTGGGCGGCCCGCATCTGAAAGGCGGGACTCTCGACAATCCCGAGAAGGAGCGCGGACCAGCGGTAGTCTTGGGGCGCCGCGTCGCGGACGATCTTGCGCACGGCCGGCTTGTCGTAGTAGTCCAGCTTGCGCCCGAGGGCGAAGGCCAGGAGCTTTTCCGTCACGGTGCCCACAAACCCCTCAGGCTGATCCAACAGCAGCGACCGCAGGCCCGCAATCCCGTCAACGCTCTGGCCGTTCTGCATGGTTCCCGTGGCATCGATTGGGTTGCCGCCTTCGTCAACGGACCGCAATCCACCCAGCACGTCGTAACTCTCGAGCGCGAAGCCCACGGGATCAATGAGCGAATGACAACTGGAACAGACGGCGTTCTTGCGATGCTGTTCCAGCTTCTCGCGTATCGAGAGGGGCCGGGCCCCTCGCTTGGCCTCCGGCAGAGTGGTGTCTACGCCGGGGGGAGGCGGCGGTGGAGGCATGCCGAAAATATTATCGAGCAGCCATTTCCCGCGCAGGACGGGCGAGGTCCGGTCGGGGTAAGACGTGGCCGCGAGCAGTCCGCCGTGGGCGAGCAAGCCGCCGCGCTGTTCCGGATTCGGGAGGGAGACGCGCCGGAAGCGGCTGCCGTAAATTCCCGGAATGCCGTAATGCCGCGCCAGCCGTTCATTGACAAACGTGTAGTCGGCTTTCAAGAGGTTCAGGACGCTGCGATCCTCTTGCAGGGTACTGCCGACGAACAGCTCCGTTTCCTGCTGGAATGCCTCGAGCAGGCTCTCGTCAAAATTGGGATAGAAGCGCGGATCGACCACCACCTCGGCGACGCGGCGCAGATTCAACCACTGGGCGGCGAAATCCTTGACGATTGACCGGTTGGCGCGGGGGTCGGCCAGCATGCGCCGCACTTGCTGATCCAGGGTGCGCGAATCCGAGAGTTTCTTGGCTTCGGCCAAGTCGAGCAAAGTCTCGTCGGGGATGCTGCCCCACAAGAAAAATGACAGGCGCGAGGCCAGCTCCAGATCGCTCACGCGATAGGCCTGTCCAGGCGTCGCGCCGGGCGGGTCGCGATTCACGCGCAGCAGGAAGTCCGGGTCGACGAGGAGGCGCTCGAGCGCGAATTGAATCCCGGTGTCAAAGCTGCCACCCTCCTGCCGGCCGTTGTCGAAAAACTTGACCAGCATCTGCACGTCCCGATCCGTGACGGGACGGCGATAGGCGCGCCGGGCCAGCCTGGAAAGGATCTTTGTGGCGCAGGCCCTCTCATCCGCGGCGGCCTGGGGCTGACAAACGAAAATCTCGCGGCGGCTGGGGGTGTCCTTGGCCGGCCCGGAGATCTGGTAGGGGCCTCCGATGCGGACCGAGCCCACGCTCGCGTACTCCATGTACACTTCGTCGTTCGTCAGGACCCGGCCGCGCTGCAGCGGTTGCGGGACGAATTCAGGCTCCCACCTTTCCCGGACGAACGATACGCCGACGACGCGCGGTCCCGCCTGGACGGGCACGCGGACTTCCAGGCCGGCGTCCGCGGTGTTCATGTACTTCTCCCAAGCGGGGTCGCCGAAGGAGTTGCCGGCGCCGGCGTAACTGGCGGGGGAGGGCTTGCCCGGGGCTGCGCCACCGACCGTGAACCGTTTCACGAGCTTGCCGTCGACGCGGATGTCGATATGCTGCGGCCAGCCCATGCCCATGATGTAGTCCTGATATTGCGTGCGAAGACGAATCTTGATCAGGTACTCGCCGTCGACCGGAAACGGATAGTGAATCGCCATGCCGCCCCGCGATCCAAACGGCAAGTCTTCGCTCTGCCGGTCGTCTTGCACGGCGTGCAAGGGAATCTCGAAGGTCTGAACCCCCGGGGTGGTGGGAGGGAGACCCGTCGCGAGGCGCGTGATCTGACGGGCCACGGACATGTACCGTTCGAGGTGCGACGTCGAAATCGAGAGGACATCCGCGTTGTTGTCGAAACTGCCGTCCGCGGTCTCGTCCCCGGGGAGCAGCGGCCGCACATCCGTTTCGAGCGCGAAGAGGTCGCGAATGGCGTTGTTGTATTCGGTGCGATTCAGGCGGTGGATGGTGTTGGTCCGGCCGGGATTGGGATGCGTGGCGGCGGCCCGGTCGATGTCCGTCTCGAGCCAGCTCGCCACCGCATTGTAGGCAGCCGGCTCAGGCCGCGGCAATCCGGCCGGCGGCATCGTACCGGTCCGAAGTTTCCGGATCACGCGCTCCCAACTATCGGGATGGGTGCTCGGCTGGGCGACGTCCAGCTTCTCTAGCGCGAGGCCGGCGGTGTTGAGCTTCTCGTTGTGGCAAGCGGCGCAGTACTTATCGAGGACGGCCCGGGAATTGGCGGCGGGGGAAGGCGTCTGGCGGGGTGGGGCCTGCGCGTCCAACAGGGCCACGGCGACCACTCCGCCGCTGAGGAGGAGAGCCAAGATCGACGTGCGCCACGCCCGCGAACGTCGCCTCGACATCCGCCTCGTCTCGAGCCTGAAGGACCCCATTCCCGCCCTCCCATTGGCCGGAACTTTCCCTAGTCGTCTTCCGGACAATTGCAGTATACACCCGGGGCTGGCTCAGGCGAGCCAATAATGTTGGTTTGCGGTCCGCCACAAGGGTGTCGTCACAAGGGTTGCTGTTCCTGGGGCGTTGTGATAGAAAGAACCCCTACGGAGCTGATTATGACCCTCACGATTAGAAGAATTTTGGTTTTCTCGTGCTTGGCAGTCCTAATACCCAGCCTCCCGGCTCTCGCCCAGGACCGCAAGACGGGCGCCGCGCCGGCGAAGCTCTACAACACGGCGAAGCAAAAGCTGCTGGACGGCAAACAGATCAACGGCCACACGATCTCGCGCTTCGATCCGAAGGGCTATTGCGAGGCGGCGCCGCATTACGACTTCACGTGGTTTGAGATGCAGCACAGCACGATGTCGTGGGACGACATCGCGAAAATGCTGGCGGCCTGCCCGAGAGTGGGCGCGACGCCCATGGTGCGCATAGCGGACGAGCTCGAAAGCTCGCTCCAGCACGCCACCGATATCGGCATGCTGGGGATTATCATGCCGACCATCGACACCGTGGAGAAGGCGCAGCAGACGGCCCGCTATTCCCGCTATCCGCCGGAAGGCCGGAGGAGCCAGGGCGGCGGACAGGCGCGCAGCATCTGGGGGGTGAAGGGCGTCGACTACCGCGCGACCATCAATGACAACATGCTGGTGGTAGCAATGATCGAAACACCGGTCGGCGTGGCGAATGCTTACGAGATCGCCCGCGTCCCCGGGATCGACGTCGTGATCGTCGGGAACAACGACATGGCCAATTTCTCAGGAATCCCGGAAGATGACCCGCGTCACCAGCAATTGCTCATCAGCGCTCACGATGCGGTCTTGAAAGCGGGCAAGTTTTTCGGCATGACCCACGAGAACTTCCGGACGGGACATCCGCTCAGTAAGGACGTGAAGTTTACGCAGCACGGGCCTTCCAACGACGGCTGGGAACCTCCCGCCGGCGGCCGCCGCGCCCGGCCCGAGTAGTTTCACGGATAGCGTCTTCCCAGGATCAGATTCGGCTGCCCCAGGCGGAAGCGGATCTCGTCGAGGACTTGCGCCGCCTCGACGCAGGGCGGTATGTCGAATTTCCAAAGGCCGCAAGGAGGCGCGTCCACGCCGGACACCGCCACGATCGCGTTGGTCGCCCGCCGCGCCGCCTCATTGGCCGCCTCCATGGTGGCGAGGTCGGTGTAAGTGCGGACGTAGTCGGAAGCCAGAAACAGGTTTGCAATTTCGGTGTGGGCCTCGGGACGAAGCGCGAGCGATCCAGCATGATTGATCAGCAGCGGCTCGAGGTTGGCCACACCGGTCGGATTCGGCAACAGGATGTCGGGATCGAGGAACCAGCCGACGAGGTCGTCATCCTGGAGTTGCGGTACCGCCGCCTTCAATTGCGCCCAGACCTCGTCTTTCACTTCCTCGCGGGTGGCGCACTCCATGGCCGTTTTGCCGTTGAAGTTCCCCGGGGAGGTCCAGTTCGACACGTCCACGGAAAGGATGCCGCCCACCTGCCCGTTGCCATACTGCGACCAATCGTAGTTGTGCCAGAACTGCCGCTGTGAGATCGAAGTCAGCGCCCAGCTCGAATCCAGGTAGATGGCGTGCCCGTTGGCCAGCGGCCGGTCGGCTCTCAAATAGAACTGGAGGCCGTTCATCCAAGCCGTCCGCAGCCCGTTCAGCCGGGAAAGAGACGGAGCCGCCTGGCGCAGATCTTCCCCGACCAGACCCTGCATGACCTCCACCGGCATGGCCGCTACATAGAAGTCCGCGGTAATTTCGGAGCGCTGTCCGCCGTGCTCGATCGTGACGCTGCCCAGCTTGCGATCGCCGGGCCCGCCCGCAAGATTGAGAGACCGCACCGTCGCCTGCGGTTGCAGAACCACACCGAGGCGATCGGTCAAGTACTTGCGCCAGGGATCGATCCACACGTCGTTGGTCGGCCCGTTGAGCAGGCGATCGAAAACGCGGCCGGGGATCAGCAAGGAGTAAAAGAGCTGCCACAGGATGCGCCCGCCGGTGCGCGTGCTGCTCTCTTCGGCGCGCATGGCGACGAGCGAGCGCGTGAACCCCTGCCCCAGGTACTTCCGATAGTTTTCGGATTTGCTCGGGGCCTCGATGAAGTCCCAGAACGGGGTCGGTTCGAATTCCTGGAGGCCCCGCGCGTCGCAACTGGTGGCCAGTCCCAGCAGCTTTTTGACGAAGAACTCTCTCTCCTCCAGGGAGATATCCAGGCTGGTGAACAGCTCGAGCAGCGCCGTCTCCAGATCCGCCAGGGTTTCGGGGAACCGGGCGACCCACAAGGTTTCGGCCTTGCCGGCGCGTGCCAGTAGGATCCGTGTGGCGGCTACTAGGTTGTCGTAACAGCTTGCTCCCTGGTCACCGAACGGAATGCGCTTCATCGTGTCGGTGACGTGTTTGTAGAACCCTGGAAAAAACCGGAAGCCGTGCTCGCCCGGAAGGTCCCGGCGTCCCCCGGTTCCGGTGCCGGGTACGGAAACACTGCGGGCTTTGCCGCCGAAGGTTTCCCGCTGCTCGCAGACCGTAACGGCGAAACCGCGCTCGGCAAGTTCGTGAGCGGCGCTGAGTCCGCCGACCCCTCCCCCTAAGACCGCCACGGTGTGCTTTTCCGGCACGGTTGTTATTCTATAATTTCGCACCTGGCTTTGGAGCCGTTCGCGCCGCCGTCCACCATCCTCGGAGGGTTCGTATCATGACGTGCCGACACTTGACTGGTCTTGATCCCGTCTCCCCGCGCGCCCGCGGTTGTGAAGAATGCCTCAAAATGCACTCGGCCTGGGTGCATCTGCGCCTCTGCCTGACCTGCGGCCACGTCGGCTGTTGTGACAGCTCGGCGAACCGGCATGCCAGCCGGCACTTCCACGATACAGCCCACCCGGTAATGGCGTCCTTCGAGCCCGGCGAGCGGTGGGCCTGGTGTTTCGTCGATGAGACCGAGCTCGGAGTGCCGGCACGCTTCGAGCCGTACTTGCGGGGGTGAACCATGCCAGAGCACGATTTGCAGGCCATCGCCTTCCCCACGCTGGACGAGGCCCAGATGGCCTCGCTGGCGGGCTGTACTTTGACGTCGCTCAAACGGCACGCGGACGGCGAAACGCTCTTCCAGGTCGGCGATCGCGACTTCAAGTTCTTCGTCATCAAGTCGGGAGAAGTCGAGATCGTGGACCCCTACGGCGACCCGCCGAAGACCCTGGTGGTCCACCGGGCTGGGCAGTTTACCGGGGACGTGTCCCACCTGACCGGCAACCCTGCCGTGGTGACGGCGATCGCGCGCGGCGATTGCGAAGCTTATGAGCTGTCGGGCGACTCCCTGCGAAAGCTATTGAACCAGTGCCCGCAGCTCAGCGACCTCATCCTGCAGGCCTTCATGGCGCGGCGGCAACTCCTGCGGGAGTCGCCCAACTTCACGGGCCTGCGCCTGATCGGCTCGCGGTATTCGCAGGACACCTTCCGGATACGCGACTTCCTGGCCAAGAACCGGGTGCTGTTCACCTGGATGGACCTGGAGGCCGAGCCCGAGGTCGATCGCCTGCTCCGGACCTTCGGGGTTACGGAGGCGGACACCCCGGTGGTCGCCTGCGGACACCAGGTGCTGCTGCGCAACCCCTCCAATCTTGAGCTGTCGAACGCCATCGGCATCCACCGCCCGCTCGATCAGGTGGTGTACGACCTGGCGGTGGTCGGGGCGGGACCGGCGGGACTGGCGGCGGCGGTGTATAGCGCCTCCGAGGGGCTGAACACCGTAGTCCTGGACCGAACGGCGCCGGGAGGACAGGCCGGCAGCAGCATGCGCATCGAGAACTATCTCGGCTTTCCCACCGGCATTACCGGCGCCGAACTGACGGACCGCGCAGTGTTACAGGCCAATAAGTTCGGAGCGCTCTTATCCATTCCCACACCGGTCACCGGCCTGACGTTCGACCAGACGTATCCGGTTCTGCATCTCGAGGGCGGCGAGACCCTGGTGGCCAAGTGTCTGCTGATCGCCACCGGCGCCGAATACCGCCGGCTGAACGTGGAAGGGTGCGAGCGGTTTGAGGGCCGCGGTGTTTACTATGCCGCGACCCCTATGGAAGCGCAGCTCTGCCGGGGAACGGACGTGATTGTCGTGGGCGGCGGCAACTCCGCCGGCCAAGCCGCCGTTTTTCTCGGGGGACAAGCGCGCAAAGTATTCCTTCTGATTCGCGGCGACGATCTTTACAAGAACATGTCGAGCTACCTCGTCAAGCGCATCGAACAGACGGATAAGATTGAGCTGCTGCGCGATACCGAGGTGCGAAGCATGCACGGCGACGGTCACCTCGGCGCCGTCGAAACGGTGAATCGCAAGACGGGGCAGGGGCGTCGCCTCGAAACTTCGGCGCTGTTCAGCTTCATCGGAGCCACTCCCCGGGCCGACTGGCTGCCGGCGGAAATCGAGACTGACGCGCGGGGTTTTATTCTGACCGGCCCGGCCCTGAAGCGGTCGCCCACGCGGACCGCCGGACGGGAGCCGCTGCTGCTTGAAACCAGCCGGCGGGGCGTGTTCGCGGCCGGAGACGTGCGCGCCGGCTCGACCAAGCGGGTCGCCTCGGCGGTGGGGGAGGGGGCGATGGCGGTCCAGTTGGTGCATGAGTACTTGAGGGGCATGTGAAGACGGTCGCGCTGCCCGGGGGCGAGCGCGTTCCCGCCTTTGGCCTGGGGACGTGGCGTCTCGGAGAGAATCGGGCGACCCGGGAAGAGGAGATCGCCACGCTGCGTCTCGGCCTCGACCGCGGCGCCACCCTGATCGATACGGCCGAGATGTATGGCGAGGGCAAGGCCGAGGAACTCATCGCCGAGGCGCTTGGGGATCGCCGCGACGAGGCGTTCCTGGTGAGCAAGGTGTATCCGCACAATGCCTCCCGCAAAGGGGCTGTGGCCGCCTGCGAGCGAAGTCTGCGCCGGCTCCGGACGGACCGCCTCGATCTCTATCTGCTGCATTGGCGGGGCGCCGTACCGTTCGCCGAGACGATGGAGGCTTTCCTGGCGCTGCAGCAGGCGGGCAAGATCCGTTACTACGGTGTCAGCAATCTGGATCGCAGCGATATGCGGGAGCTGTGGCCGGTTCCGGGAGGCCAGGCGGTCGCGACGAATCAACTGCTCTACAATCTCGGACGCCGCGGTATTGAGTGGGACTTGCTGCCGTGGCTCCGCGAGAGGCGGGTTCCGGTCATGGCGTATTCGCCGATCGAGCAGGGCAAACTCGCCGGGAAATCGAAGCTCGCCGGCTTCGCGCGCCGCCACGGTATGACGCCGGCGCAGGCGGCGCTCGCCTGGCTGCTGGCCAAGGACGACATCATCGTCATTCCGAAGACGGGCCACCGGGAGCGGCTGAACGAGAATCTCGGAGCGCTCGACCAGCGGCTGACCACGGCGCAACTGGCGGAGCTGGAGGATCTGTTCCCGCCTCCGGCCGGCCCGCGTCCGCTGGAGATGCTGTGACGTTGGCACGTCAGGAGTCCATCATGCTGCTACTTTTCCTGCTCGCGTTGGTGCTGGTTCCCGCCGGGAGGCTCGACGCGCAGTCCCGCAATTTGGATATCTACTGGATCGACGTCGAGGGCGGGGCCTCCACTCTGCTGGTTTCACCCTCCGGAGAATCCCTGCTGATCGACACCGGGTGGACGGTAGGGGACCGGGACGCCCGGCGCATCTATGCGGCGACCCAGCAGGCGGGCCTGAAGAAGATCGATTACCTGGTGATCAGCCATTTCCACGCCGATCATGCGGGCGGGCTGGCCGCGCTCTCGAAACTGATACCCATCGGCAGGTTCTTCGATCGCGGGGACGCGATCGAGAAAGAGAACCAGCAGTGGCTCGACAGTTACAAGACCGTCTCCGCCGGGAGGCGCACGATCGTGAAACCGGGAGACACGATTCCCGTGAAGGGCCTGCAGGCTTTGGTGGTCTCGTCAAATGAGCAGATTCTTGCGAAGCCGGTGCACGGCGGCGGGGACAATCCGTTGTGCGCCAATGCCGAACGGAAGGCCCCGGCCGGTCCCGAGAACGGGCGCGGGGTGGGAGTGCTTCTCACCTACGGCAAGTTCACATTCCTGAACCTGATCGACCTCGACTGGGCGAAAGAGATGGAACTGGCGTGTCCGGTAAACAAGCTGGGCCGCGTAACGCTTTATCAGACCGGGCGCCACGGATCCTTTGACGGCGCCGGAGCGCCGGCGTTTCTCGGCGCCATCCGGCCGCAGGTCGTCGTCGTGAACAACGGACCGCGCAAGGGCCTCGGACAGGTTGACGGCAGCGTCAAGTCGCTCACTACTTCCGGCGCGCCGGCGGCAGCGTATGAGAAGAATGCCTATCGAAGGCTCGCCACGATACCCGGGATCGAAGGCATCTGGCAGGGACATCGCTCGCTGCTCGATAGCGACCCCGGCCACAACACGGCGGAAGACATGATCGCGAATCTCGAGGACACGAAGGACTGCCAGGGAAACTGGATCAAGGCGTCCGTCGGGCGGGATGGCAAGTTCACCATCACCAACGGCCGCAATGGGTTCAGTAAGACTTACGCGGCCCGCTAAGGAAAGCAATCCTGCGGCGACGCCCGATCCTCTGTATAGTATGATCTTCGGGTATCACAACAGAGGGGACTCGCCATGCAGCGTTTAACACTCCCGTCTCGATTGCTCCTTGCCTCCGTCCTTGGAGCGATGGCGCTGGCCGCGCAGCAGGCGCCGCAGCGGCCCGCTATCTACACCGCCGCGCAGGCCCAGTCGGGGCGCGCTATCTACATCCAGAATTGTTCGGCGTGCCACGGCCTGGACTTCGGAGGCACGGGCGACTCGCCGGCGCTCGCGGGGGGCACCTTCATGCTCAAGTGGGGTCCCAAGATGGTGAGCGAGCTCTTCGGCGTGAGCCTGGAAAGAATGCCGCCGACCAATCCGGGATCGCTCGGCGAAGGGGCGGCGCTGAATGTGACCGCGTTCATCCTGCAGCGCAACGGCGCTCCGGCCGGTCCGCAAGCGCTGACCGCGGGCGCTACCACGCTGCTCCGGACGATTGCCACCGGCCAGGCCCCTCCGGGCTTCGCGCCAGTCGCAGGCGGCGGTGGCCGCGGCGCTGCCGGCGCCGGCTCCATGGTGCTCGGGGCGGGCTCGACGTCCGGACAGGCCCGGGGCGGCGCCAGCGCGAGGCGCGGCGTCAGCGTGGTGGGCGAGGTCAAGAACTACGTCCCGGTGACGCCTGCCATGCTCAGGAATCCGCCCGCCGGGGATTGGCTCATCTTCGGGCGTAACTATCAGAGACACAGCTACAGCCCGCTCGATCAGATCACGCGCGACAACGTGAAAGACCTGCGCTTGAAGTGGGTCTGGTCCATGAACGACTCCGGGGCGAACCAGACGACCCCGATCGTGCACGACGGCATCATCTATCTGGCGAGCCCGAGCAACATCGTCCAGGCGCTCAACGCCAAGACGGGCGATCTGATCTGGGAAACGCGCGTGGGTCCCGATCAGGCGCCGGGATACGGCGGCATCCGCAGCATCGCCATCGCCGAGGACAAAGTTTTCCTGCCAACCAGTGATGCGCACATGGTGGCGATCAATGCCCGGAACGGGCAGATTCTCTGGGACACGCCGGCCTCCGACAAACCGCATCCTTCCACTAGCGGCGCCATCGTCATTGGCGACAAGGTCCTGATGGGCTTGACCGGCTGCACGAAATTTGACGGCGAAGGCTGTTACATTTCCGCCTTCGACATCCACAGCGGGCAGCGCGCGTGGCGGTTCTATACGATTCCGCGCGAAGGGCAGCCCGGCAGCGACACGTGGGGCAAACTGCCGATGAACAACCGGGGGGGCGCGGAGACGTGGCTGGCGGGGAGCTACGATCCCGATCTCAACATCACGTATTGGGGCGTGGCGCAGTCGAAGCCGTGGAATTTCCTCAGCCGCAAGCTGACGCCGTTCGACAAGACGCTCTACGCGAACTCGACCGTGGCGCTGAATCCCGAGACCGGCAAGCTGGTCTGGTTTTTCCAGCATGCGCCGGGAGAATCGTTCGATCTCGACGAAGTCTTCGAGCGCGTGCTCGTCGACATCGGCGATCAGAAGGTGTCGTTCAGCGCCGGCAAGGCGGGCGTCCTCTGGAAGCTGGACCGCCGGACGGGACAGTATCTCGGCAGCAAGGAAATGGTGAAGCAGACGGTGTGGAGTTCGATCGATCCCCAGACCGGGACGCCGCGCTATCGCGCGGATATTCTCGAGATGCAGCTCAACAAGCCGATCAATGTGTGCCCCAGCACCGAAGGCGGCAAGAACTGGCAGGGGATGAGCTATAACCAGCCGACCGGGCTGCTGATCGCGCCGCTCAGCCAATCGTGCATGGACTTCACGGCGCGCGAAATCGACTTCAACGGCACTGGCGGCGGCGGCGGCGCAGACCGCAAATTCCTGGAGATGCCGGGCACCAATGGCCAGATCGGCAAGCTCGCGGCCTACGACGTGAAGACCATGAATGAGGTCTGGAAATACGAGCAGCACGCGCCGTTCCTCACGGCCGCGCTGTCGACCGCGGGCGGCTGGGTGCTGGTCGGGGACATCAACCGCGGCGTCCACATTGTCGATGTGAAAACCGGGAAAGTGTTGTGGGAGACGCGGCTGGGCACGTCGGTGCAGGGCTTCCCGGTTACATACACCGCCGACGGCAAGCAGTACATCGCGGTGATGACCGGACTGGGCGGCGGCAGCCCGCGCAACGTGCCGGCGGTGATCGCGCCGGACATCAAGATTCCGCAGAGCGGCCAGGCGTTGTACGTTTTTGCTTTGCCCGAGTAACGCGATCAGGCCTGGTCGATCTCATTGGCGGCCCGGTGTCCCGATTCGAGAGCCGCTTCCTGGCCGCCGGCGATGTTCGCGCAATAGGCGCCCGCGAAATGAATCCGGCCCACCGGTGCGGTAACTTTCGGCCAAAACTTGGCCAGTTGTCCCGGTTTGACCGGGATGCGCTCGCAGGCCGAGGCCCAAGGATCCTTCGACCAGTCATGCACGAACACCTGCTCTAAGTCGGCCGACTTGCCCGGATACAGTTTGTGGAAAGTCGCCTCCGCCTGTGGGGCGGTCACACCGGGTTCCGCTCCGCCGATCAGAATGCCTCGGGGCGTATTCACTTCCTCGGCCATGTGCCACAACTCCCGGAGCGTCGGATGGGGCGGTTCCCAGTTCGGACTGACGCCGTCCTTCTTCCAAAATCTGGTCCGCGACTGCAGGACGACGCGCGTCCGCGTATAGTAGGGCATCTCCTGAATGATAAACTTCTTGTCTTCCGTCCATCCGGGAGTCACCGGCATTTGCCGCAGCACCACCAGCGAGATGCAGCTCACCAGGTGGTCGGCTTCCATCGTCTTTTCTTCTCCGAACTCGCGGTAGCGGACGCGAACGCCGGTCGCGCCATGCTCGATCGCGAGGACCGGACACCCCAGGTGAACCCGCTCCTTCAGGCGGGAGGCAAAGGCATCGGTCATCCGCTGATTGCCCCCGACGAGACGGAACAGTTTCTTGCTGAGCAGCGGCGTGCCGCGTAGCTTTTTGACTGCCGCGTTCCAGATCACCTGCAGCGCGGAACCGGGACCTCCCGCGAATTGAACCGCCGCGGCGGAGGCGCCATCGCGGCGCAACAGGTCGCTGAGGGATATCTGGTCCAGGTCGTTGAGGCCGGCGCTGAACGGGTCGTTCTCGTCCTTGATCCGGTCGACGTAGGGCTGGATATACAACAGCACCAGGTCCCACCAGAGACGCTCGCTCAAGAACTCGATTTCGCGCTGGTTGAAACCCAGTGACGCGAGATTCGCTTTGCTGTGCAGGTCTTTTTCGGTATAGAGCTTGCCGCTGATGAAGCGCACCATGTCATCGCGGCGCGGGTAGGCGATGTGCGCCAGGCCGAACTCCTGCATGTATTTCCAGTAGGTGTTATAGCCGGGGTAGTAGAAATGCTCGGCGCCCACGTCGGCGTAGAGGTTGTCGGCCAGCGGATCATGGACCGTGCGAACGTGGCCTCCCGGGCGGCCGCTCGCCTCGAGCACGACGACTTCGTGCCCGCGCTTCATCAGGTCATAGGCGCAGGAGAGACCCGCGAGGCCGGCTCCGACCACGATCACTTTCTTGGCGACCCGGGGCCGGGCGGCGGCGGCCCCCGCCCCAAGCACGGCGCCCCCGATTTTCAAAACGTCACGGCGATTCACGCTCTACTCCCTTCGGTCGTTCCTGCGGCGCACTGCAGGGTGCTGGCAGCAGTTTATTGTTCCGCGCGGCCCGCGAGTTCCTCCGGGGGCTGGAAAACGTGAGAATTCGCGTATCCCACTATCGCGAGGCGCGTCGCCATGCCGGCGCCGGCGAAACGCACACGATGCCAGGTCTGGGCGGGCGCGTAGACGATGTCACCCTGGTCGGCCACGAAGATGGGAAGAGAACCGATCTTGAACTCCATCTGGCCCTCCAGAGTGAACCAGAACTCCGGGCCGGTTACATGCAGGTGGCCCTTGTCCTCGTCTCGCGCCGGCGCCTGCGTTTTAGGGTTGCCTCGGATGATGTTAACGATGCCGTGAGAGTCGCCGATGAATTGATTTTGGTTTTGTTTTGGTTTCGCGTTTCCCGCGATGGTCTCGGTGTAGTCGATGAACGGCACGTTCGCCTTGTCGTACGAGCCTTTCACGTTGGCGACCCTCGTTCTCGCGAACTTGACGCCCGGCGCGGGCGGGGGCGTCTCATCGATCGGATACATGGTGTTCGAATTTGCGATGGTCACCTCGAATCGCAGCGACGGCCGGTTGCCCACCGTTTCCAGGCTGTAGACATTGCGGTGCGGCACCTGCACCAGGAACCCTTTCGAGGCGACGAACGGCTCCTGGCCTTCGATCGTGAAACGGATTTGCCCGTCCTGCACGATCCACCAGGCGCGGTTGTCCTGATGAAACCGCCGGGGCGTCTTCGCGCCGGGCGCCATGGAGATATAGTCGCCGTGGAAAAGGTTATCGCTGACGACGGTCTCGGTCCAATTCTGCTCGCCTGCGTGCTTGGCGCGGAGGTCGGAGAGCCTCGTCAGAGGTTTGTTGGGCGCCACCCATTCGTTAGGCTGCACGGGTAGCGGCGTCCACACCAGCAGTTGGCCCGGGCCGCGCACTTCGGCCTGCTGGCCGAACAGCGCCCAAAACAGTCCCAAGCTGGCGGTGAGGAACGCAATTCGTCTAAGCAATCGCATCTGGACACGACTCCTCTCTCTGGGCAACGCCCGTGCTAGCGCCGCGCGTCGAGCGCGGTGGTCGCCCCAAGGATACCGCTACTGGAGGGTCGCGGATCTTAAGAAAGAAAGGCGGTACCGGCAAGCTTGAGGTGGACCGAAAGGCGGAGATGGGGGTGTAATGGTCGGGGCGAGAGGATTTGAACCTCCGGCCTCCTGGTCCCGAACCAGGCGCTCTAGCCAGGCTGAGCCACGCCCCGACTTGCTAGGGATCCTTTCACAGTCTAGCGGCTCGCGGCCGACCCTGTCAACTGCCCCATCCGCCCTCCGCATCTTTCCTAAATCTTCTCTTTAGTTTCCTCTTTTCTTCGCTACAGAATCGTGGCACAATGTTCCAAACAGAGACGATGTGAATTACGTGCGTGTGAAAGTGCGTGACAAATGCAACATATTGGTAACAAAGCAAGTTACAAGCGAGTACGGGAGGCCTGTGAGCCGGGGCTTATCCACAGTTTGGTCCACAGCGCAACTACCTGAAGGCAAAGGATTAACGGATGGAGCCACGTAAATTGTGGACAAAACGGCCCTTCCCACAGCCTAAGGACTTGGTAACAAAGCGCCTTAGAGAAAGCCTCGCATCCGGGGGCCATATCGGATAGGCTGTGACGTCTCTCATGGCTGCCTCTGCTACAGGCACGGCACTTGACCGGGGGCTGCCGGCCAACCCCGAGGCCGAGCAGTTTGTCCTGGGGTCCATTCTGCTTTCGGACGCCGTTTTTCCCCAGGTCGCCGGCACCCTCGAACCCGACGATTTCTCGCTCGAAAAGCACCGCCGCATCTTCCAGCGCATGCTCGATCTTTACGAGCGCTCCGAAAAGATCGAGTATCTCACCGTCGCCAACGAGTTGCTGAAGCATGGCCAGCTCGAGTCCTGCGACGGGGTAGCTTATCTCTCCAAGCTCACCGAGGGCCTGCCGCGCTTCGAGAACATCGACAGCTACGTTCGCATCGTCAAGGACCGGGCCCTGCTGCGCCGGCTGATCTTCACCTCCCAGGCCATCATGTCGCAGTGTCTCGACGCGAGCGAGGAGGTGGACGAGATCCTCGGGCGCGCCGAGGACCTGATCCTGAAAGTGGGCGACGCGCGCATCCGGGGCGGCCTTGCCAACCCGCGCCAGATCGTGGAGGGCTTCCCCGGCGGCATCCAGACCTTCCTCGACCCGAGCAAGCGGCTGCGCGGTCTTTCCACCGGCTTCACCAAGCTCGACGAGATGACCACCGGGCTGCAGCCTTCCGAGCTGTGCATTATCGCGGCGCGTCCGAGCATGGGCAAGACGGCGCTCGCCCTGAACATCGCCCAGCACGTCGCCGTGAAGCTGGAGCATCCGGTGGCGGTCTTTTCGCTCGAAATGTCGAAGGAGTCGCTGTTGTCGCGTATGTTGTGCGGTCTCGCGCGGGTGGATAGCCACCGCTTCCGGGGCGGCTTCCTCAACCCGGAGGAGCGCCGCCGCCTCTCGGGCGCACTGAACGAGCTGGTGCGCAGCCCGCTCTTCATCGACGACTCCGCCACGACGAACATCATGGAGATGCACGCCAAGTGCCGCCGCCTGCGGCACGAGCACGGTCTCAAGCTGGTGATCGTCGACTATCTGCAGTTGATGACCGGCAAGTCGAAATCCGAGAATCGGACGCAAGAAATCTCGGCCATCTCCCGCGGCTTGAAGCAGCTCGCCAAAGAACTCGAGGTTCCCGTTATCGCCCTTTCGCAGCTCAGCCGCGCCCCGGAGGTCCGCACCGGCGACCACCGCCCGCAGTTGAGCGATCTGCGCGAGTCGGGGTCGATCGAGCAGGATGCCGACGTGGTCGGCTTCATCTTCCGCGAAGAAGTCTACAAGCCCGACCGCGAGGACCTGCACGGGCTGGCCGAGCTGATCCTGGCCAAGCAGCGCAACGGACCCACCGGCAAGATGCAGCTCGTCTTTCTTCACAAGTTCACCATGTTCGAGAACCGGGCCGAGGATTTAGACGATCCAGCCCCGCCGCCGGACGCCCCCTTCTAGGGCGCTCCCGCAAGACGCTATGCTTAAAGAGGACGGGCGGGCACGGCATTAGAGTGCGTTCCTACGCTGAAATCTCACGGTCCCAACTCGCGGCCAATTACCGGGCGCTGCGCGCGGCAGTTTGTCCGGCCAGCGGATCGTCCGTCGAGGTGCTGGCCGTGGTCAAGGCGGACGCCTACGGCCACGGCGCGGTCGAGGTGTCGCGCACCCTCGCGGCCGCCGGGGCCGGCTGGTTTGCGGTTACCGAGGTGGGTGAGGGCGTCGAACTGCGGCAAGCGGGCCTCGCCGGCCGGATCGTGCTGCTCGAAGAGTGCCTGGGCGCCGAGTTCGACGCTCTCGCCGAGTTCAACCTTACTCCGACGGTGCAGAGCGTGGAACAGTTGCGCGAGCTCGACGCCTGGGCTCGCGGCCGCGAGTCGCCCTTCCGGATTCACGTGGAGTTTGACTCCGGCATGGGCCGCCTGGGGCTGCCGGAGGGCTGCGCGGCCGAAGCCGCCGGCCTCCTGGCCGCCTCTTCCGGGCTGCGCTTGGAAGGTCTCTCCACGCACTTCGCGTCCTCGGAGGATTTCGGCAGCGGCCAGACCGCCGACCAGTTGGCCCGCTTTCGCCACCTGCTCGAGCAATTCGCCGCCCGCGGACTGCGTCCGGACGTGGTCCACCTGGCCAACACGGCCGCGGTCGCCTACCGTCCCGAAGCCTGGGGAACGATGGTTCGCCCGGGACTCGCGCTCTACGGCGGCGTCCTGCCACCTGTCGGGGCCGGGATCGCGCCGGCTTTCGAGGTCCGGCCGGTGCTCACCTGGAGGGCCCGCGTGCTGGCGGTCCGCGATTTCGGCCCCGGCGTTCCGCTCGGCTATGGCGCCACCTACCGGACCGAGCGCTCCATGCGCGTGGGCGTCGCCGCCGCGGGGTATGCCGACGGTCTCAGCCGCCGCCTCTCGAATGGCGGTCCGGTGCTCGCCGGCGGCTACCGCACCCGCCTCCTGGGACTGGTGAGCATGGATTCCTGCCTGGTGGATCTCACCGCCACACCCGCGGTGCGTCCGGGCGACTGGGTCACGCTTCTCGGTCAGGACGGGGCTGAAACTCTCACGGCTCAAGATCTCGCTGACTATGCCCATACCGTGCCGTATGAGATTCTGTGCGGTCTCGGCCGGCGCGTCCCCCGGCGCTACATTTAACACTTCGTCGTTTCTTCTCCGGCCATTACGGACGCTTTCTGCATTGACTTTCTTCGGAGAACCGTGCTAAAAGCGTCTTACCCAAGTGCCGGGGAACAACTTGGGATTAGGGGAGGGTTGGGTATGCTTAGGGGATCACCGGTAGTGGGTTTGTTTCTCGTCTTGATCGTAGCGTTAACATTGGTTACACCGTATAACGCCCCCGCGCAAATCCTGCAGGGCACTCTCGACGGCAACGTGGTGGATTCGACCCAGGCTGCGGTGGGCGGCGCCACGGTCGTCGCCAAGAATCAGGAAACCAATTTCACTCGTGAGACGACAACCAACTCGGTAGGTGGCTACAGCCTTCCGGGCCTGCCGCCGGGCACCTATACCCTCACGGTGACGTCGCAGGGGTTCCAAGCCTACACGCAAACCGGAATCGGCATCACGCCCAACGCCATCCGGCGCGCGGACGTGACCTTGACGGTCGGTCAGGTCACCGAAAGCGTGACGGTCGCGGCCTCGGCGGCCGCCTTGCAGACCGACCGCTCGGAGATCCGCTCGGACGTGAACCAAAACACCCTGGCCAACGTGCCGGTGCCGATCGGCCGCAACTACCAGTTGCTTATGCCGACGATTCCCGGCGTATCCCCGGCGCAGAATGGGAACTCCTTCGCCGCCAACCCGACCCGCTCGGTGAACTTCTCGGTCAACGGCACGCCGACCAACATCAACAACTTTGCGATCGACGGCACCAGCAGCCGGGGCGTCATTGACAGCAATTTGACCTACCTTCCCGCCTTGGACTCGATCCAGGAGGTCAGCGTCATCACCAACTCCTTCGACGCCGAACAAGCGATGGCCGGGGGCGCCGCCATCAGCATGCAGATCAAGACCGGGTCCAACAACGTCCACGGGTCGTTGTTCGGGTTCCACACCGACCAGCACCTCAAGGCCTATCAGTGGGCGGCCGATCGGACGCAGCCCAAACCGAAATACATTTACAACCAGTACGGCGGCACCATTGGCGGGCCCATCAAGAAGGACAAGCTGTTCTACTTCGGGAGCTATGAGGGCACCAACTACTCCGAGAGCGTCACTCAGGTCGTGCAAGTGCCCACCTTGGCCATGAAGGCGGGCAACTTGTCAGCTTCTCCGACGGCGATCTACGACCCGAACACCGGCGCCGCCAACGGCACCGGCCGGACCCCGTTCCTGAACAATGTCATTCCTAAGGATCGCATCGATCCCGGTATTCAGGCCATCATCGACCTCGGTGGCTGGGCTCCCAACGCCGTGGGGACCGGAGCCTTCGGCCTCGCCCGGAACTATGTGACGTCCGCCCCCAACTATCAGTGGCGCCGGCAGTACGATGCCAAGCTCACCTACAATCCCACCTCCAAGCTGAGCACCTTCGTCCGCTTCGGTTTCGTGGACCATAACGCCTACACCGATGGCATCTTTGGACCACTGGGAGGTCTGCCCATCAGCCGCGCCAATACCGGATCGGGCTTCGTGCAGGGCCACCTCTTCCAGGGGACCATTTCGGGTACCTACGTGGCCACCTCCAACATGGTCATCGACGCCGCCTACGGTTACTTCCGCGAGGATTTCAACGATGTGCCGCCCCGGGGGGGTAATCTCGGCTCGACGATCATGAAGGTGCCCGGCCTCCAGACCGACCGGACCACGGAGCAGGGCTGGCCTCTCATCCTGATCGACAATTACTCGCAGCTCGGTGCCGCCAACAACTTCGAGCCTCACGGCTATCGCGATCCCACTTACGATTACTCGGCCAACCTGAGCTGGACCCGGGGTACCCACAACCTCCGCTTCGGCGTC
Organism: Terriglobia bacterium; assembly: GCA_041482115.1. Taxonomy (GTDB): domain Bacteria; phylum Acidobacteriota; class Terriglobia; order Bryobacterales; family JACQDG01; genus JBGPDC01. Next base: position 3,093 of record JBGPDC010000052.1, on the reverse strand, counting down.
AACCTCAACCGCCAGCACATCAACGAGAGCCAGCCGCAGGGCAACCTGGCCTATATCGCGGCGCAGGGCGGATTCCAGTTTTCTCCGGGAGCGACCCAGCTCAGCGGCGGACCCGCCGGCAATGACTTCAACACCTTCGCAGCCGTCCTGCTGGGACTGCCTAACAATGCTGGCAAGCTCCGGCATTTCCCCGACGACATTCAGACGCGCATGAAGGCGTACAGTTTCTACGCCCGCGACCGCTGGCAGATCACGCCTAAACTGACCTTTAACTACGGCGCTCGCCTGGAGCTCTTCCCCTTCCCGCAGCGCGCCGGACGCGGCCTGGAGGTTTACGACTTCGCGAAGAACCAGATGCTGCTGTGCGGCCTCGGACCGAATCCGATCGATTGCGGAGTCAATAACGGCGGGGGAGGCATAGCTCCCCGCGCGGGCATCGCCTATCGTCTATCCGATTCGACGGTGCTCCGGGCCGGCTACGGAATCACCTGGGATCCGATTAATCTCTCCAACTTCCAGCGCCTCAACTACCCGGACCTGATTCAGATCGCCCTCAACCGGCCCAATGGGTTCTCGTGGGGTACGACTCTGCGCCAGGGATTTCAGGACATCGTGCAGCCCGTGCTGACCTCCGGCATTCTGCCCGTGGCGCCCTCGCTAAGCATTATCACGATCGACAACAACAACCTGGTGCGCAGCTATATCCAGTCCTGGAACATAACCGCCGAGAAGCGCCTGGGCGGCTGGATCGCCTCGGCCGCTTACGTAGCTACCCGGACCACCGATCAATTGGAACTGCTGGAGGCGAATTGGTCTCCGATCAATGGGGGCACGGCGGGTCAAGTCTTGACGGTCAAGTCGGGCCGTACCGCTGCCACCAAATACCTGGGCACGATGGGAACCGCCAAGTACGACTCCCTGCAAACGCGCCTCGAGCACCGTTTCTCCCATGGTTACCAGATTAGTGTCGGCTACACCTGGGCCCATGGTCGCGGTTTTAGCGGAGAGACTTCCGGTGCTACGCCGGACGTAGCCCTGCCCGACTATTACCACTTGAACTACGGTGACTTGAGCCGTGACACCCGGCAGAACTTCCAGGCCACCGCCATCACGGAGCTGCCCTTCGGCAAGGGCAAGCCCTGGGCCCAAAGTGGTCTCGCGGCGCAGGTCCTGGGCGGCTGGCAGATCAACGGCCTCATCAGCGCGTACACCGGATCGCCGTTCACCGCCATCGCCGACAACAGCACGCTGAATTCCTCCGGCTCCACGCAGCGGGCGGACTGTTTTTCCGCGACCCCCACCCGCACCGCCAATATTTTCCAGTTCTATAACACGGCGGACTTCAAGGTGCCGGCCTCGGGCCGCTTTGGCACTTGCGGCACCAACAGCCTGACCGGACCCGGGCTGGTCAACGTGGACATGGGCTTGGACCGCAAGTGGCAGTTCAAAGACAAGTACGACCTGAAGTTCCGGGCCGAGGCTTTCAACGCCGCCAATACCCCGCACCACTCCAATCCGACCAACTCGGTAAACAGCGGCGCCTTCATGCAGGCTCTCGGGATCCGCAACACCGGCCGTGACGGCCTCGACGAGCGGACTTTCCGCGTAGGGCTCAAGTTTACCTTCTGAACCAGCGGGGCATAGGTGGCCACGCTAGGTGGCCACTATGTCCCATCCAAAGCCGGGCTGATCGGAAGGACGCGTGTAAATCCCCTCCGGCCCGCGCGTCAGCGAGTTCTGCTCTTCATACTGCTTGTAGACTGCGGGGGGGCCGCCCGGAGCGGGCATGAACATCTCCGCCCAGGGGCTGTTGGGCGTGGCCATGGTGAAGTGCACCGAGTCGCGCGCGCCGCCTCCGTGCGGGATCACAGGAATATCATAGGCCGCGGCGAGAGCCCCAATGCGGCGCAGCTCGGTGAGCCCACCACACCAGTGGATGTCGGGCTGCCAGATCTGGGCGGCCTCGTGCTCGAGCAGGTTGCGGAACCCGTAGCGCGTGTACTCGTGCTCGCCCGTCACGATGCGCGTGGACTTGAGGGCGGCGTTGAGGCGGCCGAAGCCGGCGTAGTCGTGGGGTGGCAGGCACTCCTCCATCCAGTAGATGCGGTAGGGCGCGAGCATCTCGGCCATCTCGAGGGTATAGCGCTCGGTCCACGACATCCAGCAGTCGAGCATAATGTCGCCGTCGCTGCCCACGGCGGCGCGGGCGCGCTTGACCAGCTCGAGGTTCTTGCGCATCCCCTCGCGGCCGTCGGCGGGCCCATGGGGGACAGCTAGTTTCAACCGCTTGTAGCCGAACTCCACGTGCTGCTCGATGTCGTTGCCCGTGCAGTAGGCGGGGATCCGGCCGCCGGGCTTCGTCTCTCCCCCGAGCAGTTGGTAGACGGGCAGGCCCAGCGCTTTTCCGATTAGATCCCACACCGCCAGGTCGACGCCGCTGATGGCGTGGATCACGGCGCCCGCCCGGCCGTAATACATCGTCGAGCGCCACAGGATGTCCCAGATGCGCTCCACGTTGAAGGGGTCTTCGTTCACCAGCAGCTTCGCCAGGTGGCCCTCGACGATGCGGCCGCCCCCGATGCCGCCCTGCCCGTACCCCTTGACGCCCTTGTCGGTAGCGATCTCGACCCAGAAGCCTTCGAGCTTGCCTGCGTCCGGCATGAACAACGACCGCATGGGCTTGTATTCGGGATAGAACGACATGGGGTTCGCCACCTCGACACCGCCGGTGGACCAGGCGTCGGGGGAGGGGGTGTAGGCTGGCAAAGGCCGGCGGTCGCGGACCTGTACCAGCCGGACGGAGGTGATCTTCAGGCGGCTCTTGGCCGCCGCGAGGGCCTGCAGCGGGGCCGGGGTGGCTCGTCCCGGAGTCGCAAAGGCCAGGGGAGCGAGGCTGAGAAAGTGGCGTCGGTTCATAGGCACCTCCCGAAAAGGCTGTCGCGGAGAATTATACAGAAAGAAAAAGGGGGACGCCGCCTTCGCGACATCCCCCGGAAATCAGCCTGCGAAATCAGGCCACCAACCGACGGCGATCAGAACACCAGCTTCAGGGCGAACTGCAACTGCCGCATATCGATGCCGGCCTTGGTGCTG
>JBGPDC010000051.1:0-30601 GCA_041482115.1 Terriglobia bacterium | reverse complement strand
TGGCGAAGGATCCGGAGGAGCGCTGGCAAACCGCCCACGATCTGGCTGGCGAGCTGAAGTGGATCGCCGCGGACCGGCCCCCCACGGCCTCTGCGTCCGTCCTAGCCGCCGCGCCACGCCCAGCGCACGCTGCCAGGCGTCCCTGGATGACGATTGCCGCGGTAAGCGTGGCGGCTCTCCTCGTAGCAGCAATAGCCCTGCTGGGCGGATGGTTTCGCCCAAAGCCGGTGGAACCCGGCGTGGTTCGCTTCCAACTGCCTTTCCCGGTTAACACTACGCCGGGCGGATCTGGGCAGACACAAATGCAAGGACCGGGCTCTCCTCAGGTGGCGCCTTCACCGGATGGCCGCAAGCTGGCCTTTGTCGCGCTGGACACGACGGGTATAACCTCCCTTTGGATTCGTTCCCTGGATTCCCTTTCCGCACAGCGGCTCAGCGGCACGGAGGGCGCCGCGTTCCCGTTCTGGTCGCCGGATGGGCAATTCGTCGCCTTTTTCGCCGACAGCAAGCTGAAAAGAATCGCCATCGCGGGTGGGTCGCCGCTATCCATCTGCGACGCGAAGGCGGGCCAGGGCGGTACCTGGAACCGTGATGGGGTGATCGTCTTTAGCTCCGATTTTCCGACCAGTCCCCTGTATCGGGTTCCGGCGGCCGGCGGCTTTCCCACCTCCCTGACCACTCTGGACACAGCCGCCGGGGAGACCTTGCACGCCTGGCCCCAGTTTTTACCTGACGGCGGGCATTTCCTCTATCTGGCAATAAATAACCAGGACTACCGGGAAAGCGGGATTTATGCCCAAGCGCTCGGCTCGGCCGAGAGGAAGCTGCTGCTGAACACCCGCAGCCGAGCGGCGTATGCGCCCCCCGGCTATTTGCTGTTTGTTCGAGAGGGGACCCTGCTGGCCCAGCCGCTAGACGTGAAGGCCCTTCGGGTTCAGGGCGAGCCTGTCTCCGTAGCCCAGGGCGTGGAGTTTGTCGAACAGCAAGGGCGAGCGGCGTTTAACGTCTCCGAAACCGGTGTGCTGGCCTACCGTCGCGGCGCCGGAGTTGCAAATAACCAGCTCACCTGGTACGACCGCCAAGGCAAAAGACTGCAGACGGCCGGTGAGCCCGGGCCGTACGAGCAAATTATGCTTTCGCCGGACGAAAAACGGGTAGCAATGCAAGTAACCAACAGCGAGAGGCCTGGCACGGACCTCTGGCTGCTCGAGCTGGCGAGCGGCATCTTGTCGCGCCTGACCTTCGATCCGGGACACGCCATGGAGCCCACCTGGTCCCCCGACTCGCAGCGTCTCGCCTACACGACCAGCGCCCCCACCTCCATAAACCAGGCCAATGTTCCGGTGATCTCCACATCTGACAAACAGGAGCTCCGCGAAATCGTCGTGGCCTCCAGAGTCACCTCGGTTCTCTACTCCGACGGCAAGATCAAGTTTCCGGACGACTGGTCCCGCGACGGCCACTTCCTCGTCTACCACAGTGGCGGCCAGATCGTCTCCCTGCTGCCCCTCTCCGGCGAGCGCCAGCCGCAGGTGATCTTCGATACGCCCTACCGCAAGGACGAGTTTCATTTTTCGCCGGACGGGCGCTGGCTCGCTTACCAAACCAATGAGTCCGGACGCTTTGAGGTCTACGTGTCCTCTCTCCCGGCCCTGACGCAAAAGCGCCAGGTCTCGAGCGGCGGGGGTTACCAGCCCTTGTGGAGGGCCGATGGCAAAGAGCTTTTCTTCCTCAGCCTGGATCGAAAGATAATGGCCGTGGACGTCAAGACCGCGGGCCAGACGATCGAGACGGGAATTCCCAAAGCGCTCTTCCAGACCGACGTGGAAACCAATGGGGCGTACAACAAATACGCTGTGACCGGAAATGGACAGCGGTTCTTGATCGACGGACCGGTAGCCCGGGCTGGCGCGCCGGTCAGCCAGATCAACCTGGTGCTGAACTGGACCGCCCCATTACAGCACTGACCAATCCCTAAGTCCCGATTACTGATGCCGACCGCCCGAAGCCGCCCCCGCCGCCGGTGCTACGATGAAAGCTTATGAAAATGTTCGTGGCTGGGGAGTGGGTCGCAACCGCGCAGGAAATTCCGGTTTTCAATCCGTTTGACGGCTCCGTGATCGACACCGTGCCCCGCGCCACCGCGGCGGACGTCGACCGGGCGCTCGAATTCGCCGCGAAGGGCGCCCGCACCATGCGCAAAACCGCTGGGTATGACCGCTACCTGTGGCTGCGCAAGGCTGCGCAATTGCTCGAGAGCCGCACCGAAGAGTTCGCGCGGATGATCACGCTCGAGGAGGGTAAGATCCTGGCCGAGGCGCGCCTCGAAACCAACCGCGCCGCCACCACGCTCTACGAAGCGGCGGAAGAGTCGAAGCGCCTCTCGGGTGAGGTCGTGCCGCTCGATGGCTCGCCCGCGGCCGGCAATCGTTTTGGCTTCACGATTCGCGTGCCGTGCGGCGTGGTGGCGGCCATCAGTCCCTTCAACTTCCCGCTCAACCTGGTGATCCACAAGGTCGGACCGGCCATCGCGGGCGGCAACAGCGTGATCGTGAAACCGGCCACCGACACGCCCCTTTCGGCGTTGAAGCTCGTCGAGCTGCTGCTGGAGGCTGGCGTTCCCACCGAAGCCCTCCAGTGCCTGACCGGCTCGGGCAGCGAAATCGGCGACCTGCTGTGCGCCGACCCGCGCGTTCGCAAGATCACTTTTACCGGCAGCCGCGACGTCGGCGAGCACATCTGCCGGGTCGCGGGACTCAAGAAGGTGACGATGGAACTGGGCAGCAACTCCCCGCTCATCGTCATGCCCGACGCCGATCTCGACAAGGCGGCCCAGGCCATCGCCGCCACGGGATACGCTAACGCCGGACAGGTCTGCATCAGCGCCCAGCGCATCCTGCCGCTAAAGGGAATCTACCGCGACCTGCTCGACGCTGTGAAGCCGCGCGTCGAGGCCATCGCGACCGGCAATCCTCTCGATCCCGCCACCAAGATGGGACCGATGATTCGCGAGCAGGACGCCCGGCGCGTCGAGGAGTGGGTCTCGGAAGCGGTCACCTCCGGCGCGCGCCTCGTGACGGGTGGAGGCCGGCAGGGCACCCTGCACGCCCCCACCGTTCTCGCCGATGTGAAGCCCGACCAGCGCGTCTCGCGCGACGAGGTATTTGGTCCCACCGTGGCGTTCACGCCTGTCGAAACCATCGAAGAAGCGATCGCGCTCGCCAACGACAGCCGCTACGGCCTTTCGGCGGCGATCTTCACGCGCGACCTGGACTCGGCCATGCGCTTCGCCCGCGAAGTGGACAGCGGCAACCTGCACGTCAACTGGGGGCCCCAGTGGCGCGCCGACGCCATGCCCTACGGCGGCCTCAAGGAGAGCGGCTTCGGCAAGGAAGGCCCGCGCTACGCCATCCACGAGATGACGGAGCTGAAGATGGTTGTCTTGCACCTTTGAAGCGGTACCGGCCCCTATGAATTCCCATCCTTTGCAACGCGCGTTCCTGGCTGGCCTGGTCGTGGCGGGCGTGGCTTCGCCGTGGTCGCCGGGCGGGACGCGTCATGTACTGAATCCCATAACCGAGGTACTACGCCATCGCTCCGCGGCGGCGCGCGGTGCGGCTGTCGGAGGAGCCAAGAGCGTTCGCCCCGTCGCCGCGAACTTGCCCGACGCGGGGCAGATCGCGCTGCTCGATGACTCCGAGGGCGCGTTCCTGCCGGCGGTGAGCTTCGACTTCGACAACCGCACCCTGCGTTTCGAGCCCGCCTCGGCGAACGCCTCGCAATACACCTATGTCCTCACGGCCTCCGGCTTCGATCCCAACGGCTTGACGTCCGGGACCGCTCTGCGCCTCGGCGATGACGACGCCGCGCAGGTCAGTCTGCCCTTCTCCTTTCCGTTTTTTGGCCAACTCTACACCACGACTTACATCGGGTCGGACGGCCAGCTCACCCTGAGCGCGCCGGAGGCTTCTTCTACCGCCCGGGATCTCAGCCGCTTCGTGAGCGGCCCGCCTCGCCTCGCGCCACTCTTCGCCGATCTCGATCCGACGCAGCCCACGGCGGCGATCCGTTACAGCGCCACGTCCGACCGTCTGCTGGTCACCTGGAACAACGTGCCCCTCTTCGCCGATACGCCGGGGCCGGGCGTGGCGCGCCAGACCTTCCAGGCCGCGCTCTATCCGAGCGGCCGCATCGAGTTTTCCTATCGGGGCGTGAATCCCGCAGCGGCCGTGGTGGGGATCGCACCCGGCGGCTCGGCGGACCTGACCCAGGTGGATTTCACAGTGGCATCGACCACGCGTTACAGTGCCGCCGTCGCCGAGGACTTCTCGGGCCTGCCGACTTTCGACTTCGCCCTGCTGGCCGAGAAGTTCTACCGCAACCACGAGGACTCTTACGATTTCCTCGTCGTTTTCGACGCCGCCTCGCGCGGGGACCTGGGATGCGCCTTCACGCTGCCAATCCGCAACTGGGTTCACGGCCTCGGGTTGCGCGTTACCTTGCTGGGAGTGGAAGAGTTTAACGCCACGAGCGCCTTCGGCTCGGCCGGGCGGCTGCAGAACATGGTCTACTTCGGACCTCTGCAGCGGTACCTCAACGACCCTACCCAGGTCAGTGATCTGCCCGACGGTTGCGGCCGCAACTCGGTGATGAGCATACTCGGCCAGGAGGCGGGCCACCGCTTCCTGGCTTATCCGACTATTGTCGACCCCGCCACCGGACAACTTTCCGCCGCGTTGCTGGGGCGCGACTTCGCGCACTGGAGTTTTTTCCTGAACACCGATGCTTCTGTGATGGAGGGCAACCAGATCCAGGACCGTGGCGAGGGCGCCTCGCCGCGCTTTGTGACGCGCGCCATCAATGAGCGCTACAGCAATTTCGACCACTACTTCATGGGACTGCGCGCGCCGGAGGACGTGCCGGCGACCTTCCTGGTTCGCCAGCCTTCGATAGCCACGACCTTCGCACCGGACCATTCTCCCCAAACGGGCATCTCCTTCGACGGCACGCGTGTGGCGATCACGGTCCCGATGATTGTCGCGGCCGAGGGCCCGCGCGCGCCGGATTTCCAGTCCTCGCCCAAGCGCTTCCGTTTTGCCTTTGCCCTGCTGTTGCCGGCCGGCCAGCAGGCGGCCCCCGCCGACATCGCCAAACTCGAGACCATCCGCACGGCCTGGGAGACGTTTTTCAACCAGGCCACGAGCACCCTGGGAACGGCTGAGACCAAGCTGCAGCGACAGGTGGCGCTCTCCATTTGGCCCGCCGCGGGTGTGGTAGCGGGCCGCGGCATCACTGCGACCGTGACCCTCGGCGTCGCCGCGGCTGGGCCGGTAACCATCAACCTTAGCGCCGCCAACGGCTCGGCCGGCGTTCCAGCCTCGGTAACAGTGGCCGCCGGCAGCCGCAGCGCCAACTTCTCCATCAGCGGCAACACGGCCGGACTCGCCGAGATCGTGGCTCGCGGTCCCGACGACTCTTACGAAACGGCCCGCGCCTTCGTGCAAGTGCGCTCCAGTACGGCCGGCCTGATTCTGGAGCAACTGGAAAGTACACCCCTCATCGGCACCTTCCTCACGCTGCCCGCCCTGGGGATTCCCCTGCACGGCGGGCCGGGGGTGCCCCTCGGCGAGAGGCTGAAGTTTCGCGTGCGCGACAGCAACGCCCTGCCCTACCCCGGCCTGCGGCTGAACGCTTCGGCCAGCGGGGGAGGTGCGATCTCGCCGTCGAATCTGGTGACGGACTCGAACGGCGTAGTGGAAATCGAGTGGCGGCTCGCGAACCAGCCCGGTCCGAACACCCTCACCGTGAGCCTGGAAGGCCAGCCGGACGTCACCGCCCGCGTGCCGGCCACCGGGGTCTATCAACCCACCCGGCGGCGCGGGTTCTAGAAACTGTAGCGCAGCCCCAACTGAATCACCCGCGCCCCGACCAGCACCGAGCTGATCCGGCCGAATCCAGCCGCGCCGATCGCGAGGTTACCGTTGGTAAAAAAGACCGGATGGTTGAACAGGTTCGTGAACGTCGCTTCGAAGCGCACGAACTGCTTCTCCGTGACCGCGATCCGCTTGTCGAGCTTCAGGTCACAGAAGGGTACCCCGGGGTTGTCGAACATGCGGCGTTGCAGGGTCCCGAGCTGTCCGGGCGCCGGGTGAAAGAAAACCTGCCCGCTGAAGGGCGCCTGCCCGTCACCCCCCACCCCGCTCTTGTCGGTCGCGTTGATGGCCGAGGCTGCGATGATAGTGGGTCCATTGCCGGTCACCTGGAACTTCACGATGTCGCCGAGCTGCGAGGCCGTGAGGAGCGTGACCGCGGTATTCTCGCCGGAACGATTTGCGCGGTTCAAAGTTCCCCGCCCGGAAGCGATCGAAAACGGCGCGCCACTCTGCCAGCCCAGGATCGAGCCGACCGTCCAGTCGCTCAGCACGCGATCGAGCGGCCCGTACTGCAGCCGGTGCCCCCGGCCGAGCGGCAGCGGAGCCACGAAGTTGGCGTTGAGGACGTGGGTGATGTCAAACGCCGCGCGCGCCCGATCGAGGCCCGGATTATTCGAGTCGAGGAACGGATCGAAGCGCACTTCCGTGCGGCCGGTGGAGTCGGTCAGCACTTTGCTGAGGGTGTAGTTCACTTGAAATTCATAGCCGCCCGCCGTGCGCCGGCGCACTTCCATCTGCAAGGCGTTGTAAGTGCTGTTGGAGTAGTTGGTAATCAGGTCGGCGACAAAGGTATTGGGGTTCGGCGTGAATTGCACGTTCCCGCCCAGGTCGTTGACATAGTACGTGGCCGCCAGCTCACCCGGCTGCCCGCTGCGGATCAGGCTGCGCACCGTCGAGTTGGTCAGCACTCCACCGCCCAGCAGTTGCGGAAACACGGTGAGGGGCTGGCTGCCCGGGATAGCCGCGTTGTAAGCGGGATTGAACGTGCCGGTCCGGGCCAGCGCCGCGAAGCCGTTGTTGCGCGCCCGGATGAAGTCGTCGAGGAAGCCATTCTGCCGGACGATCACCTGGTTGAAGTCGAAGCCGCGCAGCAGCTTGGTGCCGTGGTTGCCGACGTAGCGGACTTCTGCCACCGTATTGTGCGCCACCTCGTGCTGGACGCCGATCGTCCATTGCTGCACGTAGGGCGTGCGCAGGCCCGGATCGAGCGCGTAGAGCGCCGAGAAGGCGTCGTCATTGAAGTTGTCGCTGGCGTGGCGCGGGACCTGGAAAGTGGGCGCGGTGAAGTTCGGCAGGGCACCGCTCATGGTCGCCACCACGTCATCCCGGGAGAGAGTAGACGTGAGACCCGCGTTCTGGAAGGTGGCGTTATCGCCGGCGCTCAGTATCTCGTCGTTGACGTAGTTCAGCGTGTAGCCGGCCCGGATAGATGTCTTCCCTTTCTTGGTCGGATCCCACGCGATGCCGACGTTCGGGGCGAAGTTGTTCAGGTCCTTGCGATAGACCGGCCGGTCGACCGCCGCGCCGGCGAAATCGATCTGGGCGTCGCTGAGCATCGTGCCCTTGATGCCCAAGCTGGTGAAAATGGGGCTGAGGATCAGGCCGTCGCGCTCGTCGAAGCGTCCCGTATACTCCCAGCGCAGGCCCAGGTTCACGGTCAGGTTGGGCCGCAGCTTCCACGAATCCTGCCCATAGAAGGAATAGTCGTTGAGGCGGAAATGGCGCAGGAGCTGCTGTCCGGGCACGAAGCCCGAGTTGCGGTCCTTGATGTTGAAGGACTGCGACGCCGAGCCGATGATGCCGCCCAGGCTGGTCAGCAGGCCTTCCGCCCGGGAAAGGTCGGTGCTCGAGATGCCGCCGGGAAACTGGCTGAAGTCGAGGAAGATGGGGTTGTCGGTGCTCAGGCCGATACCGTAATTCGGGAGCAGCCCGGCGCTGTCGAACAACTTTACGTAGATCCGTTGGAACTGCGCGCCGAACCGCACGCTATGCCGCCCGTGCTGCCAGTTGGCGTTGTCCATGAAATTCCAGGTGTCGGTGTTGCGGCCCTGGGGCTCGAAGCCGACCACCGGGTTGGTAAAAACAAACCCGCTGAAGAGCTGGCCGGGAAGCTGCTCGGAGGTGTTAAAGGTGCCGTGCGACAAGTTGCCCCCACCGCGCACCTCGTTAGTGAGCGAAGGACGCGGGGTCCACCGCCAGGCGACCGAGAGAAGCTGGGTGCGATCATCTCCCTGGATCACGGGAGTCGTCGTGTAAGCCTGCCCGACGTCGGGACGGTCCACAATTTCGCGGTTGAAGGCGTACGTGCCGGAGAACAGTTGTTTCGCCGTATGGACGAAATCGACCCGCGACAGCAGGTTGTCGCGCGTCAGGTTGTCGCGCACATTGAAGCGGTAGCCGGCCGTGTTGCGCAGCAGCGTCGGGTCGCTGTCTCCGGTATCGAAGTTGTTGATCCTATCCGCCCCCGGCACCTGGCTCAGCAGGCCTTGCACTTTCGGGTCGAGCTTCACGCCGGCTGCCGTCAGCACGTTCACCTGCTGCGTCCGGCCCGTCAGGTCCCGGTAGGTGAAAAGGCCCTGCCGGGCGGGCGCCGTCAGGATCGTGGCGTTGTTAGAGACCTGCTGCCGCTGCCGGTAGCCTTCGTAGTTCGCGTAGAACAACAGCTTGTCGCGCTTGATCGGTCCGCCGAGAGCCCCTCCGAACTGGTTCAGGTTCAAGGCCGGCTTGGCCGTGCCGTTCTGGTTGCTAAACCATTGGTTGGCGGCGAGCTTGCTATTCCGGTTAAACCAGTAGACGCTGCCGTGGTACTGGTTGCCGCCGGACGGAGTCACAAAGTTCACCTGCGAAGAGCCCATCCCGAGCGACGCGTTGCCGTTCTGCGTAACGATGGTGAACTCCCCCACCGAATCGAGCAAGGGCCGGTTGGGGATGAAATTCAGAGCGTTGTCGCGGATGTAGTTGTCCTGCACATTGATGCCGTCGATCGTCACGTTGCTGAACGACGTCCGGGTGCCGTTGATCACCGTGGGCGTGTTGCCGTTGTACGCCACGCCGGCCTCGAGCGAAATCAGGCCCATCGGGTCGCGATCGCTCAGCGGCAGGTGCTGGATCTGCTCCATGGTGACGGTGGCGGATATTTCCGAGCTGGTGGTCTGCACTTGCCCGGCGCCGCCCCCCGCGCTCACCTCCACCGTCTCGTTCACCGAGCCCACTTCCAGATGCACCGGCGGGAGCACGTTATCCTTCGCGACGTCCACTTTGAAGCGGCGCGTCACCTGCCGGCGGAAATTGGGCGCGCTTACCTCGATCGCGTATTCTCCGGGAGGGAGATCGGGGATCAGGAAAGCGCCGAGAGCGCTGGTTACGGCGTGAAAGGAAAGCCCGGTCTTTTCGCCCCGGGCGGTGACGTCCGCGTTGGGCACCACGGCCCCGGACGCGTCGAGGACCGTACCTGCCAGCCGGGCCGTGGCCGTCTGCGCCGACACCAGCCGCGTCGCCAATACCAAGAGACAACACACCCGCCAGAATCGGTTCATAACGCCCCCAGCAACATCTACCTCTCGTTCAGCATATTAGAGAAACCCCGGAGCGTGCAATCCGACCCGGCCGCAGGGCTGATACAATGGCGCGGTCTGGAGGCTCTCGGATGCGGGTGGTAATAGGATCGGATCACGGCGGCTTTCCCCTCAAAGGGGAGATCGCAGCCCAGTTGCGCGGCCTGGGCCACGAACCCGTGGACGTGGGCGCCCACACCTTCGATGCCTTGGACGACTATCCGGATTTCGCCCGCGCCGTGTGTGAAGCCGTGCTGGGCGGCCGGGGCGAGCGCGGCATTTTGATTTGCGGCAGCGGCGTGGGCGCTTGTGTCGCAGCCAACAAATTCCGCGGCATCCGGGCCGGCGTATGCCACGACACCTATTCGGCGCACCAGGGCGTTGAGCACGACAACATGAACGTTCTCTGCCTCGGCGCGCGCGTGGTGGGAGGGGCGGTGGCCGCCGAGCTGGTCAGCGCCTTTGTCGGGGCCAGCTTTTCGGGCGAGGAACGGCATGCCCGGCGGCTCGCCAAAGTCCTGTCGTTCGAGACCTGAGCGGGCAAATTTGCCCGCAGGTTGCTTCAATGCGTCAAGTCCTTTATCTGCATGGTTTTGCCTCAGGACCGCGGTCGAGCAAGGGGCTTTTCTTCCGCGACCGGTTCGCGGCGCAGGGCGTCCCAGTGGACCTGCCCGACCTCGCCGCGGGCGACTTCGAGCACCTCACCCTCACGGGCCAATTGGAGGTCGTCGACGCCCGCGTGCAGGCGCTCGCGCCGGAGGTCCTCATGGGATCGAGCCTGGGCGGATACTTGGCGGCCCTTTATGCCGCCCGCCATCCCGGCCGTCTGCGGCGGGTAGTTCTGCTGGCCCCGGGCTTTGGCTTTGCGCGCCGCTGGCCGGAAAGCCTGGGCGCGGAAGTGCTGAGCCAGTGGCGGGAGCGCGGCTGGACGGAGGTGTACCACTACGGAGAGAACCGGCCCGCGCGGCTGGGGTACCAGCTCGTCGAGGATGGCCGCCGCTACGAAGACTATCCCGACGTCACCGACCCGGTGCTGGTGCTGCACGGCACGCGCGATGACGTGGTGCCCGCGGCGTGGTCCGAGGAGTTCGCCGCGAGCCGTCCCAACGTGACGCTGCGCCTGGTCGATTCGGACCACGAGATGCTCGACGTGCTGGATCAGCTCTGGGACGAAGTGTGGGCCTTCGTCGCAGAAAACCCCCGGACCGCTTACTGACGTGCGCGGCTCAGTATCCGAGCCGCGACCGTGAGGGAGCGGTTTTGGCCTCGCCTAGTGCGGGGCGTCGTAGAAGTGGTTAGCGCTGGGATAGGTGCTGCTGGTCAGGCGGCAGGACGGGCCATCCCCCCAAAACTGAATATAGTGGAAGTGCTGGGGCGCGGCGTAAACGATGTCCCCTTCTGAGGCGGTGAAGGGTTCCGGGAAGCCTTCGATGGTCCACCGCAAGGTCCCGCGCAGCACGGTCCAGAACTCGGCGAAGTCGGCGTGTAGGTGGCCGCGGTCGCCCGGGTGATTCGGGTTGTCCTTGGCGTGGCCGTAAATGAAGTTGCCGCGCACCCGGTTCTTGCGCATCGACGGCTCCGACCAGGAGCTTTGACCCTTGTGCGCCGCCTCGAGGTCTTCGATATTCACGTGGATGCGGTCGGGCTTGCCGCCGGGACTCGGAACGTCCAGAGGGTTTAGCCCGGTGTCGAGCGTCACGGGCAGAAACTCGGTTTCACCCTTGGCGTATCCGGCGGGCGGGGCCTCGTAGACCGGCGTTGCATCGCGCAGCGTAACATCCATGCGGATGGCCGGCTCGGTCCCGATCACTTCGAGCGAGTGCAGGTGACGCTCGGGACAGTAGACGTAGGAGCCCTTGCGCGCCTCGATGGTTTGGAATTTTCCTTCGGGAAATTCGATCTCAAAGCGAATGTGTCCCTCCTGCACGACCCACCAGTGCGGCGAATCGGGGTGCAGGTGCCGCCGGACTTTTGAGCCGGGCGCGGCTGAGATGACCTCCACCCGGCTGTTGCGGTCGGCGACCACCAGCTCGCTCCAGTTGTTTTCACCGAAGTGCTTGGCCTTCAGATCCGCCAGGTGCACCACCGGCTTCATGGGAGCCTGATAGGGGGCCGGACGCGCCGGACGCGGAAGGTAGAAGACGCGCTTCTCCGCGCGCTGCGCCCAAACCGGCGCCACCAGTAAGATTAGAGCCAGACCAAGCCGGAGTCGCATCACGTTATCTGCTCCTTGCGATTTCATCGTAGAGAGACGGCAGGCCTTTCGCGAACAGCCCGCTGATCTGCCAGCCGAGATCGTCCACCTTCAGCAGCGTCGGAATCTCGTCGCGCTTCTTGCCCTGCGTCACCAGGTCGCGCACTCGGCCCCGCATGGTCTCAAATTTTTTCTTAAACTCTGCGACGTCCGACTTCTTCGAGAGCGCGCCATGGCCGGGAATGAAGGTGTCGGCGTCGAGGGACATGATGCCGTCGAGGGTCTTCATCCAGGGGTCGGAGGCGCCGCCGCTGTCGTAGTCGATGAACGGCGCGCCGCGCACGAAGAGGTCGCCGGTGTGCACCACCCGTTGCTGCGGGAAGTAAATCACGGCGTCGCCGTTGGTATGGCCGGCGCCGAAATGCCGCGCGCCCACCTCCTTGCCGCCCAGGCTCAGCGTCAGCTCGTCGCGAAACGCGATGCGGGGCACGCCGGGCATGTTCTGCTTCATCATGTTGTTTTTAGCGTTCTGGTGGGCGAAGATTTCGACCGAGGTCAGCAGCAGGTGGTTGCCGCCGGTGTGGTCGCCGTGCTGGTGGGTGTTGATGAGGTACTTGATGGGCTGGCTGGTGATCGACTTCACTTTCTCGAGGATCTGCGGCACGTTGCGCTCGAACTTGTCGTCGATCAGGATCACCCCTTCATTCGTGGTGAGCACGCCGACGTTGCCGCCCGACCCGACGATGATGTGCAGATCGTCGGCCACCTTCTCGACGGTGAGAACCTCCGGCTGCGGGGGGGCCTTCGGCTGCTGCGTGAGCGCCGTCCAGAGCCCGCCGATCGCGAGCAGCAGGCCGAGTATGCGAATAGCGGTCGAACGTCTCATCTGTAGACACCTCCGATGTGGGGCTATTGTACCGGGTTTCAGGAGAAAAGAGGTATCCTTTAGGGTATGCAGCATCCTTACCGCCTGGTAGCCGCCGCTGTGATTGCGTTACCTCTTCTGCTTCTGGCCCAGGGCGGGGACCTCGTCCGCGCCGTCAGCAAGGCCGCCTGGGCGAAGGATATTCCTGCCGCCGAGCGTCTCGTCGCCGATTACCGCCAGCAGCATCCGGAAGTGACCCCGCAGTTGCTGGAGGCCATCTCGTGGGTGGGACGCGGCGCGAGCTTCGCCGGCCAGTGGGACGTGGCCGAACGCTACGCGCGCCAGGCCTACGACGGCAGCAAGGCGCTGCTCGCCAAGCGCTCGCTCGACGCCGACAAGAGTCTGCCGCTCGCTATGGGCGCGTCCATCGAGGTGCTGGGGGGCGCGTATAACGCCCGCGGCGACCGGGCCAGCGCGGTGGAGTTTCTGACCGCGGAGCGGGACCGCTTCAAGGGCACGTCCATCGAAATGCGCCTGCAGAAGAACATCAACCTGCTGAGCCTGGAGGGCAAGCCGGTACCCGAGATCGCCATGCCGCAGTGGGTGGGCGCCAAGCCGAAGTCCATCGCCGAGCTGAAGGGTCAGGTCGTACTAACGTATTTCTGGGCCCACTGGTGCGGTGACTGCAAGCGCGAGATGCCGATACTGCACCAGCTCCAGGCGAAGTACGGGAACCGCGGCCTCACCATCCTGGGCCCCACGCAGTTTTACGGCTACGTCGCCCGCGGGGAGGACGCCACGCCCGAGCAGGAAATGGCTTACCTGCGCGGCGACTACCAGAGGCAGTACCCGATTCCGGCCTGGATGCAGGTGCCGGTGAGCAACCAGAATTTCCTCCGCTACGGCGTCAGCACCACGCCGACCCTGATGCTGGTCGACCGACAGGGGATCGTCCGCCTCTACCATCCCGGCAATCTCACTTTCGAAGAGCTGTCGCAAAAGATCGAGGCGCTGCTGGCACCGCGGACGTAAAACAACCGCTCCCTCACGGTCGCGGCTCGGTTTCGGGCCCCGTCACGGTTTAGAAGAGATTTCTGAGCCGCCGGCGTGAGCAAGCGGACTTGGGACACTGGTACGGCAATTCCATGACGAACTCTGAACACCCGACCTCATGTTCCTAGTCCTCGAGCAGCGGGTGCGCGAGGCCTTTGCCGCGCACATCCGCAACACGTACAGTCTCGACCTTCCGATCGTCACCGAGCAGCCGCGCGAGCCGCAGTTTGGTGAGCTGGCGATTCCGGTAGCTTTCTCACTCGCCAAGCAGCTCAAGAAGCCACCCCGCAAGATCGCCGAGGAACTGGTCGCGGGGCTGCCGCCGATCGCGGGGGTCGCGCGGCTGGAGGTGGCGGGAGGGGGTTACATCAACATTCGTCTCGAGCGCGGCTCCTACGCGGCCGGCTTGCTCCGCGGTGAAGCTGTCGCGCCGCCCGAGCAGACTGGCAAGATCATCGTCGAGCACACCAACATCAATCCGAATAAGGCCGCGCACATCGGCCACCTGCGCAACGCCGTGCTCGGAGACACCTTCGTCCGGATGCTGCGGGCGCGGGGCCACCAGGTGGAGGTGCAGAATTACATCGACAATACGGGAGTCCAGGTGGCCGACGTCGTCGTGGGCTTCCACTACCTGGAGCACCAGGGCCTGGAGGCCGTCCGCGCCCTGCTGGCGGACCCTGCTGTCCGCTTCGACTATTACTGCTGGGAGCTTTACGCCCGCACCTCGCGCCACTACGAAGCCGCGCCGGAGAGCCTGCAATGGCGCGCCGCGACGCTGCACGCCATCGAATCCGGCCAGGGCGAACTCTCGGAACTCGCTCATCTCGTAGCCGACGCCATCCTCGATGCGCACCTGGACACGATGCTGCGCCTGGGCATCGAGTACGACGTGCTGCCCCGCGAGAGCGAGATCCTGCATCTTCATTTCTGGACCACCGCTTTCGAGCTGCTCAAGCAGCGCGGCGCGATTTACCTGGAAAAGGAAGGTAAGAACCAGGGTTGCTGGGTCATGCCCGCCGAGGCCTTCCGCGAGACGGGCGAAGCGGCCGAGGTCGAGGATTCCAAAGTCATCGTACGGTCCGACGGCACCGTGACCTACGTCGGGAAGGATATCGCCTACCAGCTCTGGAAATTCGGCCTGCTGGGCCTCGACTTCTTTTACCGCCCGTGGCGCGCGTACGCGGACGGCCGCCATCTCTGGGTCTCCGCGACGGAGGCGCTGCTGGGCGAGGCGCCCGATTTCGGCCGCGCGAGCCGCGTCTACAACGTCATCGACGTCCGCCAGGCCTATCTCCAGAAGGTCGTCCAGGCGGGTTTGCGCGCCCTAGGCTACGCGCGCGAGGCGGACAACTCCATTCACTTCTCCTACGAAATGGTGGCGCTGTCGCCGCGCTGCTGCGCGGAATTGGGCCTCGAGCTTTCCGAAGAGGACCGCCGCCGTCCCTACATCGAGGTCTCCGGCCGCAAGGGACTCGGCGTCAAGGCCGACGACTTCATCGACGCCCTGATCGACAAGGCCCTTGAAGAGGTGCGGAGCCGTCACGCCGAGGCCACCTCCGAATATCAGCGCTCCATCGCCACCTGCATCGCGGTGGGCGCGCTGCGCTATTTCCTGCTGAAGTTCACCCGGACCTCGGTGATCGCCTTCGACTTCCAGGAAGCGCTCAGCTTCGAGGGGGAGACTGGCCCTTACGTGCAATACGCCGGCGTGCGCGCGTGCAATATCCTGCGCAAGCTGCAGGAGCGCGGGGAGAGGCTGCCCGACTTCGGCGCGACCCTCACCCCCGAAGCCTTTGCGCGCCAGTTGGCTTTCGAGGACTTCTGGCAGATCCTGCTCGGCGCGTCCCAGGCCGACTCGGTCGTCGAGAAGGCGCTCGCGGCCGGCGAGCCGGCCCATGTGGCCCGCTATGCTTTCCAACTGGCGCAGTCGTTCAACAATTTCTATCACCAACACCACATCCTGAGCGAGAGCGACCACGAGAAGCGGGTCTTTCTGCTGTGGATGACGCAGTTCTTTGCGAGCCAGCTCGCCCGGCTGCTCGGCATTCTCGGAATCTCGACTCCGGAGGTGATGTAGCACATGCAGCAACGCAGACTCGGCCGCAACGGCCCACTCGTCTCCGCTCTCGGCCTCGGCTGCATGGGCATGTCGGAGTTCTACGGGCCGACGGACGACGCCGAGTCGATCGCGACTATTCATCGGGCCCTCGACCTGGGCGTCAATTTTCTGGATACGTCTGATGTGTACGGGCCCTTCACGAACGAAGAGCTGGTGGGCCGCGCGATCCGCGACCGCCGCAGCCAGGTCGTGCTCGCCACCAAGTTCGGCGTCCTGCGCAGCGCCGATCCCAAGTATCGCGGCATCAGCGGCAAGCCCCAGTACGTGCAGCAGGCCTGCGAGGCGAGCCTGCGACGGCTAGGTGTCGAGACGATCGACCTTTACTACCAGCACCGCGTCGATACCACCACACCGATCGAAGACACGGTCGGTGCGATGGGAGAGCTGGTGCGCCAAGGGAAGGTCCGCCACCTCGGGCTCTCGGAGGCGGCGCCCGCGACCATCCGCCGCGCCCAGGCCACGCACCCGATCGCCGCGTTGCAGACCGAGTACTCCTTATGGAGCCGCGACCCGGAAGACGAACTGCTCCCCACCCTGCGCGAGCTGGGGATCGCGTTCGTCGCCTACAGTCCCCTCGGCCGGGGCTTCCTGAGCGGCGCCATCCGCCGTTATGAAGACCTGGCGGCGGACGACTACCGGCGCATCCATCCCCGCTTCCAGGGAGCGAACTTTGCGCGTAACCTGGCGGTGGTAGATCAGGTCCGGGTGCTCGCGGCGGAGAAGGGCGCTACGGCGTCCCAACTGGCGCTGGCCTGGGTGCTGTCGCGCGGCGAGGACATCATTCCCATCCCGGGCACCAAGCGCCGCCGGTATCTCGAGGAAAACGTCGCGGCCCTCAACCTGGCCCTCTCGCCGGACGACCTCGGGCGTCTCGAAGCCGTGGCGCCCCGGGGCATGGTGAGCGGCGAGCGGTATCCGGAGGCCATGCTGAAGATGGTGAACCTGTAGGCGGCACCAGTCTCTTATAATCTCGTCGGATGGCGACCCCCGCGAGCGCGCTCTCGGCCCTGGGCTCTTGGGGAGCCGGCCGGGTGACCCTCGTCTCCTGTGCGCTCCTGATACTCGTCACGCTGCGGGTCCCGCAGGGGCTGGTGAGCGATCCGGCCTGGCAACTGCGGGCGGTCCAGCAATTTCTGGGCGGGCAGTCGCCTTCCCCCAACCACCTGGTGCAGGCAGACCCCGCCGACCTTTCACGGAATACGGCAGAGTGGATCACCTGGTGGGCGCCGGGGGCTTCCTGGCTGCCGGGCCTGCTGATGGCTGCCGGGATCCCGGTGGGCTACGCCGTCCGCGCCATCTGCCTTTTTGCTCTCGTGGCCGGCAGCGTGGGATGGGTGCGGTGGTTCGGGCTTTTTGGCCTTCCTTCCTGGATGGAATTGCTACTGGCCGCGTTCCTGCCGTGGATGCACTACGCGAGCAAAACGGTGTTTCTGTTTTCCGCCGAGATTCTGGTATTCGGAGTGGCTCCCTGGGCGGCGCTCCTCGCCTGGCGGCTGGCGCAGGCGGAAAATGCCGGCGGCCCGGGCGGAGCGCCGAAGGGCGGCGCCTTCGCGACCGGCCTGTTCCTCGGTTCCGTCTATGTACTCAAGTACTCGGCTCTGCTCACTAGTGCAGGCGTCGTGGCGTACTTCGCCTGGCAGGCCTGCCGCAGCCCGCGGGCCCGTCGCGTCCTCTTACTGGCGGTTCTTTCGGCCGGCGCGGCGCTCCCGGTGGTTACACTCAGCGTGCTGAACCACCGGCTCGGCGGCCATGCCAATCTGGTGGCCGAATCGTTCTCCTTCCATCCCCGGGTTGAAAACATTCAGTATGCCCTCACCAACCCGCCCCTGATCCTGGGCGACCTCGACGCACTCGCGAGCTACGTTCTGTTCCACCCCGTCCATCCGCTGACTTCCAACTACGCGTGGCATAGTTGGATCGGCGTCCCGGGCGCGCTGCTCCTGTTCGGGCTGCTCCTGTGGCGCGGTCCCTCAGTCGCCCCCGAGGGTTTGACTCGCTCGATATTCTTTACCGCCCTGTGTAGCATGGCAGCCATCTGGACCGTCTCGGATGGTGTCAGTTACGACGCGCGGCATCTCGCGGACCCGGCGCTCATCGCGCTGCCGCTGGCGTTGCGTCGCGGATGGGAGGCGTGGGGCCGGTCCGCCGGGCCCCTGCGTGCCGTGCTGGCTGCCGGTGCGATCGGATACCTGCTCGTACCCTATCTCTACGGTGTGGCGACCGTAGCCGTCAAAGCTGTTCGCCGGTATCCCCAGACGCTTCCGGCCAGCCGCCTGTACAATCCTTCGCTTTCGGATTCGGTCCCCGTCGAGGCGCTGCGCTTTCTCGAAGACAGCGCGGGGGGCGCGGACGACGTCTGGTATCTCCCGGAGCCCTACACCGCTCTCGACCTACCGGGCCGGGCCGTGATCCGGTATGCCCAAGTTGTGCCGCTCGGGCGCCTCGCGGCCGAGAAGTTTAGTACGTCCCGCCCCTTGCGGCTGCACGTCCTGCTTCCCCGTTCGTTCGAGGAAAATGGGAAGGCGGCAG
Organism: Terriglobia bacterium; assembly: GCA_041482115.1. Classification (GTDB taxonomy): domain Bacteria; phylum Acidobacteriota; class Terriglobia; order Bryobacterales; family JACQDG01; genus JBGPDC01. Next base: position 12,351 of record JBGPDC010000051.1, on the reverse strand, counting down.
TCATCTGTGGGAGCTTCCCGGCGGCCGGGCCATGGCAAGTGGCCCCGGTTCCCGGCAGCGATTACGTACTTTGGACGGCACGCCTCCCGCCGGGATTCGAATGAGAGCGGTTCGGAACAGGATGAAAAAGAGGGCGGCTACTGAAGAGCCGCCCTCTGAGATAGCGACGTTCTACCGCGCGGCGAGCAAGGCCCGCAGGCGGCGCGCCCGTTCCGGGCCGCGCAACTGGCGCAGCGCCTTGGCTTCAATCTGCCGGATGCGCTCGCGGGTCACGTCGAACTCCTGGCCAATCTCCTCCAGGGTGTGCTCCCGGTCGCACCCGATGCCGAAGCGCATGCGGATGACCTTCTCTTCCTTCGGCGAGAGGCTCTTGAGCACCCCGGCCGTTTCGTCGCGGACGTTCCCTTCGATCACGGCGTCCACCGGAGAGCCGACCCAGCGGTCCTCGAGCAGGTCGCCCAGGGCGGACTCGCCGTCACGTCCCACCGGCGTCTCAAGCGAGACCGGATCGCGCGAGATGGTCTTCAGCCGCTGGACTTTCTCAGCGGTGATCTCCATCCGCTGGCCAATCTCGTCGTTGGTCGGCAGGCGGCCCAGCTCCTTCTCGAGCTCGCGGGAGGCGCGCAGGAACTTGTTCATGCTCTCGTTCATGTGCACCGGGATGCGGATGGTCCGCGACTGGTCCGCGATGGCCCGCGTAATCGCCTGGCGGATCCACCAGGTGGCGTAGGTCGAAAACTTGTACCCGCGCCGGTATTCGAACTTGTCGGCGGCCCGCATCAACCCGATGTTGCCTTCCTGAATCAGGTCGAGCAGGTGCAGCCCCCGGTTGACGTACTTCTTCGCCACCGAGACCACCAACCGCAGGTTGGCCTCGACCAGCGACTTCTTGGCCCGCTCGGACTCCGTCTCGCCCTGCTGCACCTGCTGCAGGCAATGCCGCATGCCGACGAGCGTCGAGCCGCCCGCCGCCTCGCGCTCGCGGATGTCGCGGCGCAACTCGCGCGCCGCGGCCGAGCCCTTGCCGTGAGCCTTCGACTCCAGCCGCTTCAAATCCCGCTCGATGGCGATGATCTCTTCGGCGGCGCGTTCCACGGCCCGCGCGAAGTCCTTCCACTCGGAGGGGTAAAACGGCACTTGCCGAATGGCCCGCGAGAGGTCCACCCGGCCCCGCAGGAGCTTGCCGCCCAACCGGGCCCGCACATGCACCTGCCGCTCCGGCGTGGCGTTCAGCTTCTGCTGCTGTTGCTGGATCCGGCGGTAGTAGTGCAAAACCCGCGCGAACCGTTCCCGGGCGTCGGCCCGCAGTTTGTTCTTGGCCGCTTCATCGGCGTCCGGGTCGCCCAGATCTACCAGGCATTCTAGGTTAATCTCGTTCTTACGGAGGGCGTCGTACATGCTGACGACCATCTGCTGCACCAGCGGCGATCGCGACAAAGCCTTTTGCATCCGCAACTTGCCGCGCTCCATGCGCCGCGCCAGATCCACTTCTCCCTGCCGGGTCAGGAGGGGCACCGCCCCCATTTCCCGCAGGTAGACCCGGACCGGGTCATCCGTGTAAATGGACTCTTCCGGGGCGACGGGGAAGTCATGGCCCGCGACCCCATGAAGATCCGCATCCAGGAACTCCGGGGGCTCCTCCAGGCTAACGGCCAGAGCATCCCCCGCTTCTGGAAGATAATGTTCGTCGAACCGATCCACCACCCGGTACCTCCGTCTCCCTCGCTAGGAGACCCTACACTCCTAAGGGATGGTCCAGCGCCCTGATCCGTTGCAAAGAAGAAAAGAACAGACCTCGAGGTCCCTTAGATATTTCCACCTAAGAAACCACTTCGAGCCCTACCCGGACTCACCTTAGAGTTCCGCCCTCTCCGCCGATGCAGGCGCGCAGAGGTATTATCGTCGATATTTGAAAAACTTGCAACCGGGACTATGTAAAGGAATCGTGGAGACAGCTAGCTTTAGTTGAATTCTAAGGTCAAGATATTCCCTTAAACGATTGTAAATAAGTAACTTGTAAGAGTCACTCGCTGTCCGGGGCGCGGCCCGGACGCGTCACCTTCTGTTGTTTCATTAACGTTTTCAACTCGTTGAAGAACTCCTGCTCGTCCTGGAAATCCTGGTAGACGGAGGCAAATCGGACATAGGCTACCTTGTCGATTTGCCTTAGACGGGACATGATGAGCTCCCCAATTTCGGCCGTCGAGCGCTCCCGTTCCTGGCTTTCCGCCACCATGCTTTCAGCAGCATCCACGATGCCTTCCAATTGCCCCATGCTGACCGGCCGCTTCTCCGTCGCCCGGAGCAGCCCGGAGAGGATCTTCTGGCGGTCAAACCGCTCCCGGCGTCCGTCCTTCTTGATGACCATGTAAGGAATTTCATCAATCCGCTCGTAGGTCGTGAACCGGCGTTCACACTTCAGGCACTCCCGGCGCCGGCGAATGGCCTCGCCTTCCTTGCTCTCGCGGGAGTCCACGACTTTGTCTTCGAGGTGGCCACAGAAGGGGCAATGCATGATCAGTTCTCCGACTCCAGCCTCCGCAGCTTACCCCAGCTCAAGCCTTCCTGCACCATGAGAAGCAGCGCCGGGGGGATGACGACCAGGAACGTGAAAGCCCAGATCAGCAGCGCGACGCTGGCGGCCAGCTCCGGCCCGAAGCCGAAAAACTCCGTCAGCACCAGGACCGCGGCCACCTGGATGCCACCCCCTATCCCCGGCAGATTCACCATCGAGCCCGCCATTACAGCCCCCATGAAGACCAGCGTGTCGGTAACGCCCAGGCGCAGCCCGCCGCTAAAGGAGCTGAAAACGGCGGTGTAGCAAAAGGCGACCAGCACCCACTCGACGATGCTGTAACCCACGCAAGCTGCCAGAGCCGGCCATTCCCGGAGGCCCCGCGTCCCGCCGGCAAAGGCCTCCACGGCGTGTTCCAGCTGCGCCAGACGCAGCACGGAAATCCGCCGGGGACTGTGGCCCTGCAACCACTTCCGCAGCCCCGCGGCCAGGGGTTCGGCAAAATGCCGCAACACGACTAGCAGCACCACCAGACCCGCCGTGCTGTAACCTACGACGCCGCCCGCGACGCGCAGCAGTTCGGCGAAGAAGGGGCTCCTCGATTCCAGTCCCACGCCGTGAAAGCTCCGGAGTGCAAACGCGACCGTCACGAGGACGGTCAGGGTGTCGAAGCACCTCTCGAGGACCCAGACCGCCAACTGGCTCGAGAGCGGGACTCGCTCCTTGCGGGCCACCAGGTAAGGCCGAACCATCTCGCCCGCGCGCCCCAGTACCCCGATGGCGGCGAACCCGATCACCGTCGCTCGGAACAGGTTCCAAAGCCCGGCCCGGGGCTTGGTCCACGTCATCAGGACCCGCCAGCGCAGTGCCCGGACCAGGTAGCTGGCGTAAATGGAGACGAGCGCCCAGCCGCACCAGACGGGTTCCACGGAGAGCAGGTCCTGTCCGAAGGCGTGCCAGCGGAAGGAACGCCACTCCGGGTTGGTGTAGAGGCTCCGCGCTAGCAGGGCGGCTAGCAGCAATCCCCCGCCCGCCAGCTTAAGATTTCGACGGGATCTCCGCGCCGCATCCATGGTCAGGTTAGAATACGCTTTCCCGCAACCTTCGGAGGTGTGGCATCCCAAGATAGCAGAGCGCCCGGCCGGCCCGTCGCGGCAGGGGCGCGAATGGAAACAATGAACTTTCCTCCACCCCCTCTCGTAGCTAAAGTTGGGAGATGACTCCACTTCCTGCACCTGGCCGGGCCCGGCGGCGGCCGTTTCCAGGTGCGCCGGGAAGGGGGCCGGTATATGGCAGCCACGTTGGTATGGCCACAGCGGATCGGCGGGGGGGCAAGACCCATGGCCTCGGCTAGTGAGCCGCAAGCTTGGGGCGCCGACCCGGACGCTCCTTTGGTCGCCCGCTGCCTGCGAGGCGAGGACGAGGCCTGGGAGGCGCTGATCAAGCTCCACAACCGGCGGGTTTACTCGCTCTGCTATCGTTTTACGTCGAGCGCCGAGGAATCGCAGGATCTGACCCAGGAAGTCTTCCTGCGGGTCTTCCGAAACTTGAAGAACTTCAACGCCGGGTCGGGAGTCTTTCGGGTCTGGCTCACGAGCCTCACGCGAAACCTGCTGATCGACCACTACCGCCGTACGCGCAAGGAAAAGCTGGTCGATTCGATTGAAGACCGCCTGCCGACGCTCGAAAGCCTCTCTACCCCGGAGGCGCATCCGGAAGGCCGCACCGCCGGGCGTGAGGCGGGCGAGATGCTGCGGGCAGCGCTCGCGAAGATCTCGCCGGAGTTACGGGAAGCCGTCATCCTGCGAGATTTGGAGGAACTGGATTACCGCGAGATTGCGGCCGTCCTGCGGGTGCCGGACGGCACGGTCAAATCGCGCATCAGCCGCGGACGCGCCGAGCTGGCGCGGGTCTTGCGAAAACTGGGGGCCACGCTGTAGCGTGTGAATCGCATGCAGTGCCCGGAATTTGAGATTCGCCTCTGCGACTACCTGGATGGGACGCTCGACCGCATCCCGCGCCAGGAAGTGGAGCAGCACGCCGCGGGTTGCGCCGCTTGCGCGGCGCTGCTGGCCGAGGGGCGGGCGGTCACGGCCTTCTTCGAGCGCACCCCGGCCATCGAAGCGCCCCCGGATCTCGCGACTCAGATCCTCTATCGCACCCAGGCCGCCCGCGCGGCCGCCTCGCGGGCCGGCGGGGGCTGGCGGCGGTGGCTGCAGCCGCTGCTCGCGCCGCGCTTCGTCATGGGGATGGCGATGACGATTCTGTCGTTGTCGATGTTCGCGCGCGTGGCCAACGTCCAGATCCGGCAATTGCAGCCCGCGGACTTGAGCCCGGCGGCGGTGTGGACCAGCGTGACCGGCCGCGTGCAACAGATCTGGAACCAGGGCGCCGCGGTCTACGAAAATATCCGGCTGTTCTACCAGATCGCGACCCAGTTACGGGAGGCGGAAGCCGACGCGGACGAGGCGGCGCCCGCGGGTGGCGGCGGGACTTCGGGAGACCCGCGCCGGATCGAGCCGGTCCCCCCACCCGGGGCCAGCCGGACGGAGCCCAAACGATGACGGCGGGGAGGGAAAAATCATGACTTGCGCTACACACACCGAAGCGGCCGCAGTCGCTTATTGCCGAAACTGCGGAAAGGCCTTGTGCAACGAGTGCCGCCAGGACTGGCACGGCGTGATCTTCTGCGCGGCGTGTGCCGAGGCGCAGCGCTCCCCCGGCCCCCCGCCGGCGCGGCCGCCGCACGATGCCCCTTCGCCCGGCCTGGCGTTTGTGTTCGGTCTCATCCCCGGCGTGGGCGCCATTTACAACGGCCAGTACGCCAAGGGTATCGTGCATGTGCTCGTGTTCGGACTGCTGATAACCATCTTGAGTTCCGGGTCCGCCCACGGGTGGGAAGCTCTATTCGGCCTGCTCATCGCGGTCTGGTTTTTCTATATGGCGCTAGAGGCCTACCACACGGCCAAAAGGCGCGCGGCCGGCGAAGCGGTCGACGAGTTTTCAGGGCTGTTCCAGGTGCATGGCAGCACGAGCCGCGCCGCCACCGGCCCCATTGCGCTGATCGTGCTCGGGGTGATCTTCCTGCTCCATTCCTTCAATCTCGTGAGCCTCGAGCAAATCGTGCGCTTCTGGCCGGTGGGGCTCATCGCCGCCGGAGGCTACATGCTCTACCATCGCCTGTCCGCCGGGGCCTCGCGCAACACCTTGCCTCCAGGGCCGGCTGGAGATGCCGGGACCGAGGCCCAGCCTTGAGTGCGGAGACGCCGTCATGAGCCGATACTTTTGCGGTTGCGCACGGTGCACGGTAGGAGCCGTAACCGGCCCCCTACTGCTGATGCTCACCGGCGCGCTGTTTGCCATCGATCACGCCGGGTACTACCGCTTCCGCCAGACCTGGCCGGTGCTGCTGATCGCCTTCGGCCTGTCACGGGCCCTGGCGGCCCTGGTGCCGTCCCATCAAGACCCGGCCCATCCCGGGGGCCCGTCGTGAACCGGAGGAGCTATGGCCACTTATAATCCCGTCCCGGCACGGCGCGGCTCGATCGTGGGTCCGCTCATTCTGCTGGCGCTGGGAGTTTTGTTCCTGCTGCACAATCTGCGGCCGGAGTTTTCTTTCGCCCGCCTGGCCCAATACTGGCCCTACCTGCTGATCTTCTGGGGCGCCGCCCGCCTGGTGGAATACTTCGTATGCCGCGCCACCAGCCGTCCGATCGCCAGCACGCTGTCGGGCGGCGAGATTTTTCTCGCCGTGCTGATCTGTCTCGCCGGCAGCGGTTCGGCCGCCTTCCGAGGGCGCAACTGGCAGTTCGGAGTCGTGCCGCCGCGGGGCATGGACATCTTCGGCGAGAGCTACCACTACGACCTCCACGCCGAACATACCGTCTCACCCCGGACTGCGGTCCTGATCCAAAACCTGGAAGGCGACGTCAAGGTCACCGGCGTCGAAGGCAACCAGATGACGATGACCGCCCGCAAGACCGTTCGCGCTCTGAACCGCAGCGACGCCGATGCGGCCGACCGGGAGACTTCGCTCGAGATCTCGGAACAAGGCGGGCGGCTGGTGGTGCGCACCAATCAGGATCGCGCCCGTGACAACCAGCGGGTGTCGGAGGATCTTGAAATCAGCCTGCCGAAGTCGGTCTCTCTCGCTCTGGAAGGCCGCTCCGGCGACCTGGACGTGCGCGGAGTGGGCGGCCTGGTAAAGATCACCTACCGGCGCGCCGACCAGATCCGCGCGGCGGGAGTGCAGGGGAACGTCGAGATCGAGGGCCGCGGCCGGGATATCGAGATCCGCGACGTCGGCGGAGCCGTCTCCATCAACGGCACCTACACCGGCAACATCCGGCTCGAAAACGCCGCCCGGGGACTTCGTTTCACCTCCGCGCTGACCACCCTGAGCGTGGAGAAGCTGCCGGGCCGGATGGACATGGAATCTAACACGCTCACCTTGAACGGGGCAGCGGGGCCGATCCGGCTGGACGCCCGCCACAAAGACGTCCGGATCGGGGCCTTCTCCGGCGACCTGGATGTCCGCCTGCGCCAGGGGGAACTGGATCTGCGGCCCGAAAAAGGGAACTCGCTGGGGGCTCTCCGGGCAGAAACTGCCAGTGGGGATATCCGGCTGTCCCTACCGGCCGGGGCCCGCTTCGTCCTCGAAGGGAGCGCCGCGCATGGTAATGTTGTCAACGATTTGGGGGTTGGCGTCACGGTCGACCGCCGCGGTACTGGGGCCCAGGTCCGGGGGGGGGCCGGGGGGCCCGCCATTCACCTTACGACCGGCCGGGGCGACATCGTCCTCAGCCGGGCAGACTAAGTCCCGCTACCGTAACCTTTTGCATCCCCTGAGCGCCCTAGCAATGTGCGGAGCAGGGTCGCTCCGAACTGGGGCACCACTGGACCAGTCAGCGCGCAGCGGTTCGTGCGATACTCGCTGAAACGCGATGCTGGTTGACCAGGATGTTATCCGGCGGGCCCAGTCGGGCGATGCTGCGGCGTTCAATGAGCTGGCGACAGCGTACCGGAAGCGCATTTTGGGTACGGTGTTCCGGCTGATCGGGCGCCAGGAGGACGTCGAGGATGTAGCGCAGGAGGTGTTCCTGCGGTTATATTATTCTCTCGACCAGCTTCGCACGGCGGAAGTATTTGAGCCGTGGCTCTACCGGCTGACGGTCAATGCGGCGTATGATTATTTACGCAAGCAGCGCCGGCAGATGGAGTCGCGGATGGCCGACCTGAGTGAAGAGCAGGTCGTGGCCGCGGACGCGGCGGCCGGCGGCAAGCGGGCTCTGGAGGAACGAGAGAAGTCGCAGATTCGGGAACTGGTAGGCACCTTGCTGAGTCACGTTTCGGCCGAAGATCGGGTGCTGCTGACGCTGAAAGAAGTGGAAGGTCTGTCGCTGAAAGAACTGGAAGGAATTTATCAGGTCAACGAGAATGCGCTGAAGGTCCGGTTGTTTCGGGCGCGGCAGCGGGTTCTCAAGGCATTTGATACCATTCGCAAGCAGGAGCAAGCCGTTCACACGACTCCTGCGGCAGGCGGGAAAACATGAGAGACCAAGATCGCCCTGACGAACTGGCCGGGTTGTGGGAAGCTTACCGGCTGGCTACCCCGGCGCCGGATCCCTCGGTCAATTTCATGCCGGAGCTGTGGCTGCGCATCGACGCGGCGCGTCCCACCAGTTGGGTGTTGCCGTTGACGCGTTGGGCCTACCGGCTGGTTCCAGCGGTCCTCGCGGTCACGCTGGCCCTGGGAATTTTTGCCTGGCCGGGATCCCAGAGCATCGCCGATAACCTGCAAGTCGGTTATGTGGATGTGCTGGCGGCCGACCTGCTGGCGGACCAGCACCCGGCTCACTGGGTGGCGGGCGCCGAGGAGGGTGGGCTTCGATGATGAAGCCGACGCGCGTAGCGGTGCTTTGTCTGGCCGGCGTTTTTGTCGCTGGAGCGCTGTTCGGCGTGGTGGCGCATTCCGTCTATTCGCAGCGCGCCACAGCCGCCGCCACGAATCCTCCTACCCCGAAGGATCTTCGCGCCCGCTATCTCAACCGGCTGGACAGCCGGCTGACCCTGACGCCGGCCCAGCGTGAGAAAATCAGCCCGATTCTGGAGAGCAGCGGCGACCGCGTACGGGAGCTGCGCGACCGCATGGAGCCGGAGTTTGAGGCGATCCGCCACGGCCAGCGCCAGGAGATCATGACGCTGCTGACGCCGGAGCAGCAAACCGAGTACCAGAAGCTCATCGAAGAACAGCGCCGGCGCCGCGAAGAACAGCGCGCCCGCAACCGCTAAGTCGCTCCACGTTTCGTCCCGCCCCCGGCCAGCCGCGCCGTTGGCCGTATCCTCGGTATACTAGTAGTCTCCGTGAGGATTCCGTGAAAGCACTCGGCATCACTGCAGCCATTCTGCTGGCCGTCGCTCTGGCCGTGGGATCGTCCTTCGTCAGCCGGCGCAATGAGATGGTCACCCAGAAGGAGGCGATCAAGAACGCCTGGGCGCAGGTGGACACGGCGCTCCAGCGCCGCGCCGACCTGATACCCAACCTGGTGGAGACCGTCAAGGGTTTTGCCACCCAGGAGCGGACCGTGTTCAGCGACATCGCGCAAGCCCGGGCCGCCATGGCCGGCGCGCGCACCCCGGCCGAGCGCATCGCCGCCAACGACCAGTTGAGCGGCGCGCTCGCGCGGCTGCTCGTGGTGGTGGAGAACTACCCGCAGTTGAAGTCGAACGAGAACTTTCTACGCTTGCAGGACGAGCTGGCCGGCACCGAGAATCGCATTGCCGTCGAGCGCCGCAAGTACAACGAGGTCGTCCAGACTTACAACACTACAATCCAGTTGTTCCCGAACAACCTGGTCGCAGCGTTTTCCGGCTTCCAGCGCGAGGACGCCTACTTCCGCGCCACCGAAAGCGCCCGCGAAGTGCCGAAGGTCAAGTTCTAGAGGGGATTACCGCTTCACCGATCCCAGCAGCTTCTGGAAGACGGCTTCATTGGCGGCAACGGTTTTCGCCGGGCCCGTGAACTTAAAAAACACCGGACCTTGCGGGGCCTCGACAATGCCCCCCAGCAGCCGGTAGCCGGGCTTGGTGACCTTGGGCCCCATCGGACCACCCGCTCCCGTATAGGTGCCGGCCAGATCAATGGTCGTCACGGCGAAGCCGCCGACGGTGCGTTTCTGGGTCTTGGCGAGCGCCTTCGAAGCCCGCCCGTCCGGCTGCTCGAACTGGGCCATCCAGCGGTCCACATTGGCCTGGACGCTGCCGCCCTGGCCGGCGCCGAAGTAGAACACCGCACACTCGCCGGCCTCCTGGTCGCCGGCCGCGGCCGGCACGACGTAAGTGGCGGCGCGCATCGGGCGCTGTCCCAGGGCCTTCCAACCCGCAGGCGCGGTCCACTGAATCCCGCCGGCCGTTTCGGCCAGCGCCACGACCGCAAAAACGCCCGCGGCAAACCACAATTTCGAGCGGTGCATACGACCCAGTATAACGGAGGCCAGGGACGCCACTACCGGAGCACTCGGCGACCCAGTGCTATACTGACATTTTTCCTCCATGCAGGAGTGTTATCGCGCAGGACTCTCGTGGCTGGCACATTCGGGGATTCAGGCCGAGTCCGGGGGCGTTTCCCGTTATTTCGCGGGGGACCTGGGTAAGTACAAGAACATCTCCACCGAGATCACCGGGTATGCCACGCAGGCCTATGTCCTGCTGCCCCTTCCGGCCCAGACGGGGCTGCTTTCGAATGCCCTGCGGGCGGGTCAGTTTCTCTGCTATGACACGGGCGACCCCGCCGATGGATTGTTCCCGTTCGAGATATCCCGGGATGGCTCCCAGCTTAGCGACGAGGCTTACTTCTTCGACTGCGGGATTGTTATCCGGGGGCTGGTGGCGCTCTGGAATGTCACCGGCGACCTCCAGTACCTGACCCGAGCCGAGCGGTGTGGCGCTGCCTTGATGGAGCGGATGTCGCGCGTGGACGGCTCCTTCTTTCCGTTCCTGGACCGTGCCTCCGGCATCCCTTCCGCCGGCGTGGACCAATGGTCCGTCGAGCCGGGCATCTACCAGCTCAAGACCGGCCTGGCTTTCCTGGAGCTGGCGGAGACGACCAGCTCAGGATTGTTTTCACGCACCGCCGAGGATCTGCTGCACTGGTCGATGCGCCAGCACGAGGCGTTTCTGCCGGGCGCGATAGACCCGGCCCGCGTGGCCGACCGGGTGCACGCCTACTGCTATTTTCTCGAAGGTCTCCTGCCCTTCATCGAGCGGCGCTTTGAGTGCGTCCACGCGCTGCAAGGAGGCATAACGCGGGTCGAGAATACGATCGCCGGCCACCGGGAGATACTGGAGCGAACCGATACCATCGCGCAGTTGCTGCGCCTGCGGCTGATCTCCGATTACGTCGGAGCGGTGGAGCTCGACCTCTCGGCCGCGGCGCGCGAAGCCGAAGCGCTACCCGGCTTCCAGCTCCACACCACGGACCGCCGCACCAACGGCGCCTTCTCGTTCGGGCGGCGCCACGGCGAGCTGGCGCCGCACGCCAACCCCGTCTCCACCGTCTTCGCCCTGCAAGCCCTGCGCATGTGGCACGAGCACCAGAACGGCGAGCTGCGCACCACCTGGCGCGAGCTGATCTGAACCGCCGGGCGGTACAATCAAAGGCCATGTACCATCCGGATCTGATCCCGCGCCCGGTGGCGCCCGTCTCGACGAAACACCGGCGGATCGTCACCGCCATCCCGGTTCCCGAGTCGATCCCGGTTCTGGAGCGCCTCTACGCGACCGAGCCGATCGCGATGCGGGGCCAGCCACCGATTGTCTGGGACCGCGCCCAAGGCTTCTACGTCGCGGACCGCTGGGGCAACCAGTGGCTCGATTGGTCGTCGGGCGTGCTGGTCGCTAACGCCGGCCACGGGCGGCCCGAGATCGTCGCCGCGATCCAGGCGCAGGCGCAGCACGGCCTGCTCACCAACTACTGCTTCCCGAGCGAGATTCGCGCCCGCCTGGTCGAGCGGCTGGCCGCTTTGCTGCCCCAGCCGCTCAAGAAGGTCTTTCTGCTGACGACGGGCGCGGAAACGGTGGAGTGCGCGATCAAGCTTTGCCGCACGTATGGGCTCCAGACGGCTGGTGCTCACAAAATCACCATCGTGTCGTTCCAGAACGCCTTCCACGGCCGCACGCTCGGCTCCCAACAGGTGGGCGGCATAGCGGGGCTCAAAACCTGGATTGGCAATCTCGATCCGGACTTCGTCCAAATACCCTTCCCCGACGGGTACCGCTGCCAGGACACGTCGTTCGCCCGCTTCGAGCGCGGGCTCGAAGAAGCCGGGGTTGCCCCGGCGCGCGTGGCGGGCGTGATTCTCGAGACCTACCAGGGCGGCGACGCCGCTTTCGCTCCGCCGGAATACATGCAGCAGTTGCGCCGCTGGTGCGACCGGCATACGGCGCTGCTGGTGTGCGACGAGGTGCAGGCCGGCTTCGGACGCACCGGAACCCTCTGGGGCTTCGAACACTACGGCATCGTGCCGGACCTCGCCTGCTTCGGCAAGGGCATCACCAGTTCCCTGCCCCTTTCGGCGGTGGCGGGAGCGCCGGCCATCATGGACCTGCACCCCTCGGGGAGCATGACCTCCACGCACACCGGCAATCCGATCTGCTGCGCCGCCGCTTTGGCGAACCTGGACATCCTCTTGAAGGAAGACCTGGCCGGCAATGCGCGCCGCGTGGGCGAGGTCTTGCATGCCGGTCTGCGAAAGATCCAGGGCGAGTTTCCGCAGGTCGCCGTGGTGCTCGGCAAGGGACTCGTGGCCGGCCTGCCGATCGTCGATCCGCAGACGGGC
>JBGPDC010000050.1:0-30680 GCA_041482115.1 Terriglobia bacterium | reverse complement strand
GTCTCGGCCGGGTGCGTCCCGAGTGGCCCACGGGGTTGCCCGCGCCTCTAGAGAATCCGCCCGTCGCCGTCGCGGAGGTCACCGCCCAGCTCAACGGCGCTCCCGTGCCGGTCGTCTCCGCCGCCCTCGCCGGCGGCTACATCGGCGTGTATATGGTCCGCGTCGAGATTCCCGCGATCGTCAACGCCGGTACGACCGAACTGGTCATCTCCGCCGGCGGCAAAGTGAGCAACCGCGTCACGCTCTCGTTAGAGCCCTGATCACGGCTCCATTAGGTCTGTCCCCAGAACCTTACTCCCAGACAAAGGCCGCGCTGCTGGCCTGCCCCCCTGCAAAGTACCCGACGGTCGCGAGCGTGAAAGTCCTCTGCGGGGAGAGTAGAATCGAGCGTTGGAGTGTCGGCGCGTCTGGTGGCAAAGTGCTCCAGCCGTTTTCTCGCTGCACCAAAATCACATTCGAATGGTCCGGCTGCGGCAGGCGGATCTCAGTCGTAACCGGCCCTTGTAACACGATCACGGCACGGCTCCGCAGCCCTTTCTCGTGAACGGCGGATCCTTGCACCTGCAAGGTTCCACGCAGCCCCGCCCCCTCGAGTCTTTTCATCTCCTCGGAAGACAGGGTCCGCGATGCTTCCCGCGGGTTCTCCACGTGGAGCGCCGCGGTTCCCGGCCGCCAGCGCACAAAGAGCAGCGTCAGCTCCTGCTTGTGGTATCCCTGCTTTGCCGCCAGTTCGTACCACTTTTCTGCCTCGGTGCGACTTGGTCTTACTCCTCGCCCAGCTTCATACAACTCCCCGACGGCAAAAGTCGCTTCTCCGTACTGTTGATCCGATGCCCGGCGGTACCACCTCATAGCCTCGGCATAGTCGTGGGGAAGCCCTTCAAGTTGCTCATGGGCCCGTCCCAGCCACAGCTGTGCCTTTGGATCGCCCAGCTCGGCCGACGCCCGAAACTCCTTCAGAGCCGCTTGCACATCACCTCGATTCAGCGCGAGCAGTCCGGCATCAACGTCTCCGTAACAGGACCCGCACAAGGCCATCCCAAGCACGAAGCTCAGGGCCATCTTTGACATGTCGGTCAGCTGCTCTTGGGGGTTATCAGGCGGGACGGATGTTTTTGTGGATGGCGTAGAGCGCCAGCTCGAGCCGGTCGCTGACGCCGAGCTTGTCGAAGATGTTGTGGAGGTGGTTCTTCACCGTCTGCTCGCTGATGAACATGCGCTCGGCAATCTCTTTATTCTTGAACCCCTGCGCCACCAGCACCACGATCTCGCGTTCCCGCTGGCTGAGGGGCGAACGCTCCCGGTCCTTCGACCCGGCGTCGCCGGGAGAGGCGAACTGCCGCATGACCGCCGCCGTGGTCCGCGAATCGAGCCAAATCTCACCGCCGTAGACTTTACGGATGCTCTTGATCAGCAACTCGGTGGCGGTTTGCTTCAACACGATCCCCGAGGTGCCGAACTTCATCGCCTGCACGTACTCGCCTTCATCTTCCGAAGCCGTCAAGACGATGACTCGGGTCTTGGTTTTCTGCGCCTGCAGACGTTGCAGCGTCGCCAGCCCGTCGAGACCCGGCATCTTCAAGTCGAGCAGCAGAACGTCGGGTTCGAGCTTCTGCAGAATGTCGAGAACCTCCTTGCCATCACGAGCTTCGGCGACAACCTCGAAGTCCTCCTCGAGCACCAGGAGCTTGCGCAGACCATCCCGGAAAATGGGATGATCGTCCGCCAACGCGATGCGGATTTTGGGCTTCTCGTCGGGAAGCACGGTTCCGGCGCGGCTCACCGTCCTGATGGGATCGGGCATAGAAACACTCGACACTAGTACATTGTAAAGTTCTATTAGTACTGTGTCAATCGTAGTTCTGCATGCTATTTTGCCCTAGGGCTCGACCCGCAGGGTCACACCGGCCTGCGTCTCGAGACCCCCTGCCGTCAATACAATGGGTAGATCCGCCGGTCCCAAGCCACTGGGGATGCGGATGTTGAACTGCTCCAGGCCAGCGAACCCCGGGGCTGCGCCGGCGTACAGAATATCGCCCGAGGCGAGTGCCAACCCGCCGATCCGCACGCCTAGGGAAGTCACCAGCGAGTCGGGACCGGTCGCGAAGTCGCCCGGCTGCAAGTTGCGCTGCGTCTGGCCAAAGCCGGTTCCGAATAGCAAAATGATGTCCCCGCCGTGCGCCGGGCGCGCGCCCGCGAAGGTTCCCACCGGCACGCCCCCCGGCACGGCCGACAGAATCGCCGCGGCGCTCCGGCCGTCTGAAAACGTGAACAGCGCCGGTGCGACCGGCTGCACATTCACGCTCACGCGGTTGCTCCGAATTTCGTTCACTCCTTGATCCCGGTTAAACACCACTTGCGCGTCCAGGCGTCCCACGAAGGCGCCCGGAATCGCCGGCACCTGCACGTTGACCTGTTTCTCGCCCACGTACAGCATGTACGCCGGGATCCGGATTTCGCCCGACGTCCCGGTCGGCACGATAATGTCCACCCCCGTGCGGTTGAGCTGGGTGGGCAGCAAGCTTTGCACCAGGTCGAGCTGGGACACCTCCCGCGCATACCCCGGCGGCCCGAACTTGGTGCCGAAGATGGTTATCAGGGAGCCATGCCCGACCACTCCCTGCGGCAAGCGATACGGGAACGCCGCGGTGACGATCCCGCCTTCGGTTAGTACCGGCTGGTTGGTCGGGGCGTAAAGAGAGGTGACGGTCGTTGTGAACGAACGGTCGCCGTTGGTACTCCCATCGCCATCGGCTCCCACGGCCGCCGCGGTGAAGATGACAGGGCCTACGTCGCCCGAGGGCGCCGTCCAATCGACGCTATACCGCGGTCCCCCCCGCGTTCCAACCGAAGTGTGAGTTACGTACTGCAATTCACTCCCGTTGCAGGGCAGCGCCGACCCGCTCGCGCACCGCACTCTCACGAATTGGCTGTCCTGTACACTAAACGTACCTGCCTGCACCAGCGGATTGCTCATTTGGCGCGCTGCCAGCTGAAAACCCCAGCGGCTCGCCGTCGGATCCGCGATCGTGATCTGCACGGTTTGTTTTTGCCCGGGGATATATGGCCCCACCTCGACCTGCACCCGCCCGTTGCCAGGTCCGGGCAATGGTTCCGGCCGATGACATTGCGTCTGGTTGCAGCCTTGCTCTCCAAACGCCCCGGTGTGAGCCAGTGGCAGTCCCTCCGCCGTGGCCAGCAGCATCACCGGCGTGAGGAATAATGCGGTGATTACTATCGCCCATACCACGCGATCCAGGGTACTCATTGCAGGCCTAGCCTCCTGAGGCCGAATGTGTGCAATCCAACTACCTGCAATCCCACTACCAAAGGATGCTCAGCCCTGTCTTTGCCATCAGTTAGCGGCCCGCCCTGGAGTCTCCAGGCATTTTTTACTCGCTTTGGATGACGGTTAGGAACGCTTGACCGGCGTAAGACAACGGCCGTTTGGCCGGCTGGATCAGCCGGATCTGCCGCTCGATTTGAATTTCCCGAACCGCGACCTCCACAAGCGCTCTCCCGGCGATCTCCGCCTCGACACACATCTTCGGCAGGAAGGCGACTCCCAGGTTCCGCTGGACGAGCCGCTTGATGGTCTCGACCGTGGGCATCTCGACGTCCATGTGCAGCGGGACGCCCTGCCGCTCGAAAATATCGATGACCTGTTCCCGGTAAGGCGAAACCACGTTGTGGGCGATGAAAATTTCCATCCCCAGCTCTTCGATGCTTACCTCCGAGCGTCCCGCAAACCGGTGCTCGGGTGAAACGACGAGCGCCAGCGCATCGTTATAGATGACGGTCGAGGCTAGTTCCGGACGCCCCGGATCGTAGCTGATCGCCCCCAGGTCCATGCCGCCGGCGAGAACCTCGTCGGGAATGTGGCTCGAGAGGCTCCGGCGGATCTCTACCTTTACTTTCGGGTAGAGCCGCCGAAACCTCTCGATGTGAGAGATCAGGTAGAGCGCCGTCGACTCGTTGGCGCCGATCGTGAGCTTGCCGGCCTGTTTATCCCGCAGCTCCGATATCGAGTTGTAAAGCTCGCGCCGCAGGTTGTAGAAACGGCGGGAGTAGTCGAGTACCACGTGGCCTGCATCCGTCAAGACCAGGTCCTTCGAGGAGCGGTCGATGAGCTTCTCGCCCAGGTCTTCTTCGAGGCGCTTGAGCGCTAGCGAAACGGCCGGCTGGGTTCGCAGCAGCTTCTTTCCAGCGCGGGAGAAGCTGCCCTCGGCTGCTAAAGCCAGAAACGTGTCAATCTGCGCAAGGTCCATAAATAAAACTTATCACATAATATATAATTATGTAAACTAAGAAAATTATAAATTTGCCTTATGGTATGGTTTCTGGTTTACTAGGCGCATGGCAGACCGCGTTTACATCTTTGACACGACCCTGCGAGACGGCGAGCAGTCCCCGGGCTGCAGCATGAACACGCCGGAGAAGCTGCGTTTGGCCCGGCAGCTTGTCGAGCTGGGCGTGGACATTCTGGAAGCGGGCTTCCCGATCGCCTCGGAGGGCGACTACGAGGCGGTGGAAGCGGTGAGCCGCGAGTATCCCTGGGTGCAGGTGGCGGCGCTGGCGCGCTGTGTGCGCGGGGACATCGAGCGGGCCCTCCAGGCGCTGAAGCCGGCCAAGCGGCCGCGCCTCCACTGCTTCATCGCGACGAGCGACATCCACCTCAAGTACAAGCTCAAGATGACGCAGGAGCAGGTGTTCGAGGACGCGGTGAAGAGCGTGGAACTCGCGCGCCAATACGTGGACGATGTGGAGTTCTCTGCCGAAGACGCCACCCGCACCGATCCCGATTTTCTGTGCCGGATCTCGAAGGCCGTGATCGAAGCGGGGGCGCGGACCGTGAACATCCCGGACACGGTCGGCTATACCGTGCCGGACGAGTACGCCGCGATCATCGGGCGGCTGGTGAAGGAGATCGGCGACCGGGCCGTCATCAGCGTCCACACGCACGACGACCTGGGACTGGCCGTCGCGAACTCGCTCGCGGCCGTGCACGCCGGAGCGCGCCAGATCGAGTGCACCATCAACGGCATCGGCGAGCGAGCGGGGAACTGCTCCCTCGAAGAAGTCGTGATGATCATGAAGACCCGCCCGGAGCAGGTGCCTTACATCACGGGCATCCGGACCGAGCTGCTCTTCCCGCTCAGCCAACTGCTCACCGAGACGATCGGCGTCGGCGTACAGCCGAATAAGGCGATCGTGGGCCGCAACGCCTTCGCGCACGAGGCCGGCATCCATCAGGATGGCTACCTCAAAGAGCGCTCGACCTACGAAATCATCCGTCCCGAGACGGTAGGAGTGCCGGAGGGCAAACTGGTGCTCGGCAAGCACAGCGGACGGCACGCCCTCGGGCAGCGCTGCAAAGACCTGGGCTATCCGCTCGATCGCGCGGAGCTCGAGCGCATCTACGAGGCGTTCATCCAGTTGGCCGACCGGAAAAAAGGGATCCTCGACGAGGACATCCTGGCACTGGTGCACCGCGAGCTTGAGCACGAGGCGGGCGCCTGGCGTCTCGACCACCTGGCGGTGAATAGCGACGGCGCGACCGCGGTGCGCGTGCGCCTGGAGCACAGCGGCAAGCTTGAGAGCCGCACCTCGACCTCCCACGACGTGACCGCGGCGATCGCCGAAGTCATCGGCGCCATCACCAATACCCAGGGCCGCATCGAGAATTACCGGATAATCGCGGTCGAGCAGAGCCCGCACCCGCGGGTGGAGTTGCGCGCCACCATCGAAGGCCTGGAGTTTTCGGGTGTGGCCGAGGGGCCGGAGCCGTATGCGGCGCTCGCGAACGCGTATCTCGCCGCCGTGAACCGGTATCAGCAGGGCGTCCAACTGCGCGAGCGCACCCCGGCCGCGACCAGCCTAACCAGCTAACCCGCGATGGACCCGGCCGGCCGCGCCAACACGCCCCGGGTCCCACCGTCCGTAATCATCGGAGCCGCCCTCGTTGCGGCCTACTTCTTCCGGTTTGTCGGCCCCGGCCTGAGCGCGCGCCTGGCCGCCGACGATCCGATGAACATCTATGGCTATTGGCGCCGGGGCTCCGGGGAACTCGTGCGCAACCTGTTCCTCTTCTTCACGACCTATACGCGCCCGATGGGCGGCGTCTACTACAGCCTGCTCTATCATTTCTTCGGTCTCAACCCCCTCCCCTATCACGTCGTGACGACGTGCCTGCTGCTGCTGAACACCTACCTCGCCTACCGGTTCGCAGTTCTGCTGACGGATTCGCGCCTCACCGGAGGGCTGTGCGCCTTGCTGGCCGCTTACCATGCGGGACTGGCCTGGCTGGTTTACCTGCCGTCCTACATCTACGACGTGCTGTGTTTCACCTTTTATTTCGTCGCGCTCAACCGGTATCTGGCGGTGCGCCGGCGCGGCGACCGCATGAGCGGCGGCGCAACGGTCGTATTCTTGCTGCTCTACATCGGCGCGCTCGAGTCGAAGGAGATGGCGGTGACGCTGCCCGTAATGGTGCTGCTCTACGAAGCGCTGTTTCACGCCCCCGTCCGCTGGAGGAGCGCTGTTCCGGGGCTGCTGGCGGGCGTCGTAACTCTGGTGTTCCTCGTTGGCAAGACCTTCGGCCCGGACTCGCTGACCAACTTGGAAGCCTACCGCCCCGTGTTTACTCTGGAGCGGTACCTGGATTCGACCACCGCGTTTCTGAACACTCTGTTTTACCAGCCGACCGAGGGCGGGTTCTTTGGCGCGTGGCAGGTGCTGCTGGCCGCCGTCCTGCTGCTCGCGATCGCCTGGAAGGCCCGCGAAAAGCACCTGCTCCTGATGTGGTTCTTCATCTTCATCACCCCGCTGCCGATCACCTTTCTGCCCGGGAGAGGCGGCGGCTGCCTGTATATTCCCTTGGTAGGCTGGGCCATTTTCTTTGGAAGCTTGCTGGTCTCTTTCGCTAGCGTGTTGGCGAAGGCGCCGCTCTTGCGGGCGCTGCCCCCGGCCGTGGCGTCCGTCGCGCTCGCGCTCATTTTCACCGCCTGGCAGTGGAGCTGGAGCGCCCGGCAAGAGGCGGCTGTCATGTCCTGGATGCGCGACGAAGGCAAGCGGACGGCCGCCGTGCTCCAGCAGATACAGGCGGTCCAGCCCGCCGTCCGGCCGGGCGCCCGGATCTACGTCCGCCACGACGTGTTCCCCGGTTACGACACGAAATACCTCTTCGAGTTGAATTATCGAGACCGTTCCGTCGAAGTGTGGCTCGAGCAGCAAGCACAATTTGCGCCGGGCGACCTCGATAAAATGGACTACATCTTCGCGTTCGAGAACGGCGCCCTGAAACGATTGAAAGGAAGTTGAGAGGCGCTCCGAGCGGCGACGCCGTTCCCTGCGGTACCCTGAACACTCATGCAACTCAACCTCCTGACCCTTCCCGGTGACGGGATCGGACCCGAAGTCACCCGCGAAGCGGTGCGCGTGCTGGAGCACGTCGCGCGCAAATTCGGCCACACCCTGCACCTCACCGAGGGACTCCTCGGCGGCATCGCCATCCACCAGACCGGCGGCCCGTTTCCCGAAGAAACGCAGAAGCTGGCGCTCGCCGCCGACGCCACGCTCATGGGCGCCGTCGGACTGCCGGAGTTCGACAACTGGCCGCCCGAGAAGCGGCCGGAGCGCGGGCTGCTCGGCATCCGCAAGCTGCTCGGGGTCTTCGCCAACCTGCGGCCGGTGGTGGCCTACGAGAGCCTGCTCGAATCCTCGCCGCTCAAGAACGACGTCGTGCGCGGCACCGACATGCTCATCGTGCGCGAGCTGACCGGCGGGCTCTATTACGGCACGCCCCGGGGCATCCAGATCATCGACGGCGAGCGCGTGGTGATCAACACCATGGTCTACCGCCAGTCGGAGATCGAGCGGGTGGCGCGCATGGCCTTCACCCTCGCCCGGCAGCGGCGCAAGAAGGTCACTTCAGTAGACAAGTCGAACGTGCTCGAGAATTCCCAGATGTGGCGCGACGTGGTGACGCGCGTGGGCGCCGACTTTTCCGATGTCGCGCTCGATCACATTCTGGTAGACAACTGCGCTATGCAACTGATCCTCAACCCGCGCCGCTTCGACGTGCTCGTGACCGAGAACCTGTTCGGCGACATTCTGAGCGACGAGGGTGCCGTGCTGGCCGGCTCGATCGGGATGCTGCCGTCGGCCTCTATCGGCGAGCGGAAACCGAACGGTGTGTGGATCGGACTTTACGAGCCCGTCCACGGCTCCGCCCCGGACATCGCCGGGCAGAACAAGGCCAACCCGCTCGGCGCCATCGGCTCGGTGGCAGCGATGCTGAGTTACAGCTTCGGGCTTGCGAAAGAAGCCAAGGCCGTCGAGGATGCCATGCAGAAAGTGCTCACCTCCGGCCGCGTCACCGCCGATTTGAAGCCTGCCGGCCAGCCGGCCACCACCGAGGAAGTCGGCCGGGCGGTGTGCGGCTCTATCGGATAAGCACTTGACATTGCTCTAGTAAACTAGTACATTATTGTACTAGATGATAAAGGCGTCTGCTCCGCCGCCGGCCCGCTTTCAGTTCCGCCTCGACTTGCGCAGCGGCGTGCCGGTCTATCGCCAGATCATCGACCAGGTGTTGCTGGGGATCGCCTCCGGCACTCTGGCCAGCGGCGACCAATTGCCCACCGTGCGGCAGTTGGCGGTGGATCTGGCCATCAATCCCAACACCGTGGTGCGGGCCTACCGGGAGCTGGAGATTCGGGGCACCCTCGAAACGCACCAGGGAACCGGGACCTTCATCACCACCAAGAAGGTGAAGCGCGATCAGGCCGAACGCCGCCGCCAGCTCGCCCAATTGGTCGCCGAGTTCGCGGCCCGCGGCGGGGCCGCCGGTTTCACAGTTCAAGAATTGCTCGACGGACTCCAGGAAATGTCGGGCGAATAGATCAGGAGGTAGAGCCATGCCCAGGATCAACGATGCTGCCACCGCTTGGCGCCCGCCGGTCAGTCCGGTCGGGACGGCCTTGTTTGCGCTGTTTCTTTTGGCCGGGGTCGCGGCCTTCCGCCAGTGGAACAGCGGGGCCGCGCTGGTGGCCGGCCTTCTCGCAGGAACCTACTTTCTGTTTGCCATCCAGGTGGCGTCGCAATGGGAGAAGGCCGCCTTGCTGCGCCTGGGCCGCTATCGAGGTTTGCGCGGTCCGGGCCTGTTTCACATTGTGCCCATCGTCGATACCATAGGCCGCTTCGTCGACCAGCGGGTCCGGGTCACCAGCATCAGCGCCGAATCGACGCTCTCCCGTGACACGGTGCCGGTCAACGTGGACGCCATCCTGTTCTGGGTGGTGTGGGACGCCGAAAAAGTATCCTCGAGGTCCAGGACTTCGTCGAGGCGATCAGCATGAGCGCCCAGACGGCGCTCCGGGAGTCGATCGGGCGGCACGAGCTGGCGCAGATGATCACGGAGCGAGAGACGCTCGGCCGCGAGCTCCAGCGCATTCTCGACGAGAAGACCAATCCCTGGGGTATCACCGTGCAGTCGGTCGAAATCCGCGACGTGCGCATCCCGCCGGCTCTCGAAGACGCCATGTCGCGCGAGGCGCAGGCGGAGCGCGAGCGCCGCGCGCGGATCATTCTAGGGACCGCGGAGACCGAGATCTCCGCGAAATTCGGCGAAGCCTCGCGTGTCTACCAGGACAACCCCGTCGCCCTCCATCTGCGTGCCATGAACATGCTTTACGAAGCTGTCAAAGAAAGAGGCTCGATGGTCATCGTGCCCTCGTCAGCGGTGGAAACCATGGGCCTGGGCGGGATGCTGGGCGCTACTGCCTTGAACCGGCCACAGTAGGAAGAAGCAGTGTCGGGCGTGAATTCGCTTTGACATCGTTAGAGCTGGTCTGGCACCCGCCGGAGCTCGGTCTCTTCTCCGAGAGCCGTGGAAGATGGTATCGCCCAGAACGGAGCGCCTGGCACGGTAGAATCAAACCGATGAGCTTGAAACGTGTGGTCATGCTGCTGATCCTGTTGGGGATCACATCGGCGACGGCCTGGATCTTTGGCGGGGAGGTGCCCACCATCCAGCTCGCCGAACCGGTGAAGGCCATTGGGATGGCGACGGCGATCCGGGTGCGGGTGGACGCCGATCCGTCGGTGCGGTCGTTCCGGGCGACGGTCGAGCAGGGCGGGCAGAGCTTCGTGGCTCTGCTCGAGCGGCAGCGGATTGTGCGGCGGTGGCGCATTCTGCGGCCGCACCAGCCGGAGCGGTTCTATTTGATCGAGGCGGGGCGCCGGGCGTTTCCGCAACTGAAGGATGGTCCGGCGAAGCTGGTGCTCGAAGCCCAGACGGACGACTGGCGAGGTCGCTCGGCGACGGTCGCGATCGACCTGGCGGTGAAGACCACGCCCCCCAGCATTACCACCGACAGCGGCCAGCATTACATCAACCAGGGCGGATCGGAGATGGCAGTGTTCCAGGTGAGCGCCGACGCGACCGATGCGGGGGTGCGGGTCGGCGTGCACGAGTTCGGGGCGTGGGTGCTGGCGGGGGGCGGGTCGGGAGCGCGCTTCGCGATCTTTGCGTTTCCTTACGACGTGAAGCCGGATACCGTGCCGGTGCTCTTCGCGCGCGATGTGGCGGGGAACGAGGCGACGGCAACGTTTCCCTACAAGCTGTTTCCGAAGAAGTTCCGCAGCCGGGAGATCGAGCTGACCGATGACTTCATGAAGAAGGTCACCAGCGAGATTCTTGCGAAGACCAAGGAGATTCCGCCAAGCGGGGACCTGCTCAAGGACTTTCTCGCCGTCAACCGCACGCTGCGGCAGGAAAACAACATAGTGCTGGCCGAGCTGCGGCTGAAGACGCAACCCCGGTTCCTGTGGAGCAAGCCCTTCCGGCAACTGACCGATTCCAAGGTCGAGGCGCAGTTCGCCGACCATCGGCTGTACCGGTACAAGAAAGAGAAGGTTGATGAGCAGGACCACCTGGGCTTCGACCTCGCTATAACGGCGAATGTCGCGGTAGTGGCGGCGAACGACGGGCAGGTGGTGCACGCGGACTACCTGGGGATTTACGGGAATTGCATCGTGATCGATCACGGGTACGGCTTGCAGTCGATTTACGGGCACCTCAGCTCGATCGGGGTGAAGGCAGGGGACAACGTCAAGCAGGGGCAGGAGATCGGAAGGAGCGGGGCGACGGGGCTCGCGGGGGGCGATCACCTGCACTTCGGCATGCAGGTCGATGGCGTGCAGGTGAATCCGGTGGAGTGGTGGGACGCGCACTGGATTCGCGACCGGATCGAGAAGAAGTTTCCGGATCAACGGCTGCCGGGGACGTAGCGTCTCAAATAGTGTGAGACGGGCGCTAGGCGTCGCGATTTTCGGCGGGTCGCTGCTGATGGGCCTGTCCGGCGTTTACCGGTACATGCAGTTCTTCGAAAGACTCGAGGAGCGCCTGGACCGGAGAGTCCTGCCAACTGGGCAAGCAGTGTGGATAGAAGCGACCAGGCACCGCGCGTTCTGGCTCTCCCGGTATTACATCCAGCTTGCTCCAGGACAGCCGCAAGAACTGATCAGCGAGGTATATGGTCCGCCGGAGACAGCGGAGGCGTGGCGCCTCGAGCGGTTGGGATCCGAGCTCTGCCTCCTCGCAGGAACGGGTGTGTACACCAGGCGGGGCACGCCGCCGCGATGGTTGTATTGGTCCGTCGAAGAGGACGAGGAGACGGGTCTCTTCTTGCGGCACTTTGATCCGAAGGTAGATCCCACGGTGGAGGCGCTCTCTCCACGGCCGCCGCGAGCTCGTCCCGGCTGGTGGCAGGAACAAGCGTATGGACCGCCCGAAGTCAACGCGACGGATAGAACACTGCGCGTGAGGTCCACCGGGAGCAAGGCGTCTGGACCGAGGACGCTGGTGTATTCCGCACGAGACACGGGACCAGGCTGGCAGTTCGACTTGGGCCTGACGCAGCGGGCCAACACCGAGTTGCGATCCATTCCGTTTCCGTCCGACGCGGTGGCCGAGGTGTGGTGTTTCGAGGCGCCCGCGGATCAGACGCTGAAGTTTTGGCAGGGACCGGAAGGGGTGTTGGAGGGGGTTAAGGGAGCGCGGACCCGACGCGCGACTTTCCCGCTGCTGACGGAGGCTTGGGCCACCACAGCGGCTTTGCCACTCGGGATGCACGACGAAATACGGGGGGCTTACGGCGATCCGAATGCGCGCTGGGTCATGTTGTATCAACGCTGGCCCGGTTCGAAGGGGCACACGGCACGCCAGGCGCCGGTGGGCGGGTGGATGACGTGGTCTATCTCGACGGAGGTTGCCGGTCCGCCAGGCCCACGTCAGACCAGGACGTCGAGAGCTTTGTTTCTGCGGATCTTGTCACTGGCGGGCCAGGATGGGGCGGCCGGGCGTGACGCCCTCGACGAGACGGCCGTCGCGAACGACGGGGACTCCTTCCACTAAGACATAGCGGAAGCCTTCGGAATATTGGGCGGGCTTTTCGTAGGTGGCATGGTCGATCACGGTCGCGGGGTCGAAGGCGACCAGGTCGGCGTCGGCTCCGACTTGGAGGCGTCCTTTGTGCTGCATGGCAGGGGACATCTTCGCGAGGCGCTCGGCGGGGAGGCTGGTCATCTTGCGGAGAGCGTCCATCAAGGTGAGGACCTTCTCTTCGCGGACGTAGCGGCCGAGGATGCGGGAGTAGGCGCCGGCGCTGCGCGGATGGCCGGTGCCCTCCGAGAGGCCCCCGTCGCTGGCGATCATGACGCCCGGGGCGGTGACGGCACGGTGCACCATTTCCTCCGTGTTGGTGAAGAGGATGACGCGGCCGCCCTGCTTGCGATAACGGGCGAAGGATTCGGCGGTGAGGCGCTCGCCGGTGTCGGTCCACAGCAGGTCTTTGTAGTCGATGCCCATGCGCTGCTGCCAGCCAGGCTCGAAGAGCGCCGAATCGAGGCGCGTGGCGCCGGCGATGTAGGGATAAGCCTCGGTGGTGACATCGAGGCCGCGGGAACGTGCACCGGCAATCATGCGGAGCGCGGTGTCGATGGAGCGGGTGGAGGAGGAGTTGATGTGGACGACGTGCAACGAGGCGCCCGTGGCGGCGGCGTTGCCGATCACCTCTTGCAGCGATTCCACGATGCCGGGGCTGCCGGCGTTGCCGTGGCGCACGTGGACGAAGACGGGGCGCTTCCATTCGGCGGCGAGGGTGAAGAGCTCGAGGCTTTCGGCGCCGGTGGCGGTGGGGGTGTAGGCGAGGCCCAGGCCGAGTCCGAGGCCGCCTTCGTCGAGGCCGCGGCGAACCTCTTGTACGATGCGCTCGCGCTCTGTAGAGGATGCGAGGCGGTTCATGGCGGCGGCGCGAGGCAGGAAGTCGCCGCTGTCACCCATGACCTTCATGCGCGCGGGGATGTGGCCGGAACTCGCGCCGTAGTTGATGAGGGCTTTGCCGGCGCGGGCGGCGTACCACTCACCGACCGGGTAGACGCCGACCTCGAGCTCGAGGGCGGTGGTGACGCCGTCCATCGCTTTGTAGCGGTAGTTCTCGGGCGTCTGGCCGTGCGAGTGAAGGTCGATGAAGCCCGGGGCGATGACCAGGCCGGTGGCGTCGATCTCGACCTTACCTTGCAGCGGCTGGGGGCTGACGGCGGCAATCGTTCGGCCGCGGATGCCGACATGGCGGATGGCGTCGAGGCCGGAGGCGGGATCCACCACGCGGCCGTTGCGGAGGACGAGGTCGTAGGGCTGAGCCGAAAGAAGAACCGGGAGGCAGAGCAGGAAGAGCAGCTTCCGCATCACGATCAGTTCGTCTGGAGCATACCGCTGCCGTTCCGCTTCGGGACCGACCCGACGGGGATCGTGGCTACGACCTTCATCGCTTTAGTGTCTACGACCACCGTGGCGTCCTGGCCGGCCACCGCGACGTACAGATTCTTGCCATCGGGCGGGATCGTGAGCCACTCGGGATGCAACCCGACCGGAACGATCTTAAGCAGCTTGAAATCCGGGAGCGAGTACGCTGCCACATAGTCGTAATACTTACTGGTCGACCACAGTACCTTGCCGTCCGGAGAGATGGCCAGCCCATGGGCGGGCGAGCCCTGGATGCCGTCCGTCTCCCGCTCCTGGCCGGGCACGTCGGGCATTGTGATGCGCTTGATTTCCTCGTGCGTGGAAAAATCGACCGCCACAAAGCCGTGAAAATTGGAAAGCTGCGCGATGATCTCTTTGGTCGATCCATCCGGGTTGGTGGTGAAGGCCATGGGACGAACCCCGCTGCTGAGCTTCACCGACCAGACCACCGTATCGGTCGCCGTATCGATCACGGTGATGATGCTCTTGGCAACGGAACCGGACACGGCGAATTTGCCGTCCGGAGTGACGTAGACGTTGTGCACGTTCCCATCGACGGGAATGGTCTTGACGTTCGTGAGAGAGGCCGTGTCGATGACGTCCACGGCGCCGGGCGCCTGGGCGATGCCGACATAGACTTTGCGGCCGTCCTTCGCAACGGCGACGTTGTTGGGCCGGCCGCTCAGATGGATCTTCTTGATGACCTCGAGACTCTTGGCATCGACCACGTCCAGCGAATGGACGGGCTCCTCAGTGATGTAGACCCGGCTGCCGTCGGGCGCGAGGGTCACGCCGTGAGGGACCTCGATGTTCTTGATCACGCCGACGACCTTGTTGGTGGCCGGGTCGATGACGTGGACGTCGTCGCCGGCGGCGTTAGTCTGGATCACGCGGGCCTTGTTTGCCGCCACTAAGGGCGTGGCTAGGGCGAGGATCGATGCCAGAACCAGAATCTTGGTGGTCTTCATGAGTTGGCGTCTCCCATCATGGTTACTTTTTGCCGCGGACCCAGGTGGCGAGGGTCTGCCACTCCGGATCACTCTGCGATTTCCAGTGTTTGCCACCGGCATGGAACGGGTCACCGCCGCCCGCGGCCGCGAGCGGATGCATGAGAAGCCGGCTGGACTGCGGGTCTCCTGGGGCGACCACTCTTTGCCAGGCTTCAAAGTTCTGGCGCGATTGTTCTTCGTTCCACGTCGAGGCGCCAGGCGACAAAGCTTGCAGGCGCGGCGTTCCGTTTTCATGGCAGGCGATGCAACGGGCGTGTCCGGGGCGCTTGGCGAGGAAGATGGGCTGCACCCGATCTCGGAAGAATGCAAAGTCCAGGGACACGGCCGGAGCTGCCGCGCCGCCGGTCGCCGGCCCCGCCGTGCGGACCCAAGCGGCCAGGGTTTGCCACTCCGGGTTTTCGCGGGAGGTCCAGAATTTCCCGCCGGTATGGGCGGCGTCGCCACCCGCTTCGGGGGCCAGGGGGTGCAGCAGGAGGGGACTCTTCGTCGGATCGCCCGGGGCAACTAACCTAGATACGACTTCGAAGTTGCTGTGGGACTGGGCGGCGGTCCACGACGTGGCTCCGAGCGAGAGGGCTTGCAGCCGCAGCCGGGTCGCAATCTTGGTATGGCAGGTGAAGCAGGCGGCGCCGCTGCCCTCGCTCGGCTGCCGGGACTTGAGGAAGATCGGTTCCACGCGGGTGCGGTAGAACTCGAAATCGAGGGACGAAGCCGAGGCTGTCTGCGCCGAGCCGGTTTTCACCCAGGCGGCCAGGGTCTGCCACTCCGGATCGCTTTGCGATTTCCAGTGCTTGCCGCCGGCATGGAACGGGTCGCCGCCCCCCGCGGCCGCGAGCGGGTGCATCAGAAGCCGGCTGGACTGCGGGTCTCCCGGCGCCACTACTCTTTGCCAGGCTTCAAAATTCTGGCGCGATTGTTCTTCGTTCCAGCTCGAAGCCCCCGGCGACAAGGCTTGCAGGCGCGGGGTTCCGTTTTCGTGGCAGGCGATGCAGCGGGCGTGTCCGGGACGCTTGGCGAGGAAGATGGGCTGCACCCGATCCCGGAAGAACGTGTAGTCCAGAGAGGTGGTTGGAGAAGCAGAGACCTGGGCGAGCAGAGCCGCCGCCCACAATATTAGCGGTATCCCAAGGGCTAGCTTTACCAAAGCTTCGGCACCTCGCAAGTTTGCTAAGTATACAATAACTGGCCGTTATCGAAGCACTACGGGCTTACCGGCGGGCGCCGCCGCGGCTGATGCCACCGCCGCCGCCGGCCCGAACTCCGCCACCGCTGGATATGCCGCCACCGCCGCTGGACATTCCGCCACCGGCAGAGCGGGGGCCGGCGGACATCACGCCGGAAGTGCTGCCTCCGCTTTGCGCCGCCGAGCGAAGGCCACCGAGGCCGTTTGCGCTGGCGGAGGAGACGCCGCGCACCGCAGGCGCATTGTAGACCGCGTAGACCGCGCGGGGACTATAGTAGCCGTAACCGTAGGGGCTCCAGGCGATGCCGCTCATCGGCAGGAAGGTGTACATCCCGTAGTAGGGGTTGTAGAACCAGCTCGAAGAGCCGAAGTTGAGGCCCTGGCTGTAGGCCAGGCGGCTCGCGGAGACGTTGGCCATGCTCAGATAGGTGGCGCGGCGCTTGCTCCAGCGGTCGAGGGTGTCGGTATCGTCGGCATCGAACTTTTGGATCTGGAAATCGTTGGCCAGCTCGATCTCGCGCTTGCCCTTCACGATATACTCGCGGCCAGGTGCCTTGACGCGCGCCTCGCCCTGGAACACCCGCAGACGGCTCTCGTCGCCGGCAGTCAGGTGATACAGGCCGCGGCTATCGAGCTTGATCTGCGCTTGGCCGGTCTCGATGGTGACCGAGGTATCCTTGTTGAGATCGGCCGCTTCGATCACGGCAGAGCCTTCCACGAGGCGCAGGCGGACGTCGGTCAGGCGCGTCGAAAGCATCTGGATCTGGCTCGACTCGGCCAGCCGGAGGAACACCCCGGGGGTTAGAAGTACTTCCGCCCGGCCCTGTTCCGTGCGAAGATAGTCCTGATCGTTGACGGACTGGAACTGTGCCGCTTTTTGTACAATCTGTTTTTCGTTCAGCAGGACGCGGCCGTCGGAATAATGAACCAAGCCGGCGCGGGCGGAAACGATGCTTTGGCCCCACATCATCGGGGAGGCAGCAAGAAAGGCGATCCAGCCCAGGGTGCGCACAGCGCTCATAAGAGTCTCCTGCTTCTCAATCTATTGAAAGCATGATACTTTGTCGGTAGCTTGTCAAGCCGCAAGGCTGGCAAACCAGGGAAACAGCCTAAGAATATGTTGATAATCGGACATCGCGGCGCGGCGGGGCACCTACCCGAGAACACCGTTCCGAGCTTCCGCAAGGCGCTCGAGCTGGGCGCCGACGGGTTCGAACTGGATGTCCGCCAGACGGCCGATGGGCAGTTCGCCGTGGTCCATGGGTCGGTGGTCAACGGGCACGCAGTACAAACCAGCCCCTACAGCGACATCCGCGAGCTGCCGGACGGTTACACGGTCCCGCTGCTCAAAGAGGTGCTGACCGAGTTCGCGTCGAAGGCTTACCTGGATATCGAGCTCAAGACGCCCGGTTTTGAGGAGGCGGCGATCGCCCTGATTCAGAAGCACGGTAACGTCGCGCGGACGCTGGTTTCGACCTTCCATGCCCAGACGCTGATCAAGGTCCGCCAGCTCGTTCCGGAGCTGGCCTTAGGATTCATTTACAACAAGAGCCAGGACGAGGAGACCCGCCACAATTGCCCGGTAGACGTGGTGATTCCGCAGTTCCGGCTGGCGTCGAGGGACTTGATTACCGACGCCCATGCGGAAGGCGCGAAGGTCTTCGCCTGGACGGTGAACGATCCGCTGGAGGCCAAGCGCCTGATCGACCTGGGCGTGGACGGGCTGATCTCGGATTATCCGGAGATGGTGGCGAAGGCGCTGAAGAAGAGCGGCAAGTAGAGCCGGCGGAGTAATGCGGTCAGCGGAAGTTCTCCACCAGCATCAGGTCCGAATCGTGGCGGTCGATCTGCGCCCAGGCAATCCAGCGTCCGTCGTGGGTGACCGTGAATGCCGGAAAGCCTCGGTTTAGTTCCCCTTCGATGGCCCCCGCTGCGGTTATCTGCCGCGTATCAAAATCGAAGAACTTGACTGGCTTGGGGGCGCTCGGCGACGGGGCGGCCTCGAAATCGACGAAGTAAATTCCCTTGTCGGCTACCGCCCAATAGCCCTGCCGGGCAGGTGCGAGGAAGAGCGCTTCCTCACCGGGCGCTTCCACGGGCACTGACCACAACGGCCCGTCCAGCTTGCTGTAGTAGAGCAGCTTGCCGTCGGGAGATTCGAAGGATTCGTGGCCTCCACCCTTGGTCACCTGCAGGCTGATGCCTCCGCCTTCGGCTGGTATTTTCCACACTTCCTGGCGCCCCGTGCGGTTGGAATAAAAGTAGATCCAGCGGCCGTCTCTCGACCAGCTCGGCCTGCCTTCTTCAGAAGAGTCGGTGGTCAGGCGGCGGGTCGCGCCCCCGCCGGCGTCGGCGACGTAGATGTCGCGGTTGCCACTGATCATAGCGCCGAACGCAAGACGCCGGCCATCGGGCGACCAGCGGACCGCGTTGCAGCGGGCGTCAGCGAGGGAAGTGAGCTGGACGACGTTGGAGCCGTCGCTGTCGCCCACATACACCTGGGACTGGCCCGACCGATCGGACGTGAAGGCGATTCTTTTCCCGTCGGGCGAAAACTGCGGGCTGTAGTCGAGGCGTGTGGAGGCGATGATCTGAACGGGCCGATTTCCGGGGCGTCCCGGCCCCGCAGTCTCCATGCGCCAGATGTTGTTGTCCTCTACAGAGCGCTCGTAGGCAAGGCGACCCGCCGTCCGAGAAATCGCCGGAAACGAGGCATCGGCGTCCAGTCCGGTCAGGGGTTCGGGCTGGGCGCTGGATGATCCCACCTGAATCCTCCACAGGCTTGCGCCGCCAAGGTTGCCCCTCGAAAACACCAGCTCCCGTCCGCCCGGGGTCCACGCCATGCCGAAAATGCTAAAAATGCCAAGCTCGTTGTGGGTGATGCGCCGGGGCTCGCCGCCCCCTACCGTGGCCAAGTAAAGGTCGGCGCTACCTTGGGTCCGGAACCGAGCGAACGCCAAGGTTTGACCGTCTGGGGAGAAGGCGAAGCTCTCATCGCCCCAGGTGGTCGGCAGGGACGGGGTCAGCACGCGCCTTTCCCCGTCGGCGATCGAAAACAGAAAGATGCCGCGTCCGATGTAACCTCGTTCGACGGCGGCGAGGAATTTTCCATCCGGGCTCCAAGCCAGGAACAGCGCGTCCAGATCGGCCAGTTTGCGCTCCGGACCGCCCAGCGGCGAGATGAGAAAGATTCCGGCGCCGGCGCGGGCAAAGGCGATTTGACGGCCGTCCGGGGACCACGCCGGGAACTCGTCCGCGGCGGGATTCGCGGTCAGCCGGAGGGGCGTTCCGCCGTCGACCAGACGGACGTAGATGTCGAAGTTGTCCTGCTTCTCGCCGTTCCAGCTAAAGGCGAACTGGCTACCGTCCGGGGAGAACGTGGGGCTGCGCTCGCTGCCCGGATAGCTGGTGAGCGGAACCACCTTCAGGGGCGGCGAGGGCGATTTCGACGGAGGGTGCGTGACAACCCAGCCTACGACTGCCGCCAAAATCACTGCCAGGCCCGCCGCGAGCCAAGGTTTCCACGCGGGCCAGGAGCCGGCCTGGGCCGTTCCGTAATCGTGTCCCGCAGGCTGATGGCAAGGTCGTGCGGCGATTGGATGCGCTCACCGGGATTCTTCTCGAGGCACCGGCCGATGAGGCGCTCGAGCTCGGCTGGAACCTCCCGGCCAGAAGCTGCGACCGGCGGAGGCTCGTCATGCAGGGTCGAGGCCAGAGTGTCGCCAGTGGCTGCGCGGTGGAAGGCGCGGGTCCCGGTGGCCATCTCGTAGAGCACACATCCGAGCGAAAAATCGCTGGCAGTGCCGGCGGGCAGGCCCCGTATCTGCTCGGGCGACATATAGCCGACCGTGCCCAGCAAGGCGCCCGGCAGGCTCTCGGTCGGCGCTTCGCCCGGACTCAGCACCGAGGGTTGGTAGCGCGCCAGGCCGAAGTCGAGGATTTTCACCCGGCCGTCGGAGGTCAGAAAGAGATTGCCGGGTTTAAGGTCGCGGTGGATGATCCCCTTGGAGTGAGCGGCGGAGAGCCCTTCCGCAACGGCCGCGCCGATCTCAACCGCCTTGCGCCAGCTCAGCGCCGAGCGTGCCAGACGGTCGCGCAGGGTTTCGCCTTCCAGCAGCTCGGTGACGGTGTAGTGTACGCTCTGCTCGGTCCCGATGTCATACAACGCCAGAATGTTGGGATGCGAGAGAGCCGCGACCGCCTTCGCCTCTCGCTCAAACCGCGCCAGCGCTTCAGGGCTCCCGACCAGGTGCTCCGGCAACACCTTCACCGCTACGTCGCGATCCAGCCGGGTGTCTCTGGCCCGATAGACCTCTCCCATGCCCCCCGCGCCCAGCAGGTCCAGGATCTCGTAACGTCCCAGGCGATCGCCTATCTTCAAGCTTCACCTACTTAACGCACGGCTCTTCTGGAAGGAGTATACGCCTACAGCCCCTTCAGAAGGTGGCCGAGCTTCTTCTTCTTGGTTTCGAGGTAGGCTTGCGTCGAGGAAGTGGGCGGGATCTCGCAAGGCACCCGCTCTTCCACCTGAATACCGGCGTCTGCGAGGGCCTGGAGCTTGGCGGGATTGTTCGAGAGCAGGCGGACGCGGCCGAGTCCGAAGTGGCGTAACACGTCGACCGCCACCTGGTAGGTGCGGAGGTCGGCTTCAAATCCCAACTGGTTGTTGGCTTCGACGGTATCGGCGCCGGCGTCCTGGAGCTGGTAGGCCATGAGCTTGTTGATGAGGCCGATGCCGCGGCCTTCCTGGGCCTCATAGACCAGCAGGCCGCGGCCCTCGGCGGCAATGCGCTCGAGAGCCATCTCGAGCTGGGCCCGGCAGTCGCAACGCAGGCTGCCGAAGACGTCGCCGGTGAGGCACTGCGAATGGATGCGGACCAGGGGCGCGGGTCCGGGGGCGGCGAGATCGCCCAGTTTCAGGGCGACCACGCTTTCGACCTGGCCCGGCTCGCCGGCCTCGAAGCCAAAGATGCGGAAGGGGCCGAAAAGGCAGGGGAAATCAGCCTCGGCGGCCTGGCGCAGGTCTCGCGTTGGAGTGGTCGTCTTCACAGCCTATAATTGAGTCTACACCTTCGCCGGCTCCCACACGCGATGCCCACCGAACAGCAATTCCTCGTCAGCCTGCTGGTGAAGCTCGGCTTTGTGGCGGCGCTCGCGAGCATTCTGGTGCGCTGGAACCCGGTGAAGCGCATGCTGCTGCGCGAGGAGCGCACGCTGCACCAGCGCCTGCAGTTTGGTTTGTGGCTGGGGGGCGTGTTCTCGTTCGGGGTGGTGGTACGGCTGCTGGCCGGCTACCAGGCGGCCGATCTGAGCCTGGAAGGATCGCTGGTGGCCGGGCTGCTGGGCGGCTACGTCACCGGCTCCTTCGCCGGAATGATCATTGGCCTGCCGGCCGCGGCCGCCGGCGAGATCCTGGCGCTGCCGCTGATGATCGGCGTGGGGGCGTTAGGAGGCTTCCTGCGGGATGTGGCGCCCGAGGCGGAGGATATCTGGCGGTTTTCGCCGTTCTTCGACCTGAACTTCTACCGCTGGGTCCGGCGGCGCCGGCGCGGGCAGAGCGGCGCCTTCCAGATGCTGCTCATGTTTACGTGCGTGGCAGTGGAGTTTCTGCGGGTGCTGCTGGGGACCCTCTTCCCCACCAAGCTCTTCTTTCTATACCCCGGCGGGCAGCCGCTGGCCCTGATGACGCTGGTCTTGCTCTGTGTGACCACGGTGGCGTGCGTGGCGCTGCCGCTCAAGATCTGGAACAACACGCGCAACGAGATCAAGCTCGAAGAGCAGCAGCGGCTGCTCTTGCAGGCCAAGCTCGACGCGCTCGCGAGCCAGATCAATCCGCACTTCCTCTTCAATACGCTGAACTCGGTGGCCTCCCTGGTGCGAAGCGACCCGGAGAAGGCGCGCTTGCTGGTCTACAAGCTGTCGACCATACTCCGGCGGCTGCTCCGCAAGCACGACACCTTCACGCCGCTGCGCGACGAGCTGGAGATGATCGACGACTACCTCTCGATTGAGGTCGTCCGGTTCGGCGACAAGCTGCGCATCGTTAAGGAGATTGAAGAGCCGGCGCGCGAGGCGCTGATTCCGAGCATGATGCTGCAGCCGATTCTGGAGAACTCGATCAAGCACGGCCTGAGCTCGAAGGTGGAAGGCGGGACGATCTGGCTGCGGGCGCATTGCGCCGAGGGGCTGCTCACGGTGAGCATCGAGGACGACGGGGTGGGGATTCCGGCCAGCCTGATGGCCGACATTTATACGCGGGGCATCGGGGTGAGCAACGTGCGGGAGCGGCTGACGGTGCTGTTCGGGCCGCAGCACCAGATGCACATCGAAAGCCACCCGGGGAAGGGCACGCGTGTGGAGATCCAGATTCCCGAGCTGCGGGACACGGCGGACACACCGCAGGCGGAACTGGCGGGGCGGGTGAGATAGAGGAGCCGGAGCGTAGGTGTCGGGTGTGCGGGCCCGCTGGATGGGAGTCTCCTCTTGGAAGCAGGAGGTTCGGTTTGTTTCTGGCCTCGCATTCTGCGAGGATAGAGGAGGTGAACGTCATCAGCCGGCGAACTCTCCGGGAGTTCGCGGCCACTCACGCCGACGCGGCCGAAGAACTAGATCGATGGTTCGCTATCGCCCGCAAAGCCGAGTGGCATTCCTGGCTCGACGTGCGAAAGGCATTTACCGATGCGGATCAGTATAGGTCGCTGCTCAATTTCAACTTTCGGCACAACACCTACCGGCTGATTGTGAAGGTGGACTACCGGGCAAAGCTTTTGATGGTGAAGACCTTTCTGACCCACAAGGAATACGACCGGGAGGAGTGGAAAAAATGGGCACGCTAGCCCTCGATGTCCGGCGCTACGGGAGGTTGCTCGCCAAGGCTGTCCCCAAGATCATCGAAACGGAGGCGGAATACGAGAGGATGGTCGCGGAGGCGGAGCGCCTCATGGACCGGAGCGATCACCGGACCACGGAGGAGGACGCGCTGCTGTCCCTGCTGGTCTCCCTGATCCAGGCTTACGAACAGCGGCATTATCCGATGCGGGAGGCCGCGCCGCACGAAGTGCTGCGCTACTTGATGGAGAAGCGCGGACTGCGTCAAGCGGACCTGGCGCCTATATTCAAATCGAGCGGCTACGTCTCCGACGTGATCAACGGCAAGCGAGCCATTAGCAAGGCTCACGCGCGGAGGCTGGCCGGATTCTTCGGGGTATCGGCCGAGTTGTTTATCTGAGACTCACCCGCGCAGGAGCTGCTCCATGAGGGAGACCAGCTCCGGGTTGCTCCAGTCGGCGGGGCCGATGATCTTCTGGACCACCTTGCCCTTGCGATCGATGAAGTAGCTTTCGGGGTATTTGAAGGTGCCGTAGAGGCGCGGCGTCTTGCGCTCGGGGTCGCGGACGGTGGTGAAGCGAACCCCGGCAGCCTGGAGGAACTTCTCGTAGGCGGCCTCGTTGTCATCCACGCTGACGCCGAGCACGACGACATCCTGCTGGGCGAAGCGCTGGGCGAAGCGGTTGAGGGAAGGCAGCTCCTCGACGCAGGGTCCGCACCAGGTGGCCCAGAAGTTGAGGATGACGAACTTGCCGCGCAGGTCCTTCAATTGAATCGGCCGGCCGCCCTCGGACATCAAACTAAAGTCGGGGGCCTCGTCGCCCACACTGACGGACGGTCCGGTGACGTTGCGGAAAGCCGGCCATGCCGTGTAGAGGAGACCGGCGGTCAGCGCCACGATCAGGCCCAGGAGCACCTGTTGCCGGCGTGCCATATAATTAGAGGATAACAAGAAGTCAGCCAGCCTGGAGCGTTTGCATCCCATGGTCTCCATCACGCGCCGCGCCGAGTTTTCCGCTTCCCACTACTGCTCGAACCCGGAGCTGAGCCCGGAGGCCAACCGGGAGCTTTACGGGAAGGCGGCGAGTCCCGCCGGGCACGGCCACAACTATGCGCTCGAAGTGACCGTCAGCGGCGAGGTGGACCCCGTGAACGGCATGGTGATGGACCTCAAGGAGTTGAAGCGGGTCATGGAGCGGGAAGTGGTGGAGGCGTTCGATCACCGTTTTCTGAATCACGAAGTTCCGCCTTTCGACCGTGTGAACCCCACCCCGGAGAACATCGCGCGGGAGATCTGGCGGCGCCTGGTCCCGCACGTCAACCAGAACGGGAGAAGGCTGGCACGGGTGCGGCTCTACGAGACGCCGGACCTCTATGTCGACCACTGGGAATGAGCGGACGATGACCCAACTCACGCGCACCTACGGCTTTTCGGCGTCCCACCGGCTCGATACGCCGGCGCTTACGCCCGAGGAGAACCGGCGGCTCTTCGGTAAGTGCAACAATCCTTATGGCCACGGGCACAACTACCGGTTGCATGTGACGGTGGAAGGGCCGATCGATCCGCGGTCGGGCATGGTGGTGTCGCCGCTGAGACTCGATGAGCACGTCGCGCGGCAGGTGCTCGAGCGGGTGGAGCACGCCAATCTGAATACCGATGTCGCGGAGTTTGGCTCCCTGGTGGCGACCACTGAGAATCTGGGGGTGGCCATCGGCGCGTGGCTCCACGAGGGGTGGCAGGCTTTTGGCAGCGCGCGGCTGCGGCGCCTGCGGATCGAGGAGACCGGATCGAACACCATCGAGGTGGAATTCCCATGAAGACACCCGAGCACATCGAAGACCTGCTGGACTTTCCGACCGAGGGCTCCGGACTCGCCGCCATGCGGGAGGCCATCCGTGGCCTATTGGTGGACGTGGGCGAAGACCCGGCGCGGGACGGCCTGGAGCGCACCCCGGAGCGCGTGGCGCACGCGCTGCGGTACCTCACGAGTGGCTACCGGATGGACCTCAGCGAGATCCTGAACGGGGCGCTCTTCGAGGTGTGCTACGACGAGATGGTGATCGTGAAGGACATTGAGCTATTCAGCCTGTGCGAGCACCATATGCTGCCGTTTTACGGCAAAGCTCACATCGCCTACCTGCCGGACCGCAAGGTCATCGGGTTGAGCAAGATTCCGCGGATTGTGGATATGTTCGCGCGGCGGCTGCAGATTCAGGAGCGGCTGACGAGCCAGATCGCCCAGACGCTGCAGGAGGCCATCGAGCCGCGCGGGGTCGGCGTGGTGATCGAGGCGCGGCATTTCTGCATGATGATGCGCGGCGTCGAGAAGCAGCACTCCTCGGCGATCACGAGCGCGATGCTGGGCGTGTTCCGCGAGTCGAAGCAGACTCGCGACGAGTTCCTGTCGCTGATCAGCCACAAGAGCAACGGGTTTTAACTACGGCGCGGCGTAGAGGTCGATGACGCGCTCGATGGCGCGGCGGCAGGCGGCGCAAAATCCCGCCATATTCCTCGTAAACATGATGCAATCGGCCTGCGAGCGGAAGTAGCCCTTCGACTCGTACATCCCGCCTTCGAAGGCGCCCACTTTGTCGGCGTAGGGCGGTTGGGACAGCAGCTTTATCGTCTGGGCGAGTTCGCTGCGGAACAAGGCTTCCATTTCGGATTCCGGGCGCTTCTGGGCCCGGATCTCGCGGCGCTTCGCCTGCACCTGCTTTTCGTAGACCTCGAAGGGTTCCTTCGCCCAAGGCGTCGGCAGGGGAGTGCCGGGGCTGACCAGGTCTTTCCACTTCGGCGATTTGGCGTCGGCGGTGATGTTCGGCTCCCAGGGCTCGAGGCGCGCGGCCGAACTCACGTAGGCGACCTCGGACGTGTAGTACTCGTCGGCCAGGCCGGCGAAGTGGTGTCCGAACTCGTGAACAAAGACGTAGGGCGTGGAGGCGTTGTCGGCGGCGACCGTGGCGTAGAGGTTGTGGATGCCGCCGCCTCCGTACTTGCGGTCGTTGACCACGATCTCGACGAACTCGTAGGGCGCGGATGAGGCGGCTTCGCGCCAGCGCTGGTTGTCGAAGGAGAGCACATAGCGCTCCGACCCGAAGGCGTCGTAAGAGGCGCGCAGCGGCGACCGCCGGTAGACGCCGTCGGAAGGGCGAGCGACGCCGCTTTCAGGGGCGGGCGTGTCGAGAGCCCACACGTTGAAGCGGCGGCGATTCTCCTTGAACGGCGAGACGGAGAAGAGGACTTCGGTGAGGCGCCGGGCGTCGTTGTGCCACTTCTCCATTTCGGCGGCCGTGTAGCCGTCGCCCAGGAGCAGCAGGTCCACCTTGTCGCGCGGCTCGCCGTTCTTCATTACCGCCCACACTTGGGACTGTGACGCGCTGCGGTCCACCTCCTGGCTCGCAGGATCGACGACCACGGACCACAGCTCACGGAAAGCGTTCTGGCGGTCCCGCTTCTTGACGACCACTTGCGCCGGACCGGGCGGGGCGGGGAAACGCAGCGACTCGTGAAATGCCCGGCGCAACTCCTGCGCCTCGCTGGTGGTTTCCCACTCTCCATAGATGCTGGCAAAACCGCGCGAATAGAGGAGCCGGTTGGACCTGCGGTCGATAACCTCGAAGAGATACTTGCCGAGATTGCTGTCGTCGATGGAGCGGTCGAGGCGGCCCGGCCATTCGCCTTCGAGAGTCAGGCCCGCGAGCGCGAGGTGCTCCTCCGTCGCGGTACCGGAGTGGACATAATCGAGGCGCCAGGTCCGGGGCGTCTGAGCAAGAGCGAGCAGGGGTAACGCGAAAGCAGCCAACCAGCGCTTCATGCCCACCGAGCTTACCAGAGTGGCGGAGCTTGACAGAGTCTCGCGAAGTGTAGGAGAGTCAAGGCAATTGGAGGGTTTATGCACCGCTGGCTGGTAGCTCTCGCCGTTCTGGTTCCGAGCTTGCAGGGCGCGCTGGCGCCGACCTTCCACAAGGACGTCCTGCCGATTTTGCAGCGGCACTGCCAGACGTGCCACCGGCCGGGCGAGGTGGCGCCCATGGCGTTCCTGACCTACGAGCAGGTGCGGCCGTGGGCGGCGGCGATCCGCGAGGCCGTGACGCTGAAGAAGATGCCGCCATGGGGGGCGGACCCGGCGCATGGCAAGTTCTCGAATGATCCGTCGTTAACCGCCGCAGAGAAGGAGACGCTCGCCGCGTGGGCAGCGGCGAAGGCGCCGGAAGGCGATCCCCAGGACGCTCCACCACCGGCCCCGTTCCTGGATGGCTGGAACATCCGCACCCCGGATCTGGTGGTCGAGATGCCGCAGGTTTATGCGGTACCCGCTACGGGCACCATCGACTACACCTACTTTGTCGTGCCGACCGGGTTCACTGCGGACCGCTGGGTGCAGGCGGCGGAGGTGCGGCCGGGGAACCGGGCCGTGGTCCATCACGTGATCGTGTACGTGCGGGAGCCGGGGAATCCGTGGCTCAAGGAAGCGCCGGTGGGCATGGCGTACGTGCCGCCCGCGCGGAGGGGCTCGGGAGGCAACGGCGAATATCTGGCGGGGTTCACGCCGGGGAAGCCCGCGATGCAGCTCGCGGCCGGGCAAGCGAAACTGATCAGGGCCGGGTCGGACCTGGTGTTTCAGATGCACTACACGCCGAACGGGAAGGCGGGTCCGGATCAGACCAAGGTCGGGCTGATTTTTGCGAAAGAGGCGCCCCGGGAGCGGGTCCTGACAGTGGCCGCGCTGAACACGAGCTTTGCGATTCCGCCCGGGGCGGGGGATTATCCGGTGAATGCGAAGCTGGTGTTCAGCGATGAAGCCCACCTAGTGACGCTGTGGCCGCACATGCACCTGCGGGGGAAGTCGTTCCGGTTTGAGCTGGTGAATCCGGCGGGCGAGCGGCAGACCCTGCTGAGCGTGCCGAAGTACGACTTCAACTGGCAGATGCGGTACCTGCCGGAGGAGCCGCTGAAGCTGGGGCCGGGCTCGACGATCGAATGCTTCGCGAAATTCGACAACTCACCGAACAACAAGTTCAATCCGGACGCGGCGAAGGAAGTGCGCTGGGGGGATCAGAGCTGGGAAGAGATGATGGTCGGCTTCATGGAGATTTCCTTCGATGCCCGCAAGGCGCCGAGTGACATTCTGAAGCGGCCGGCGGGGAGCCGGGCCGCGGCGGAGTAAGGGAAATCAATCGAGCAAGTCCGCCAGGTCCGCCAAGTCCCGGGGGCGACCTGCGGCGAGCTTGTTTTTCCGAAAGGCCCGGAGGCTGATGAAGCTTACGGGAACCCCACCTAGGTCGCCGGCAACGCGGTCCGACCAGGCGTCGTCGAATTCGACGCCGGAGATGCTGGTCAGCAGGTCGATACGGTAGGGTTCGACTCCGAGTTGCACCACGCGGCCGGGCGTGAGAAAGTCCTCGGCCGTGATGCGGAGAGAACCAAATCCGAACTCCCGAAGAACCGTCTCGACCCGGGAGGCATTGGCGGGGGAGCGGCGCAGGAAGAGGTCGATGTCGCGGGTGTAGCGGGGAATGCCGTAAAGACCGCGGGCGTGAGCGCCTACAACGACGTACTCAACCCCGTGGGAGTTCAGTAATTGTAAGAACTCTTTCCAGTCTGGGTGCAGAGGCATCGTCCGGTCCGTGAAGCAGGGTGCGCAGGTGGGAGATCAGTTCGAGGCGCTCCGTAGGGGTCATGGAGCGGTATCTTGCCCGGTCGGCTTGGTCGGCCTCGTCGAAGCTGGCGTAGATCGTAGCGGTAACGGTCCTCACGCTTTCATTCTACCGCGAGCGGGTTCGGCTGCGATCCAACGTAGGAGGGGCTAAGGTAACCAGGTGGGCGGGAGCGGGCTTTTTGTGATATCCTGTCGGGGTATCTAAGCGAACGAGAAGCTGAGAGGAGTAGGGAACCGTCGGAATGTCTCTGGCGAAAGAAGCAAAAACAAGCGTTATCGGCAAGTACCGCACGCATGGCACGGACACCGGCTCGCCGGAGGTTCAGGTCGCCATTTTGACGGAGCGCATCCAGCAACTTACGGAGCACTTCAAGACCCACCAGAAAGACCACGGCTCCCGTCGCGGGCTGTTGCTGCTGGTGAGCAAACGGCGTCGTATGCTGACGTATCTGAAAGACCACGATGCCGAGCGGTACAAGTCGCTGATCCAGAAGCTTGGCATTCGCCGGTAGCCTCCGGGTGGTCCGGGCATGTGCCCGTCCGCCAGCAGCGGTTCTGAAAACTGGAAATGGCAAAGGCGGAAGGTTTCGGGCTGGGCTATAGCGGCCGCTCGATACTATCCGCTTTTTTGTTTATGACCAGCGTGGTTTAACGCCCGCCTGTCCCGCTTCCCCTTTCGCAGATACGACGACCATGGAGCCGCCGCCCGGCTGGGCGGAGCGGCCCGTAGGAGACTATAGGAAATGATTCACAAAGTAGATATTGAGCTCGGTGGACGTACACTGACGCTCGAAACTGGCAAAGTTGCCAAGCAAGCCGGCGGCGCCGTGTGGGTGCGCTGCGGCGATTCGGTGGTCCTGGCTACGGCCACCGCCGCTTCCGAGCCCCGCGAGGGCATCGACTTTTTCCCGTTGACCGTGGATTACCGGGAGTACACGTATTCGGCCGGGCGCATTCCCGGCGGGTACATCAAGCGCGAAGGACGTCCCAGCGAGAAGGAAATTCTCACCAGCCGGCTTATCGACCGGCCGTTGCGGCCCCTGTTCCCCGCGGGGTTCACCTGCGAAACGCAGGTGATCGCCATGGTGCTCTCGGCGGACCCGGAATTCGACCCCGCCATGATGGCGCTGGTCGGAGCTTCGGCGGCGGTAGCGCTGTCGGACATTCCGTTTCACCACACCATCGGCGCCGTGCGGGTGGGGATGATCGACGGGCAATTCGTCTTCAACCCGACCTACCCGGAGAGGAAAGACTCCGTGCTGAACATTGTGGTGGCGGCCGCCGAGCCGGGCATCGTCATGGTAGAGGCCGGCGCCAGCGAAGCGGACGAGGCCACCATGGTGAGGGCTATTGACGCGGGTCACGAGGCCTGCAAGAAGATTGTCAAGGCGATCGAGGAGCT
Organism: Terriglobia bacterium; assembly: GCA_041482115.1. GTDB lineage: Bacteria > Acidobacteriota > Terriglobia > Bryobacterales > JACQDG01 > JBGPDC01. The sequence continues at coordinate 790 of JBGPDC010000050.1, read as the reverse complement.
GGCGGCCAAGGCGGGCAAGCCCAAGCGGGCTTTCACGGCGCCGAAATACGACGACGCTCTCACCGCCGAAATCCACCAGAAACACAAGGAAACGCTGCGCGACGCGCTCGACACGGCGAAATACAGCAAGCAGGACAGCCATGATCGCGTCGGCGCGCTGAAGAAAGAGATCGTGGCGGCGATTCCCGAAGAGGATGAAAAGCGGCGCAAGGAAGCCGGCAAAATCTTCAATGCTCTGAAGGAGACGATCTTCCGCGAGGATATCCTGGACCGGAAACGCCGGCCGGACGCGCGCGCCTTCGACCAGGTCCGGGCGATTTCATGCGAAGTGGCGGTGTTGCCGCGTACCCACGGCTCGTCGCTCTTCACGCGCGGCGAGACCCAGGCCCTCGTGACGGCCACGCTCGGGACCAAGGAAGACGCCCAGCGGCAGGAGCTGCTGGAGGCCGCCGAGAGCTTCAAGCGCTTCATGCTGCACTACAACTTCCCGCCCTTCTCGGTGGGCGAGGTGGCGTTCCTGCGTGGTCCGGGACGGCGCGAGGTGGGCCACGGAGCGCTGGCGGAGCGGGCGCTGGGGCAGATGATTCCGGATGAGGAGTCGTTTCCGTATACGATCCGGGTGGTGAGCGACATCCTGGAGTCGAATGGCTCCTCGTCGATGGCCTCGGTGTGCGGCGGCTGCCTGTCGCTGATGGACGCGGGCGTGCCGATCGTCGAGCCGGTCGCCGGCATCGCCATGGGCCTGATCAAGGAGGCCGAGCAGATCGCCGTGCTGTCGGACATCCTCGGC
>JBGPDC010000049.1:0-30692 GCA_041482115.1 Terriglobia bacterium | reverse complement strand
GAGTAGCCCTACGCTCGGATTCCGAGCTGCGACCGTAAGGGAGCGGTGCTTCGAAGCCCAACTGCCGCCTCAAAAACCGCTCCCTTACGGTCGCGGCTCGGAAACGGGGCAGCTCTGCTCTCACTTTCATGTCGTGCACCCTAAGCAGGGGCCCCGGTTGCGCGCGAGGTGTCGGGGCTGCTACAGTCGCTCCCAGTCTCCTGGATGGTCTCCCCCGCCTCCGGCCAGGAAGCGTTGCTTTACTGGCTGGCGCTGCACTTGGTTCCCGGCCTCGGAACCAGTAACGCCGTCAAACTGATTCGCAGACTGGGCTCGCCCGAGCGCGTCTTCCACGCCTCCGTGTCCGAGCTAGGAGCCTGCGGCGTGCGCGCCGCCGTCGCGCAGAGCATCGTCTCCGGAGTGTCCTTTGAGGAGGCGGCGGCGGAGGCCGAACGGGTCCGAGCCGCCGGAGTAGAAATCCTCCCGCTGCACGATCCACGCTACCCGGCCAACCTGAAGGAAATTTACGATCCGCCGATTTTGCTTTACGCCCGCGGCAGAACCGAACTGCTGGCCGAGTCCAAGATCGCCGTGGTTGGTTCGCGCCGCCCCTCGCCTTACGGAACCGCGGTGGCCTGCAAACTGAGCGAAGAACTCGCTACCGCCGGACTGGCCATCGTGAGCGGCATGGCCCGTGGCATCGACAGCGCCGCCCATCACGGCGCCCTGCGCGCCGGTGGCGCGACCATCGCCGTGCTCGGTTGCGGCGTCGACGTGATCTATCCCTCCGAGAACAAAAAACTCGCCGCCGAAATCGCCACGCGTGGCCTGATTCTCTCCGAATTCCCGATGGGCTCCGTAGCCTTCCCGCAAAATTTCCCCATCCGCAACCGTATCATCAGCGGGCTGAGCGATGGCGTGCTGGTGGTGGAAGGCGCGCAGTATAGCGGCTCGCTCATCACCGCGCGGCTGGCGCTCGACCAGGGTCGCGAGGTCTTCGCGGTTCCCGGCAGCATCATCTCCAAGCTAAGCTGGGGGCCCAATCTCCTGATTAAGCAGGGCGCCACACTGGTGCAACAATGGCAGGATGTAGTCGAGTCCCTTCCCGAGCCTGTCCGTGGCGCCATCTGGCGCGCGCTGCAGGAGAAGCTGCAACAGCAAGTGCTTCCGGGTGTGGCGGATAGCGCCCCAGGTGAATCCGCCGGCGCCTCCGCCGCATCAGAAGGAAGGGCCGGCGAAGGTCCCGGCTCCGCACTCTCGCCGCTCGAGAAGCGGTTGCTGGGGTTGGTGCAGGCAGATGCTTCTGTCCACATCGATGAGCTCATCGGGCAACTGGATCAAAACTCGCCTTCGGAGATTATCGCGGCGTTGTGCGAGCTCGAGCTAGCCGGCCAGATCCGGCAACTGCCGGGCAAGAGCTACGTCCGGGTGTGGTAAAAGGGTAGAATCTGAAAGCTCCCTGGTTTTAATTTTTTATGGCGAAGTCTTCGACAGCGCGCTCCCTGGTCATCGTGGAATCCCCGGCCAAGGCGAAAACCATCAACAAGTACCTGGGCAAGGACTATGTGGTGAAGTTCTCCCTGGGCCACATCCGTGATCTGCCGAAGAAGGAAATGGCCGTCGACGTGGCCAACGGCTTCGAGCCCACCTACGAGCCGATCGAGGGCAAGAAGAAGCTCATCCAGGAGCTGAAGCAGGCAGCGGCCAATGCCGACGCCATCTACCTGGCCGCCGACCCCGACCGCGAGGGGGAAGCCATCTGCTGGCACCTGTCGGAGGAGCTTTCCGCGGGCCGGACCAAGAAAAGCCCTCCGCAACAGATCTACCGCGTGCTCTTCAACGAGATCACGGCGCCGGCGATCCGCAAGGCGTTTGAGAAGCCGGGCTCGATCGATCTCCGCCTGGTGGACGCCCAGCAGGCCCGCCGCGTGCTCGACCGCCTGGTGGGCTACAAGGTCTCTCCGCTCCTGTGGGATAAGGTCCGCCGCGGTCTTTCCGCCGGCCGCGTCCAGACCGTGGCGCTGCGGCTCATCGTGGAGCGCGAGCGCGAGGTCCGCGCCTTCATCAAGCGGGAGTATTGGACCCTCGATGCGGCCCTCTCCGCCAAGAAGCCCCCGGCCTTCGACGCCCGCCTGATCCGCCGCAACGACGAGAACCTGGAGATCCCGGACCAGGCCGCCTCCGACGCCCTCGTCGCCTCTCTCGAGGGCGCGACCTACACTGTCCACTCGGTCGTCACCAAGGAGAAGCGCCGCAACCCCGTGGCGCCCTTCATCACCTCGACCCTCCAGCAGGAAGCCGCCCGTAAGCTGCGCTTCAGTGTGAAGCGCACTATGGGCCTCGCCCAGCGGCTCTACGAAGGCGTGGAACTCGGCGCCGAAGGCTCGGTCGGCCTGATCAGCTACATGCGCACCGACTCCACGCGTGTTTCGGCCGACGCGGTCACCGAACTGCGCGGCCTGATCGGGACGCGTTTCGGGCCCCAATACCTGCCCGAAAAGCCCAACGTCTACCGCACCAAGAAGGATGCGCAGGACGCCCACGAAGCGGTTCGTCCCACTTCCGCCGATCGCACGCCGGAAGCGATAGCCGCTTATCTGAGCGAAGACGAGATGAAGCTTTACCGCCTGATCTGGATGCGCTTCGTCGCCTCCCAGATGAATCCGGCCATCTTCGACCAGACCACCATCGACATCGACGCGGCCGGCCGCGAAGGCGTGCGGTACCTCTTCCGCGCCACCGGCTCGGTGATGAAATTCGATGGGTTCCTGGCCGTCTACGAAGAGGGCAAGGACCAGAAAGACGACGAGGACGAAGAGATCAAGCACAAGCTCCCCGCCGTGACCGAGGGCGAAGTGTTACGGCTGCGCCACGTCACGCCCGAGCAGCACTTCACCGAGCCCCCACCGCGCTACAACGAAGCGACGCTCGTCAAAGAGCTGGAGGCCCGCGGCGTCGGACGGCCGTCCACCTACGCTGCCATCCTCACGACCATCCAGGAGCGGGAGTACGTCAAGAAGGAGGGCGGCCGCTTCACCCCGACCGAGCTGGGCATGGTCGTGACCGACCTGCTCGTCGAAAACTTCGACGATATCTTCGACATCGCCTACACCGCCCGCATGGAAGAGGAGCTCGACGAAATCGAAGAGGGCAAGCTCAACTGGCGCGAGGCCCTGGGTGAGTTTTACGAGAAGTTCGCCAAGGACCTGGAGCGCGCCGAGACGCACATGACCGACGTCAAGCGTCTCGAGAAGCCCACCGACCTCACCTGCGACAAGTGCGGCCGGCCGATGGTGATCAAGTGGGGCCGCCACGGCAGCTTCATCGCCTGCTCGGGCTACCCCGAGTGCACCAACACGCGCGAGCTGACGATCGATCTCCCCGATGTCGGCACGCAAAACCTTTCCGATCTCGCTGGCGAAGAGGAATACTGCCCCAACTGTGGCCGTCCCATGGCCCTCAAGAAGGGACGCTTCGGCACGTTCTTCGCCTGCACCGGATATCCCGACTGCAAAACCACGCGCGCGGTCGGCGCCACTGAGAAAAAGGCCGACGTGCCGCTCGACGAGAACTGCCCGCAGTGCGGCCACAAGCTGGTGCTGAAACACGGCCGCTTCGGCGAGTTTACGGCCTGCAGCAATTACCCGGCCTGCAAGTACGTCAAGCAGAAGACCATCGGGATGCCCTGCCCGCGCCTGAACTGCACCGGCGAGATCGCCGAGCGGCGCTCGAAGCGCGGCAAGAATTTCTACGGCTGCACCCGCTACCCCGAGTGCGACTTCACCGCCTGGAACCGCCCGGTGCCAACCAAGTGTCCCGCCTGCGGCCACCCCTACATGGAAGAGAAGTACCTCAAGGCCGGCGCCGTCCTGCAATGCCCCAACCCGGAGTGCAAGCACAAGGAAGCGGCCGTCGAGAAGGCGTCGTAGGGGACGGCGCGATCAGGGACTAAGGCCCTCCAGGACCTGCTCGACTTTCCGGCGAAGTTCCGGCAGATCCCGTACCGCTGCCATCCAGACCTGCTCCAGGTTCAGCCCGAAGTATTCATGCACCAGGATATTCCGCATAGCGATCACCTGGGACCAGGGTACTTCCGGGTGCCGGCCGCGAAGCTCACTGGAAAGGCTGCGAGCCGACTCTCCGATGATCTCGAAATGGTGAATCATCCAGACCTGGAGCATCTCGTCGCGCAGGAACTCCTCTCGTCCGGCTCCGGTGTGCTCGGAGATCTTTTGGATTGCGGACAGGATGTCGTTCAGACGATCTCGATCGCTCCGCACGTGGGACTATAGGGTCCGTGCGTCTCGGTAGACGCTCTCGCGAATACCCGGTTTGACCCAGCCGTCGCTGGCTACATCGACCTTGCGCCCCAGCATTTGTTCCAGTTCGAGTTGCAAGGAAGCATGGTCGAACAAGCTGCTTTCGGGTGACCATCTCACTAGCAGATCGATGTCGCTGTCGGGCCTCTCCTCCCCGCGCGCCACCGATCCGATGACCCGTACCTCCGTAGCCCCATACCGGGCGGCCGCTCGCAGAATCTGTTCCCGCCGGGCCGCCAGCATCTCCTGGGTGCTCATGCCCTTAGTCTGCCACACCTGGAGCGGAACGTGTCACTCCTGACTTTCTATGCAAACTCCGCCGGACGCTCTCGCACGATCCGGACCGTCTCGAGGCTTACCCGCACCACCACGCCAGGTAACCGGGCGGAAGCAGCTTGAACAATCGGCTGCCATGATGGTAGATGTCTAGATGTGAGCGAATTGGTATTTGAAGTCATCCAGGAGGCCGACGGCGGATATTGCGCCGAGTGCCTGACGGAGAACATTTTCACGCAGGGCGACTCCCGGGAGGAATTGCGCGCGAACGTCAGGGAAGCCGTCACGGCTCTTTACTTCGACCGCGCCGCTCCCGAGCGGATTCGCCTCCACCCAACAACAGGATCGTAGCGCTACCAGATCACCTCAATCGGATAACGCCGGAGGGCCCGGTCGGACGTCACCAGGGGCAGCTTCTCCACCACGCACTGCGCCGCCAGCAGGCGATCGAACGGATCGCGATGGTGCACGGGCAGCCCGAACAGGGCAAACACGTGCGTGGCCTCCACCGGCAGCACGGTTTGGACCCCCAGCAACGCCATATGCTGCTGAAAGAATCCACCCTCCTGCGGAACTTGCAACTTGCCCGCCTGAGCCTTCACGGCGATCTCCCACAGGCTGACGGCGCTGAGCACCAGTTCCGTCTCATCGCTCTCGACCAGGCGCTTGGCCCGGCGTGAGAGACGCACCGTCTCCCCCGCGAGACACCAAAGAAACACGTTCGTGTCGAGCAGGACTCTCACCGGCCCAGAAACACCCGGAAATCCTTCTCGCTCAGGGGCGCATCCCAACCCTTGCGGAACACGATCTGGCCCGCCGCGCTTCCGAACACGCGCCGAGCCTGCCGGCGCACGGGGACCAGCTTTACCACGGGCCGCCCCGCCTTCGCTATGATCACCTCTTCCCCCGACTCGGCGCGGTCAATCAGCCGGGAGAGATTGGTCTTAGCGGCATGGACGTTGACTTGCATCGCTCCTATATTAGCTAGATCCTCTTAGCTAAGTCAATCACCGCCTCGCAGCCCACCGGAAACTTCACCGAGTTGGCGATGAAGCACTTGCGGTGCGCCTCCTCGTGCAGCCGCGTCGCGAGCGCGACGTCGCTCCCCGGCGCGACCATCACCTGCGGCCGCAATACGACTTCGGTGAAGCTGCCACCCCCGTCGCTGGTTTCCTGCATGGTCCCGGCGGCGTGGTCCTCGTAGTGCGTGACCACGACTCCCGCGTCGGCGCACAGGTGCAGATACCACAGCATGTGACACGCCGCCAGGGAGGCGACCAGCAGATCCTCCGGGCTGTAGCACGCCGGATCGCCACGAAACGCCGGGTCCGACGACCCCGTTAGCGCCGGTTTGCCCGCCGCCTCAATGACGTGGTTGCGGCTATAGGCCCGATAGGCGCTCGTACCGCTGCCTAGATTCCCCGTCCACCGGACCGTCACCGCGTATCCGTGTTCCCGGCTCACCTCAGGACTTGTGGCGCTCGTCCCGCGCCATGTCGTAGAGCGCCCGGATGTAGCCGATGCTGTAAGCCCAGCCCGTGTGCCGGTCGCCCACCATCTGGGGCACGTGGTCCGCGATCAGGATGCCCCGGAAATCGACGTCCACGAGCGTCCGCATCAGGCGCTTCATGTCCGTGTAGCCGTCGTCCACGTAAGCCTCGACGAAATTCGGAATCGGCCCGCTGACGTTGCGGAAGTGGATCTTCCACAGCTTGCCCATCTTGGCGAAGCCCCGGACCGTTTCGAAGACGTCCTTGCCCATGCCGCGGCCGCCCTCCATCCACGTGCCGCAGCACAGGCATGCCCCGACGTTCGGGCTGTTCGCGATCTCGAACGCCTTCACGTAGCCCTCGTAATTCCCGAAGATCGACCGGGGCACGCCGCCCAGCTCGGGCACCGGCGGGTCGTCCGGGTGGATGCCGATCCGCACGCCCGCCTCTTCCGCCACCGGGACGACCTGCTTGATGAAGTAGGTGTAGTTCGCCCACAGCTCTTCTTTGGTGAACTTCCGGCCGTGGCTCAGCGGCGGCTCGAAGACCGTGTCACCCCAGTAGCCCTTCGCCGTCTCCACGTGGAACGCCCGCGCCGGCGCGCCGCCCCGCGTCTTCTCCTGCGGCGAGCTCCAGATGCCGTTGCCCATGTGGGCGTAAGTCGTGTAGTAGATCCCCGCCCGCCCCAGGTTGCGCAGGTATTGCTTATACTCTTCGATCTTCTGGTCGCGCCCGGGCAGGTTGAGCGTCACCTCGGGCATGTTGTGGACGTTCTGGTTCCCGATGTTGGCGACCTTGAGCCCGGCCGCCTCCACGCGCTTTTTGAAGCTCGCAAAGATCTCGTATGTTCCGCCCTTTGTCGGGATGCTGACGTAGCCGACGCCAATCTGCTTGGCGAAGGTCAGGTCGTCGTCGTTGAAGTCGTTAGGAATCTGCAACGAGATCTTGAAGCCGGGCGCCCAGGGCGCGAGCGGCCGCTTGGCCGCCTGTGCCGGCACGGTCCCCAGGGCCGCGGCGCTCAACGCCGCGCGCGCAAAATCGCGCCGGTTTAGTGTATGCGGGTGGCCGTTTGTCATGGACTGCACCTCCGGAATCGAGTTGATTATGGCATATGCCGCTCGTCGCCTTCAGCGCGGCGTCGTGTCGCACGTCACCTCGGTGGCCCAAATATCCGGCTCTTTGTTGCTATTTGCCACGCCGCAAACCCGCACTTGTGAGAAACCTACCCAGGCTCACTCGTGCCGAGCCACACTCCCGTCATTTGGTACTTGACACCTCTCACGACTCGCCGTACTCTGCTCGGGAATGCGCTCAGTGGCTCAGTAGGTATTTCTGCTGGGCAGTATGACTTAGGTCGTAGAACTGCCTATTTCCACGGCGGAAGGCAGATCCGAAGGCGCCGCAACAGTCTGCGCCTGCCTGCGTTTCGCCCAACCCTATGACAAAAAAATCAGGAGGATCTACGTGTCAAAGAGAAGCCAGTTTCTAGTATTGTTCGGAACAGTGATGGCAGTGTTGTGGTTGTTTGCCCCGCCGGCTGTCGCGCAAACCGGCGCCACCACCGGCATCGCGGGGACTAACAGCGCTTTCGTCAATCCCTTTCCGCTTCAAGATCATCGGTTTGTGTGCGGAGGCATCTCACAGGCCGGCACCCCGATCGCCGGCAATGCCAACGGCGCGGACGGAGCCCCGGGTGGAGGCGACGACGGCACCTCCGGGGTCATCACGATCTCGGCTATTCCCGCCACCGCTCAGGTGGTGGGGGCCAAGCTCTATTGGACCGTGCTCACCAATAATGCCGAGGCCAGTTCCACGGGTGGTTCGATACTGTTCAATGGCGCCGGCGTGACGGGCGCCAAAATCGGGACGGCCGCCACAACTCCCTGCTTTCCCCAGACCAACACCCTGGCCTGGACGGCCGACGTGACGGCGCTGGTCCCCAGTCCCGGCAACGGGACCTATACCGTCTCGGGCTTTCCGGGCGGCAACGCCATCGCGGGTCCCAGTTTCACTGAAGGCGTGACCTTGCAGATCCTGTGGGGAGACCCGTTTTCCTCCACCGTCCGGGAGGCCGCTCTCTACCACCTGAACGCGGGAACCGGTGGGCTTCCCGTCAGCACTCTCCCGGGAGACACGTTTAGCCAAAGCGTCGACAGCTTTGTCGCGGCGGCTCCGGGGAATGGCAGGTTGTTCCCCGTCATCGGAAATGGCCAAAGCAACGCGACTGAGACGTACAGCGTCGCGGGCAGCGGGCCGGCTATCAACCTGGACAACACGCTCGACGGCAGCACGACCGCCAAAGCCGCCGGCACTTGCTCCTACACCGACACCGGCACTACCGAATGTTATTGGGATGACGATGTCGTTACTCTCGACACCACACTGAATGGCGGGGACACCTCCGTCACGATGAGCTACAGCACCGTCACGGATTGCCACGACTTCGTCGCGGTCTCGGTGGCCGTGGACGTTGCCTCGGACCGGGTGTGCCAGCAATGCGGAGCGTTCGTCGATGCGCAATGTCCGCCGGGTGGAACGTACAAGAACCACGGCGACTACGTATCTTGCGTGGCGCACGCCGCCGAGGTTTGCCTGGCCGGGCTTCCGAATGGTGGAACCTGCCCGCGGGCCGACATCCAGAGCTGCGTGGTGAGTGCCCGGGCTAAGACTGACGTGGGGAAGAAGTAGAACCTTCGCGTCGCATCTCTCGCGCCGGCCGCCGCCCCGGCGGGGCCGGCGCCTTTCACCTTCCGGAGGATCTGCCCATGCTTCGTCATGCTCTCTGTTTCTTTTGGATTCTTTGCAGCCTGGCGCCGGCCGCCGATTCCGCCCGCGAGCGCCAGAACCAGGTTGTGGCCATAGTCGACGGCGTGGAAGTCACTGCCCGGGACCTGCGGGTCCAGGCACAGCTCGTGCAGTTAAGGAAGCAGGAATACGAGATCCAGGCGCGCGCGGTCGAAGGCGCCGTCTCCCGAAAAATCCTCGAGCGGGCGGCCGCGTCGCGCAGCCTGAGCCCCGAGGAATTCCTCCAGCAGGAGGTTGACAACCAGATCGGCGAGCCCGCCCCGAGCGAGATCGACGGTTTCCACCTGGCCCAGCGGGAGAAGTTTCGGGAGCCCCTCGAAAACGTCCGCGAACAAGTCGTACAGGCCTGGAAACGGGCCAAGATCCAGGAAGGCCGGCAGGCGTTGCTCCGAAAACTTCGCCAGGAGGCTGCGGTCGAGATCTTGCTCGAGCCGCCCCGCTTCGCCGTGGATACCGCCGGTGCCCCCCGCCTGGGACCTCCAGCAGCGCCGGTGACCATCGTAGAGTTCTCCGACTATCAATGTCCTTACTGCCGGGCCATGCAGCCCGTCCTGGAGCAACTCGCCGGCAAGTATGGCGACCGGCTCAGCCTGGTGGTCAAGAACTTCCCGCTCGCGAACCTGCACCCGCAGGCGCCGACGGCCGCCGAAGCCGCGCTGTGCGCCGGCGAGCAGGGAAAGTATTGGGACTACCGTAAGGCGCTGTACGAGTCCAAAGCTCTCGATGCCGAAACCGTGTCCGAACTCGCCCGCCAGGTCGATCTCGATGCGGAGGCTTTCCGCGGCTGCGTCGCATCGCGCCGGCAGAAGCCGCGCGTCGAGCAGGACGCCGCCGAGGGCCAGCAATTGGGCGTGAGCGGCACCCCGGCCTACTTTGTCAACGGAGTGTTCCTGAGTGGCGTGCAGCCGCTGGCTGCCTTCGAGAAACTAATCGAAGCGGAGCTGCAATCCGCCGCGGCCGGCAGACCAGCCCCTCGGGAGCGGTCAACGGCATCGCCCGCACCATAGCGCCGACGAGGTCGTCCTGGATGGCAAAAACATCCTGCCACCGCCGCTCATAGACCTCGGACCACAACACGGACCGGTCCGACAAGTCGACCAGCCGAACCGCGACCCGCAGCGTTTCCCCGCGGCGCCGGACGCTCCCCTGCAGCAGCCTGCCCGCTTCCGCGCCCGACTCCGGGCGCCACGCGACCACGCGCAGGCCCTCCACCCGCGTCAGCGCGTGGATCAACTCTTCCGTCAGACCCCCGCCGAAGGCTTCGTTCTCGGGATCCTCGCGGCTCAGGATCTGGAAGGGCGCGACCGCTATGGTCTCGGAACCCGCACGAGCGTCGCGCGATTGAAATACCGGCGCATAGCTGCCCTTGGGAAACTCGATCCGGACCGGCTCGGCCGCGCCCTCGCCCCGGTAGTGCCTCTCCAGCTTGGCCCGCAGCCGGCGCGCCTCCACCCGCACAATCGGGTCCAGCCGCGAATCGTACGAGGCGTCGCAGTCAAACACCTCCATCCCGATCACGCACTCCTTCAGTTGCGCGCCCCGCCCGGCGATCGTCTCCTCCACCGCGAAGCGCAGGAACCGTGCCAGGCGCGCCGAGTGCACGAACTCCCGGCTGGCCAGCAGGCGCCCGAGCGCCGCGCGAATGGCCTCAGGCGGCGGCATCCGTCTCCGCTTTCATATGGTTGTAAAGCGACTCGAAGAGCGCCCCGCCGTCCTCCAGGCGCGCCGTGTCCTCCGCACGCCGCAGCGTCAGTCCATGAATAGCCGCAGCGATGCCCGCCGTCTCCGGACGGCCGTACTTGGCATCCTTGAGATCGATGTCGTGGACTACCTGGGCCACGGCCTCGAGCGCCGCATCGCGCCAGCCGCTCCACGCCACCAGCACCTCGAACGTGCACAAGTCTCCCTCGTGCGTGAACTCGCCCTCGAACATGTCGAAGCGCACTTCCCCCTCGCGGTGGACGTATTCGTCCGGATCCACAAAGCGGAATTGCGCCGTCGGATCCAGGAACCGCCCGATCAGCCAGGCCGATCCCATGCGGTCGACCTTGATGCCGCGGCGCGTGACCCACACCCTCCCCTGCATTTCGCCGAGGTCCGGTCTTTTGACAAGCGGCCGCTCGCCACCCCGCAGGTTGGCATCGATAGTCTTCATGAGAGCCTCCATTTCCTCGCTGCCCGGCGCCCCGAAAAAGTCGATGCGCCGCACCTCTTCATAGCGCTGCTTGAGACGCCGAAACTGCGTCGCCCCAGCCGCCCGCGTGCCGATCGCCTCGAGGAGCGCGCGGCCCGTCTCGAGCAGCCCTCGATAATCTTGCTCCCGCCGCCGCCGGAAATCTTCCCGAATCTCGCCATCCTGGAGACCGGCCACCGGGTTGCACTCGAATACCCACGCCTCGCCGCCCTCTTGACTAATCTCCCTGCAAACCCATTGCGTGTCCTCGACCGTTTCGTCGGTGCGCGGCAACAGGTAGGCGGAGTTCTTGAGCGGCAGCGCCCCCAGTTGATTCAGCCTCCTCAGCACCTTGGCCCTTAGGTAGGCCGGCTTCGGAGGGATCTGGTGAAGCAACATCAACCACTGCTCCGGCATAGATGATAGTATAGCAATTGAATCTAATAAATATAGCAATTGATATAATATATTATTAGCAAGCTGGCGGAGTCGAACCAAACACAATAAAATCTGCAACTTAGGCTTTTTCTATGCTCCCCTCTCAACCCCCTTCAAGCCCATTCGCTGCACCAATTCCCCGTTCGGCCCGATTCCCTTCCCAAGGCCGCCCTTTTCAGGCACTATGGCCCGGAACACGCGCTACAGGTGTATTTTGCCCGCACCCCTAGCCGGCTCAGAGGTGAAAAGAGATGAGCACGCAGCCCCTTGATCCGCGCCCCGCAGTGCCGCCGCCCGCCGGCCTGGTCCAGATCGGAAGCCCTTCCTCGATCGAGTCCGTCATTCAGGCCCGCCTGGCCGAGGAGCGCCTCCGCCTCATGAAAGAAGCCGGACTCCAGGAGCGCGCCAAGCACCAGTTCAAGCGTCCCGTCGAGCGCCCCTTCCTCAAGAGCGAGCGCGGCCGCACCACGCTGCTCTTCGGCGGCCTCACCTGGAAGCACGAGAAGCTCGTCCACGGCGCCCTCGAAGGACTCGGCTACAACTGCGAAGCCGTCCCCACTCCCGATGTCGCCGCCTTCCAAGCCGGCAAGGAATTCGGCAACAACGGCCAGTGCAACCCGACCTACTTCACCGTCGGGAATCTCGTGCAGTACCTCCAGCACCTCGAAAACCTGGGCATGAAGAAGCCGGACATCATCGACCGCTACGTCTTCTTCACCGCCGGCGCCTGCGGCCCGTGCCGCTTTGGCATGTACGAGGCCGAGTACCGCCTCGCCCTCCGCAACGCCGGCTTCGATGGTTTTCGCGTGCTCCTGTTCCAGCAATCGGGCGGACTCTCGCAGTCCGACACCGAGGCCGGCCTCGAATTGAACCTCGACTTTTTCCTCGGCATCCTCAACGCCCTCAACATGGGCGACTCGATCAACGAGCTCGGCTATCTGGTGCGCCCCTTCGAGCTGAACGAGGGCGAGACCGACCGCATCATGGATGAGGTCATGGACCAGATGCATGACGTCATGGCTCGCAAGCGCCCCTACCAGCTCGAACAGAGCCTCAAGCGCTACCTCGCCGGTTTCGCCGACACGGCCGAATACATCGCCAAGTTCGTCGACCAGCTCAAAGGCGGCGATTTCCTGCCGCCGCTCCACCAAGTGCGCGACCGCTTCAACGGAATCGAGATCGATCGCCTGCGCGTGAAGCCGATCGTGAAAATCACCGGCGAGTTCTGGGCTCAGACCACCGAGGGTGACGGCAACTTCAACATGTTCCGGTTCCTCGAGCGCGAGGGCGCCCAGGTGATGGTGGAACCCATCGGCACCTGGATCGTCTACATGATTCACCAGGTGGTGCAGCGCTACCGCGACCAGAAGGGTCTCGAAGAGGGCGCCATCCTGCCGCCGGTCTGGCAGCTTCACAAGCGCGCCAAGATCGAATGGACCTACCGCAACAAGCTCGCCAAGCTGAAGCTCGCCGAAGCGATCTTCAAGCGCGAATATCACAAAATTCAGGACGCCCTGGGCGGCATCGGCCATCGCCTCATCGACCAGTACGAGCTGCAGCGCATCGGCCATCCCTACTACAACTCGCGCGCCGGTGGCGGCGAGGGTCACCTCGAAGTGGCGAAGAACATCTACTACTCGAATAAGGACCTCGCCCACATGGTCCTCTCGGTCAAGCCCTTCGGCTGCATGCCTTCCACGCAGTCCGATGGCGCGCAGTCGGCCGTCGTCTCCCACTACAAGGACATGATCTATCTCCCCATCGAGACTTCCGGCGAGGGCGAAATCAACGCGCACAGCCGCGTCCAGATGGCTCTCGGCGAGGCCAAAGCAAAGGCGAAGCGCGAGTTCGCCGAGACGCTCGAGAAGGCCGGCCTCACCCTCGATCAGTGCCGCTCTTACGTGGACGCGCACCCCGAGATGAAGCGCCCCCTTTATCATGTGCCGCACCACAAAGGCGTGGTCGGCTCCGCCGCCAACTTCGTGTTCCACATCGCCGAGAAAATGGCCGCGCCGAGCCGCGACCGTAAGGGAGCGGTCAATTAACCATGGACACCCGCTTCTTCGTCGGCCTCGACGTCGGCTCCACTACCGTCAAGGCTGTCATCATCGACGCCGCCACCGACCAGATCCTCTGGCAGGATTACCACCGCCACGACACCAAGCAGCCCGAGAAGGTGCTCGAGTTCCTCAAGCGCTTCGACACCGACATTCCCGACCTCAAACCCGAGAACACCCGGATGTTCGTCACCGGCTCGGGCGGCAACGGACTCGCGAAGCGCCTGGGCGCGAAGTTCGTCCAGGAGGTCAACGCCGTCTCGCTCGCCGTCGAGAAGCTCTACCCCGAGTGCGGCTCCGTCATCGAGCTCGGCGGCCAGGACGCCAAGATCATCATCTTCAAGGAAGACCCCGAGACCGGACGCAAGAAGAAGATGCCGTCGATGAACGACAAGTGCGCGGGCGGCACCGGCGCGGTCATCGACAAGATCAACGCCAAGCTGCGCATCCCCACCGAAGAGCTCTGCAACATGGCCTACAAGGGGATGAAGCTCCACCCCGTAGCGGGCAAATGCGGCGTCTTCGCCGAAACCGACATCAACGGACTCCAGAAACAAGGCGTGCCCCCCAACGAGCTGATGGCCTCGCTCTTCGAAGCCATCGTCATGCAGAATCTCTCAGTGCTCACGCGCGGCAACACCCTGCGCCCCACCGTCCTGCTGCTCGGCGGTCCCAATTGCTACATCAAGGGCATGCGCGACTGCTGGAAGAGCAACATCCCCAAGATTTGGGAGGAGCGCGGCTTCCCGCTCCCCGCCGGCGTCCCGCCCGAGGACCTCATCAAGACGCCCGACAACGCCCAGTATTTCGCCGCCATCGGGGCAGTCGAATTCGGCAAGAGCGAAGACGAGAGCATCGGACGCTACCTCGGTTACCAGGATCTCGACTGGTACATCTCGGTCGGCCGCGATCAGGAGAAGGCCAAGAAAGCAGCCGGCGGCGGCCTCGCCCGCTCGCTCGACGAGTTGCTGGCCTTCAAAGAAAAGTACAAACGGAAATCCTTCACCGCCGCCACCTTCCAGCCCGGCGAAGTGGTCGAAGGCTTCATCGGCATCGACGGCGGCTCGACCTCCACGAAAGCCGTGCTCCTCACCAAGGACCCCGACCGCCGCATTCTCGCCAAGTCCTACCAGCTCTCGAAGGGCAACCCCATCGAGGACACCAAGGACGTGCTCGCCAAGGTCGTCCAGTTCGTCGAGGACCAGGGCGCGCGCCTCAATATCCTCGGCGTCGGCACCACCGGCTACGCCAAGGACATCCTCAAGGACGTGATCGGCGCCGACGCCGCGCTCGTCGAAACCGTCGCCCACACCCAGGCGGCCCTTAAGTTCTATCCGCAGGCCGACGTCATCTGCGACGTCGGCGGCCAGGACATCAAGATCATCATCCTCAAAGACGGCCGCGTCAAAGACTTCAAGCTCAATACGCAGTGCTCGGCCGGCAACGGCTACTTCCTGCAGTCGACGGCTGAGGGCTTCGGCATTCCCGTCGAGAAATTCGCCGACACGGCCTTCGCGGCCACGTCCTATCCCAGCTTCGGCTACGGCTGCGCCGTCTTCATGCAGAGCGACATCGTGGACTTCCAGCGCCAGGGCTGGAAGCCCGAAGAGATCATGGCCGGCCTCGCGAACGTGCTGCCCAAGAACATCTGGCTCTACGTCTCGCAGATTCCCAACATCTCGGCCGTGGGCACGTTCTTTGTCCTGCAGGGCGGCACCCAGTACAATCTCGCCGCCGTGAAGACCCAGGTGGACTTCATCGAGTCGCGCTTCAAGGGCCGCGACATCCAGCCCACCGTCGTCGTCCACGAGCACGCCGGCGAAGCGGGCGCCATCGGTTGCGCGCTCGAAGCCGGGCGCCTGTGGGACCACGGCCACCGCTCCACCTTCATCGGGATGGACGGCGTCAACAGCATCGCCTATACGACCACCCGCGAAGAATCCACGCGCTGCTACTTCTGCAAGAACAAGTGTCTCCGGACGTTCATCGACGTCAAGACCGATACGCCCAACCCCGACTACCGGCGCCCGTCCAAGACCAAGGTGCCGCTCGAAATGGGTGCGCAGCGGCTGATCATCGCCACCTGCGAGAAGGGCACGGTCGAGAACATCGAGGACATGCGCAACATCAAGGCCGACCTCGACAAGATCAAGGGCGAGAACCCCAATCTGGTCGAAGTGGCCGCCAAGGCCGTGTTCCGCCAGACGGGCGCGCCGCTCGTGGCCGACCCCCTGCCGCGCTTCGCCCTCACGGGGGCGCAGAAGAAGCGCGCGGAACTGGTGAAGCGCCGCGCCGAGATCAAAATCGGCATGCCGCGCGTCCTCAACATGTACTCCCAGGCACCGGTCTTCATGGGCTACTTCGAGGCCCTGGGCCTGCAGCCCGAGAACCTCATCTGGTCCGACTACACGAGCGAGCAGCTTTACAAGGACGGCGCCAAGCGCGGCGCGATCGACCCCTGCTTCCCCTCCAAGGTGGCGATCCCGCACGTCCACAACCTGCTCCAGGTGCACCATCCGAAGCGCAAGCTCGACTACATCTTCTTCCCGATGATCGACTGCCTCACCTCGGACCTCGTGAACACGCAGGCCAGCCGCTCCTGCCCGACCGTCGCCACCACGCCCGCCGCCGTCAAGGCCGCCTTCACCAAGGAAGGCGACGTCTTCGCCGAGAAGGGCGTCATCCTGCTCGACACCTTCGTCAACATCGGCCAGCCCAAGATCCTCGAGCGCCAGATGTACGAGCAGTTCAAGGACCTCTTCGGTCTCACGCCCGAAGAGAACCACCGCGCGATCGAAGAGGGCTACCGCGCGCTCGACATGTACGACAACGTGATTCAGCGCGGCCAGGCCCGCGACCTGCTCGATCAACTGGAGCGCGAGAACCGCGTCGGCATCGTGCTGCTCGGCCGGCCGTATCACAACGATCCGGGCATCAACCACGAGATCCTGGAAGAGTTCCAGAAGCTCGGCTACCCGGTCTTCGCCCAGGATTCCCTGCCCATCGACGACGACATCATCTGGCGCCTGTTCGGCGAGGACGTCGAGCGGGGCGAGATCACGCATCCGATGGACATCCAGGACGTGTGGAAGAACTCCTACTCGGAGAACACCAGCCGCAAGGTGTGGGCCGCGAAATACATCGCGCGGCACCCCAACCTGGTGGCGCTCGAGCTTTCGAGCTTCAAGTGCGGCCACGACGCGCCGATCTACACCGCGGTCGAGGAGATCGTCGAAAGCTCCGGCACGCCCTACTTCAGCTTCAAGGACATCGACGAGAACAAGCCCACCGGCTCCATCCGGATTCGCGTCGAGACGATCAACTACTTCCTCAAGCGCTACCGCGAGGACATGGTCGCCAACAAGGGTAAAGAGAAGACCATCGACGAGAAGCTGCGCGACTACGAAGCGAAGCTCCGCCGCGAGCTGCTGCAGCAGATGGTGAACCCCGAAGTCTTCACCAGCCAGGGCCACAAGCCCACGATTCATGTGACGCTGGGCGCGCTGGCCGCGTCCGCCCCGGCGGCCGCGGCGCGGTTGAACGCGGGGGCGGCTGGGGATTAACTACTCTTTCGCGAGACCTCGAGTTCCAGGGCTGCTCTTAATGACCTCGGCGAGGTAACCGCTGGCGATGGCGGGTACATCACCGAACCCATTCGAAATGAAGGCATACCCACTGGCGTGCCGAAACTGGCATACAGCGACAATATAACCCTGGAACCCAGGAGTGCCCGCAAGACGGCAGGCAGCGTTACCTCCAGATAATGTAAAGACTAGTTGGTTTCCGGGTGGCACGGCCACTGAAGTCTGGATCGCTGGAGCCGCACCATCTCCGGTGGTAGATCCGTAGTAGAAGAGAGTACACGGTCCCACGTCCCTATCAGTACCCAATGGATCCGCCGAAGTGTTCGCGATGGTCAGACCGGTATCAAAACCCGCTTGGTTAGTGACAAACGGGAAGAGCAGGACCGTAGAGCACCGCCCCATGACGAAGACGTTGTTTCCGGGCCAGTTCAGTTGGCTTTCATCTGCCGGCAACAGGAAAACCTGAGCCTGCATGATCCCCGGAGTCGGCCGGTCGTTCAAAGTCAGGGGCCGCCAGGCGGCCAAGACACCGATCTCGCCTTTGTTCGCTTGGGCTGGATCGGCCAGTATCACCTCATAGACAGCCGTCGCTTCCCTCTCGTGCGATGGAACGACCTCCTTCCACCCCGATGTTGTGACTCGCTCCCCCCCATTTCCGCTCATAGGGTCGGCGTTCTCAACAAGAGCGAGCGCCAGATTCTCCCCGTCCCCAGCAAGACCGGAAACCGCGACCCGAACTCCCGCTGGTACATTACGGAGGCGGACCGCAAGTCTGGTGGCCTCTTGCAGACTACCGCCCTTAGCGTGAAATGCCCCAGGGAAACCTTCTCGTAGCCGTATCCGAAATGTGGGGCCATGCTGAGCGTCAAGATTGTTGTCCTTGTCTAGATTGGTAGTAATGCACTGCAACGCGACCACGGGTACCCAGACGTCGTCGGTGCCGCCGCGAAAAGAAGAAAGCAGCCGAAGTTCCTCAGGCCCTAAGTTCCTATCGGCTCTCCGCCCTGGCGTCCCAGCCTTCGAAGCCCTCCTCTCCAAATCCCGCTGCCTCTCTTGCCATGCGGCAGGATCGAGCATCGCCGCGGGCCGAGAAACCACCGGCGCTTCGGGTTGTGATTGCAGGCTTCCTGTGGCAGCATCGCGCAGTCTCTGAAGGCAACGAGTTAGATGTTCCCGGATGAAGCCTTCGAATTCTCGCTCCGACCTGTACGTCCACCACATCCCCTCGCCCGGAAACTCCTCCTTGAATTCCAAGACACGACGCAACTGCTCAGCGTCTCGGCTAGTTTCAACCGCCGAAGCCTTGTGTTTGAAGTAGAAGAGTATTTCGGGCTTCCTCCTGGCTCGCCAGGCGCCGTACGCTTTCTGAAACTCGTGGATGGTCCCCGAGCCGGCATCGGCTACTGGCGTTCCATACTTCTTCCAGAGAATCCCGATAAAGATGTCGCAGTCCTCAATGCGCAAGGCAGCGTCAATCAGGGCCTGCGGCCCATCCGGATGAAAACCGGGGGCGGCGTCGGTTTCCCATTGGTGGACTTCGAGCCGCATATCCAGCTCTTTGCCGATTCCGCGATTTAGCTCTTCTTTGACTCGATTTAGGGCTCTGTGCTCGGCCTTTACGTCTTGCGGTGATGCTACGACGATGTCGATGGGTCGCGCCATTTCGCCTCCCTGAGTGGGCTCCCGAACGATGATACTCTACGACGCGCAGGCGCTGCGCCAGGCCTCCGCGCGCTCTCGGCCAGCGGAGAGGTTGCCAATTTGCGACCTTTGCTCGCAGGTAAGCCCAAACTTCGTCGCTGTATTCCGTGAGCCTCACTAGGGCCGTTTTGGCCCTTGCTATACTTGAAGCATGGGAGCGGTCAAACATCCGGCTCCGGGCAGTTCTCGGAGACGCCCAGCAGCGAAGTCCGTTCGCAAGAAACGGCCAGCCGAAAAGCGGCCTCGCAACGCGTGGCCCAAAGGATACTTCGAGCGCACGTTCGGCAGTTGGCGAGACGATCCGATCGAGCGGCCGCCTCAGCTTCCGTATGAGGTGCGCGAGCAGTTGCCTTGATCTGGCTTCTTGACACCAACCTCTGCATTGGATATCTGAGAGGGCGTTCCCTTGCCATTCGGGAGCGGTTCCACGCCGCGCGTCCTCAAGACCTCGTGGTTTGCTCTGTAGTCAAAGCGGAGCTGCTTTACGGGGCCCAGCGAAGTCACTTCCCAGAGAGGAACCTTGCCTCGCTGCGGATGTTCCTTGCTCCTCTACGTTCGTTGGCCTTCGATGATGAGTGCGCGGAGCGGTACGCGGAGATCCGTGTACGGCTGGAGAAAGCAGGCACGCTGATCGGACCAAACGACCTGCTGATCGCCGCGATCGCTCGGGTACATGGTGCGACCCTCGTGACCCACAACGTGCGGGAGTTCAGCCGGGTCGAGGGTCTCCGCCTGGAGGATTGGGAAGCAATGTGAAGGACTGTCGTCCTCAGCGGCGTCGCCCGCATGGTGTCCATGCAGGCGTCTCAGAGGGGTCAAGTCGTCTACAACGCCGCGGAGTTCGGTCTGGATTTCCATGATGCTTACGGCCAACGAGTTCGATCTTAAGATCCTGACCTGCGACACAGACTTCAACCGAGTGGCGTGCGTGCGGGTGTCACCGCACGATGTTATGGGAAGCTAAGGCCAATTCTCCTCGCGCTCGGCTACATTCCCAACAGCGGCGCCAGCCGGTCGAGTGCCTCCGCCACGATCTGCTCTGGAACGGCCGCAATGAATGCTGCCCGCCGCTCTCTCCAGTCCACGCTCTTCAGGTGATCCGCGAGGATCACGCCCCCGACCGCCAGTCCCTCTGGTAGCCGCACCTCAAACTGATAGCCCTTGACCCTGCTGGTCACCGGGCAGACCAAGGCCAGGCCGCTCTTCCGGTTATAGGCGCTGGGGGAGAGCACCAGCGCCGGCCGCCGTCCCGCTTGTTCCCGCCCGGCTTGCGGGTCGAAGGTCAGCCACACCAGGTCCCCGGCCTCTGGGACGTAGTCGCGGCCTACCACGCCTCTTTGCCGGCCGGCGGGCCCCAGTCCGTCTCCCCGTGCCGGTTCTTTGGTGTGATGCCCGAGACCAGATCCTCGAGACGGTACCGCCGGCGCGCGCGCCGCACCACCACCGCCCCGTCCTTGGCCACCGCGACCGTCACCCGTTCCCCTTCCTTGAACCGGGCGCTCTCCGCAACCTCGCGGGGAATCCGAACCGCCAGGCTGTGGCCCCACTTGGCGAGCTGTGTGGTTCTGGTTTCCATGTAGATACCTGGAATATACCACACCCCCGGCTGTCACGATGCGATCCTGGTGACACACAACGTGCGGGAGGCGCCCTGACGCGAACCAACGAAGTCCCCTTTCCCAAAAGAACTTCTGAAGCTGGTGGACGAGAAAGCCCACAGCACCGGACTTCAGCGCGAGGCCTACATTCGCGCCGTCCTTTCGAAGGACGTCACAGGTGCGCCCTCCATCAGTGACCTTCTCGCCTCTTTTCGGGATCAGGTGGCCGCCAGCGGGGTTACCGCTGAAGAGCTTGATCGCCTCTTCGCCGAAGCCCGCGAAGAGTCCTATCGCGAGAGAACCCTCCAACCAATCGATAAGCTCTGATCGTCCCTGGCTAGGGTGTGGTAGCATCTTCTAGACTCGGCAACAGGGGCAGAACCCCAAGGAGTTTGCAATGCGCGCAATAGCAATCGGCCTCACCTTCACCCTACTGGCTATCGGGGCTCTGGCCCAAGCACCCAAAGGCAAGAAAAAAGCCCAGGACCCGAAGCTCTATGCCTCCTCTTCGGATGTCACGGGGATGATGGCCAAGGCCAAGAGCGAACGCAAACAGGACCAAGCCACCTTTGCGCAACGCATCGTGGGGCTGGCGCCGTACAATGCCAGTCTCGAGTACCGCGCCGCCGTCGGTCCCGCTTCGGTCCATGAAAAAGAGGCGGAGATCTTTTACGTTGTTGACGGGTCCGGCACCCTGATGACGGGCGGCCAGCTCGTGAAGAAAGAGTCCGGCGCCATTGTGGAAGGCGGCACGACCCAGGCAGTCGCCAAAGGCGATTGGTTCATCGTTCCGGAAAACACGCCGCATTGGTTTAGCAGCATCAACGGAGTACTCGTTCTGATGTCGTTGCATGTACCCCGGCCCGTCGGTGACTCAAACTAGCGATCGAGCAGTTCGGCCAGGTGACGGCGGATCGCAAGGGTAGACCCTTAGTGTGTCGGGATCGCCCTGCCAGTAGGCGGCCATCCGTGTCTAAGTTGACACACTCTTGTAATCTATTGAATCTAAAGGCTTAATAGTCCGCTGCAAATCTGCAGCGGAAATCCACGCCAATTGCGTGTCAATACCCGCCCTTGTCCCATCAATCGAACGGCGGCAGTTTGATGCCCAGCACGTTGCGCAGATAGTTGACGTTGTGCGCGAGATAGTCATCGACGGCGACATCCAGGTTCCCGCCGAGGGCGTCGAAGCCGTCGTCGCCCTTCCGCGGGCCGTCCATGTCGAAAATCGCCCAGCCCCTGTAGTGCCGGTCGCGCAACACCTTGAAGACGGCCGGGAAGTCGACGCCGCCCCCGCCCAGATTGTGATAGACGCTCCCCACCTTATGTTGCTCCTGCGTCGGCGTGGAGGTGTTGCCGCGATACTTGGCGTAGGTGTCCTTGAGATGCACTTCGGCGATGCGCGGGAAATAATCGCTGATCACTTGCGCCGCATCCGCGCCGCCCAACACCAGATGTCCCGTGTCGGCCGTCATCCAGACATACTTGGGATCGGTGAGCTCCATGGTCCGGCGCATGTCCTTTTCCCGTTCCAGGGGCCCCCAGATATGGGGATGCGGCGCCAGTTTGATGCCCATGGCAATCGTTTGCCGGCCGATCTCGTTGAGGGTGTTGGCGAGTCTCTTGAGCTGCTCGTCGCTCGGACCGCCCGGCGGACGCTGGCCCATGTTGACCTTCCAGTGGCCGCACCCGAACGGCTGGAGAAAATCACGGGCGAAGGCCACGTGATCTTTTATGGTTTTGGGGATCTGCTCCGGATCGATAAAATTGGTCGACTGGCCCCTCGCGCCATTCGACACGTCGATCATGGTAATGCCCGCGTCATCGAAGATCTTCTTGAGCACTAGCGGATTCTTCCGGTAGTTCTCGATGTTGTTCGCGTAAGGCTCGATCCCTTGCAGCCCCAGGTCCTTGATCCTCTTGACGGCCCACACGATGTCGTGCTGCTGGCCCCAGAGGGAGCTGGTGGTCCCGAAAAGAATGTCCGGATTGACGGGGTCGAGCGGCTTATAAGAAACCGCTCCCCACGCCGGGGAGGGCCCCACGACACTCGCCGCGGCCGCCAGGCCGGAGAATGCCAGGGCGGAAGACAGAAGCTCCCGCCGGTTGAGCCCGCGCTCACTACCTTTCACAGACATGGGCATTTCCTTTCCTTGAAAGCTGTTTGTGGTCACATCCTGTGTCAGTATCTTAAATTGAGCTACTGAAAACAAGTCGTCGGTCGGGGGGTTCGTGCGCCGGGCCTGTCCGGACGACCTTGCACGGCTCCGTGGCACCCTGTATAGTGGGGGGTCGTGAAGAGGAGGGGACGTATGAAATCGAGAGCAGCGTGTCTTATCGTTTGCGGTGTGTTGAGCCTCGTGGCCGTGTTCGCCCAGGGAGGCGCCAAGAAGAAAGGCGCCCCTCGAGTGCCGGCTACCGACACCGTCGCCCCCGACATTCCTGGCGTCGTGAAGGGCGGAACCACGGTCAAAGTGATCAAGGACGGCTTTCGGGGCACGGAAGGGCCCGTCACCCTGCCCGACGGCAGCCTCGTCTTTACGGAAACGGCCTCGGGCAACATCGTCAAGATTGACAAGGACGACAACATCTCGACATTTGTCGAGGGCACGGACCACGCGAATGGCATGGGGTTCGACTCCAAGGGCCGGCTCATCTCGGTCCTGTCGGCCTCCGTGGGCGTAGTTTACCCGAAGGGTAGCGAAGCCGACCTGACCGGTCCCCTGGGGTCCCGTCCGAACGATCTCGTCGTCTCGAAGAAGGACGGCGTCTACTTCACGCTTCCCGGAGGGAAGCCACCCGTCCTGTACTACATCGCGCCCGGCGGCAAGCCGGTGGTCGTCGCGGAAGCTCCCAGCCCCCACGGCATCCAGTTGAGCCCCGATGAAAAAACCCTCTATTCGGCGGATTCGCACGGCATATACTTGGTCGCCTTCGACGTCCAGCCCGATGGAAAGCTCACCAATCGGCGCGACTTCGGCGACCCGTACGAGGGCGTGACCAAAGGGGACAACGGCTTTTTCAACAGCAACGCTGACGGCATCGCCGTCGACGCCGCGGGGCGCGTCTACGTGGGCACCTTACAGGGCGTGCAGGTGATGAGTCCGCAAGGGAAGCATCTGGGGTTGATACCGGTCTCGCAGCGTCCGCAAAATCTGGCCTTCGCCGGCGCCGACAAGAAAACGCTCTACATCTGTGGACAAGGCGCCGTGTACCGCGTCCAGATGCTGGCGCAGGGATACAAAGGCCGGGCGAAATAACCGTCCTCAATGCGTCATCGCGTAGATCACGTAATTGAGCCCTAGCCTGCTCGCAGTGCAGGGCGCGGCCAACAACCCAATATTATTGCCTCACCCGCCAACGTGGCGTTCGCCAAGGCGAATCTGTCTCCGCTTATAGCTCGGCAATCGGGACGGGCGCGGCCGCAACCTACTTCACTGGAGTGCCGTACGGAATCAGAGTCCTGGCGCGCTCGGTCGAGTCCACGCGGGCGATGCGCCACGCGCCGCCGGAGTCTCTCTCGAGACCGACTTGCTGGACTTCGTTGCGGTCCGGATAGATGTATTCCACGCGGACGCGGGCTTCACGATCCGTTAGCGGGACCGGGTCGGAGACGGCCGCGCCCTTGATCTCCTGGTTGCTGTTGATGAGATACTGCGCGAACACCGCAGTTCCCATTTCGGCTTGGCTTTGACGCAAGGCGGCGGCCATCTGGCCGGTGAAGCAGCCCAAGTACGCCGCGGCATCGCCGGTGCGGGCAGCGTCGAGCATTTCGTAAATGGCGTCGCTCGGTTCGGGAGGCATGGCACGTTCGGCTCGGCGGATACTCAGCGCGCCGGCCGGGAGCCGCCAGTGGAGCTGCTGACCGGCGGCGAAAATCGCGACAGCAGCAATAACAGCGATGGTCAGATAGCGGGCTTTCTTGTGCTGCGTCATTTGGCGGCGGGCGGTTTGGAGGCTTCGGGTTCCTTGCGGATGATGGTGAGGTCCACGTTGCCGCCCTGGCGATCGATGATGGTTTTCTTGATCTTGGGGAGGATCTGCTCCATGGCCTCGACGTAGAGGCGGTGGGAGGTGACGGCGGCCGCTTTTTTGTATTCGACGGCGAGGGCGGTGAAGCGGGCGGCATCGCCCTGGGCTTCGTTGATCTTGCGCTGCCGGTAGCCATCCGCCGCTTCCAGAAGCTGCTGCGCTTCGCCGCGGGCGCGGGGAATGACGTCATTGGCATAGCCCTCGGCCTGGCTGACGATGCGGGCGGCATCCGCTTTGGCGCCGGCCACGTCGGCGAAGGCGGCCTTGGCTTCGTCCGGGGGCGAGGCGCGGTCGATGTTGACGGTGTGGATCGCCACCCCGAGCTGGTAGGAGTCGAGAATCTGCTGGGCCCGCCGCTGGACGGCCGCCTGGATGCTGATCTTTTCGGTGGTCAGGACATCATCCACCGGCCGCCGGGCGATCTCGCGGCCGAGTTCGCTTTCGGCCACCGCGCCGACGATTCGCGAGACGTCGTTAGAGCGGAAGAGATATTCCCGGGGCGATTTGACGTTGTACTGTACGACGGCACGGACGTTGATGATGTTCCGGTCGCCGGTGAGGAACTGCGCGCGAAGGGGATCGGTACGGCCCAAAGCAGCGTCGGCGGGCTCGCCGCCGATGGTGGCGGCCTGGAGTTGCTCGGCCTTCAGCTTGATGATTTGCTCGACGGGGTAAGGCAGATGGCAGTGGAGGCCCGGGGTTTCGAGGCGCGCGAATTGGCCGAAGCGGGTAACCACGGCTTGCTCATCGGTAGCGACCAGGTAGAGACCCGAGAAAAGCCAGAGGGCAGCGGCGGCAGACCAGAATTTGCGCCGCGTGAGATGCCGGCGCCACGCCGGAGCCGGGGCGGACCGGCCAAGCTCCGGGAGCGCCTCCGGCGTCGCTTCGGGAAGCTCGGTCAAGCGTGGCTGGAGGGTGAGGCTCACTTGGCCTCTCCACGTGTCAACAGGCGCAGCAGCTCCGAATCGGAGCTGAGAATGGCGGTGGTCTTGTCGTCGAGCACCTTCTTATAGGCTTCGAGGGTGCGAACCAGCTTGTAGAATTGCGGGTCGCGGCTGTAGGCCTGGCCGTAGATGCGCGTCGATTCGGCGTCGCCCTGGCCTTTGATCTCCTCGGCCTGCTTATAGGCGGCGGAAACGATCTCTTCCCGCTGGCGGTCGGCGTCGGCGCGTATGCGCAGGGCCTGCTCTTCGCCCTCGGCGCGATATTGTTTCGCGATGCGCTCCCGCTCGGCGCGCATGCGAGCGAAGACGCTCTCCTTGTTTTGCTGGGGCAGGTTCAGACGTTTCATGCGGACATCGACCACGCGCAGGCCGTATTGCGAAAGGGCGGCGGCGTTGGTTTCTTCCGTCAGCTTGTCGAAAATCGGCACCGCCGCGGACTTGGAGGGGTCCGGGTTGACGATCGACTCCAGGTCGTGGTTGCCGAGGGCGGCGGAGAGCCCCGACCAGACGACGTCGTGGAGCCGGGCTTCGGCGTTGGGTTCAGTGATAACTTTCTTCACAAAGGTCTCGGGGTCGGCAATCTGCCAGCAGACGTAGTTTTCGATGACCAGATTCTTCTTGTCGCGCGTCAGGAACTCAGAGGGACGGGGATTGTAGACGCGCAGGCGGCGGTCGAAGTAGCGCGCGTTCTGCCAGGGCCACTTGACGTGAAGGCCGGCGTCCATGACGGTGCGAAGGGGCCGGCCGAACGCGGTGACGAGAACAAACTCGGTCTCGCGAACGGTGAAGAACGTCGCCCACATGAGAATCAGGACGATGAGAGCGAACAGGAATTTGCGGTCTCTGGTCATGGCTATCTTCCTCACAGTCACTGTGCCGGCGGGCTCAACAGCGCCGGGCCGGGAGGCGCTACCAGGGCGCCATCCTGGAGCAGCATCAGGTTGCGGCGTCCGCCGCGGGAATCGATGATCAGCTTCTGGCGGCCCGGCAGGATTTGCTCCATCGCTTCGAGATAGAGGCGGGTCGCGGTGGGGCCGGGAGCGGACTTGTAGGCCTGCTCGGCCTGCGTGAAACGGCTGGCGTCGCCGGCGGCCCGGTGGGCGCGGCCGACCGTGTAGGCCCGGGCGTTTTGCAAAGCCGCCTGGCCCTGGCCGCGGGCGAGAGCAACCTGTTCGTTGCGATAGCCTTCGGCGACATTGATGAGGCGGCTGCGCTCCTCCAGAGCGCCGGCGACCTCGCGGAAGGCATCCACCACCTCGACCGACGGGTGCACGTCTTCCAGTTGCAGGCGGAGGACCTCGACGCCGGCGTCGTAACGGTCGAGCCGGCGCTGAAGTTCGCGCACGGCGCGCGCTTCAACCGCGGGACGGCCCGTGGTGAGCAGATCGTCAAGCGGGGTGGTGGTGACGACGGTCTGGAGGACCGATTCGGAGGCGGCGCGAACGGTCGAGTCGGCGTCGAAGAGGCGGAAGATATAGTCGTCGGGGCGAACGATGTGGTAGTGGACCACAGCATTGAGCTCGATCATGTTCTGATCGCCGCTGAGCATCAGGGCTTCGTCGGGGAGTTTCTGGAAGCGGCCGGCGCGGTGCTGGACGTTCCACTCGTAGGCGGCCGGCTCGGAGGCGGGGCCCGTGTCGACGGTGCGGTAGCCGATTTCGACGGCGCGAACGCGTCCGGACTCGAGGCGGGTGAGGCGTTCGACAGGCCAGGGCAGCTTGTAGTGCCAGCCGGGCTGTTGGTAAGCGGGCACCTTGCGCCCAAAGCGCTCGATGACGCCTTGCTCGTTGGGTTCGAGCGTGTAGAGGCCGCTCAACGCGATCACCGCCGTCAGGGCGGCGAGGGCAGGCCGAACCAGGCGCCGGCGCCGTTCGAGAATCCAGTTGAAGGCGGTACCCGGTTGAAGGCGTGACAGGGCGCGAGCGAGCGGCTGGAGCAGGAGTCCCAGCCGCGGCTTCCAGGGCGTGACATGTCCGGCCGGGTGTTCCACGCGGAGTAGCCGCAGCGAGTTCATCATCACGCAGAACGAAGAGATCTGGTGGGTGAACGCGGCTCCGATGGGGCCGAGGTAGCCTCCGGCGGCGGCGGCGACGGCGAGGACATTCACGCCGCCGGCGAAGAAGATGATGTTTTGCCAGGCGGTCGCGACAGCGCGCCGGCTTACCTCGAACAGGCGCGGCAGGCGGTCGAGCGAGGGAGGCAAGTAAACGATATCGGCGGCGGCCGCAGTGATTTCGGCGCCGGAGCCTCCGACGGCGATGCCGATGTCGGCCGCGGCGAGCGCCGGAGCATCATTAATACCGTCGCCGATCATGGCGACGATTTTGCCGTGTGATTGAAGCTCGCGGATGCGCTCGAGCTTCTGCTCGGGAAGCAGCTCGGCCTCGACGTGATCGAGACCTATCTCGCGGGCGATGGCGTCGGCGGCGCGGCGGCGGTCGCCGGTGAGGAGCACCTGGTGGGTCAGGCCCATCCGCTCGAGCGCGGCGCGCGCTTCGGCGGCGCCGGGGCGGAGGGAGTCGCGAAGCAGGATCGCGCCAGCCAGGGTCCGATCGACGGCCACCAGAACAGCGGTGGCGCCGAGCCGGTCGGCTTCGTCGAGGAGGTGAGCGGTTTCGGTGACGCCTTCTTCGGCCAGGAAGGCGGCGTTGCCGGCGCGGATCGTGTTGCCTTTCAAATGGCACTGCGCGCCACGGCCGGGGATGACGTGGGCGTCGCGCGAGGTTTCGATCGGCAGGCCGCGGCGGCGCGCTTCGTCCACTATGACCCGGGCGAGAGGATGTTCGGAGCTGCTTTCGGCGGCGGCGCCGAGCGCCAGAACCTCTGCCTCCGCGCGGGCGGCGGGAAGGACGCGAACGACCTGGAACTGGCCGGTGGTCAGAGTGCCGGTCTTGTCGAAGACGATGGTGTCGGCGCGCGCGCCGAGCTCGAGGAAATGCGCGCCTTTCACCAGGATGCCGCGCCGGGCCAGACCGCCGATGGCGGCGACCATGGCCGTCGGCGTTGCAAGAATCAAGGCGCAAGGACAGGCCACAATCAGCACGGCGACCGTGCGGAGCCAGTCGCGCGTGACATAGAACGTGGCAGCGGCCGCCAACAGGAGCGCGGGGAGGAAATATTGCGCGTAACGGTCGGCGAGGCGCTCGACGCGGGCGCGCTTCTGCTTGGCCTCCTCGACCAACTGGATGACGCGCGCGAGAGTCGTCTGCCGGCCGGCCGCGGTGACGCGGATTTGAAGACGGCCGTGGCCGTTGATGGCGCCGGAGAAAACTTTGTCACCGGATTGCTTGTCGCGGGGCAAGGATTCTCCGGTGATGGAGCTCTCATCCACGTGGGAGACGCCTTCCAACACGACGCCATCCGCGCCGATGCGCTCTCCGGCCCGGACGACGATGACATCCTCAGGGAGAAGCTCCTCGACCGGGACCTCGACTTCCTGGCCGTGGCGCAGGACGCGGGCGCGGCGGGGTAGTTGCTCGATGAAACGATGGATGGCGGCTTCGGTTCGCCCGGCGGCGTAAGACTCCAGAGCCTCCCCTAGCATGACGATGAACATCGCTTCGGCGGCCGCCAGGTACTGGCCCACCGCAAGCGCCGCGATCACGGCCACGCAGAGGGCGAGATCCGCTGAAATCCTTTTCTCCAGCAGCGCGGAGATGGAGTTGTAGAAGGTCTTGTACCCCGCCAGCAGGGTGATGATGACGGCCGTATCGAGTCCCCCGACGGTCTTGAGAATCCCCGCGACGTTCAGAAGCAGCAGGAGGCCTACGCCGGCTGCGAGCCCGTATTCCGCCCCATATTCCAAAAGGAACGCGGAGGCTTGCTCGGCTAACGGAGCTGCTTTGCGGTCTTCAAGCACGGTCCCCCCGGGGTGTTGCAGGATAGTGCACGAACTCGTAAAGTATAACTACATAAAAAAGTACTTGACGCCGAATAGTAGTGACCTTACAATACCTACCCATGATCAGAACTCGAGTTCTCACTGCTGCTCTGGCTTCTCTGCTGGCTCTGGGCGGACTGGCTATAGCCCAGGTGCCTAAGAAGAATATCTCTGCGGCCAGGCATCCGAATCTTGCGGCGGCCCAGCGGCTGAGCCGGCAAGCCTACGAAAGAATCGTGGCGGCGCAGGAAGCCAATGAATGGGACATGCAAGGTCACGCTCAAAAGGCCAAGAACCTCCTGGATGAAGTCAGTAACGAATTGAAGCTCGCCGCCGAAGCGGCGAACCGCAACGCGCGATAGGGTTCGCGCCACCGCCCTTCCCAGCAAGGCTCGCCGCGTCAAAGCGAGCTTCGCCCGGTTCTTCCTCCTTACCTGCCGCTACTTGAAGTTCAAGGTCACCGTGTTCGAGGACTGCCCGTCCACGGTGAGCGACACATTGACGTTGCCGCTGCCGCGCAGCGACTTTGGCAGCAGCACGTTTACCTGGTCGAGGCCGACGTAGACGCCCTGGAGGCCGGCATACGCAACCGGTAGAGTGGCCGCTCCGATCTTGCAGGTAACCGCCGCCTGTGAACTGCGGCCGCGAATGCCCGTGCCGAAAAGCTCGATCGCCACCAGGTCGGTATCCGACCCGAGATCAATGGGCGCCGCCGTGCAACCGCTCGAAGAGCACTGCACCGCGGAGGTGGTGGCGCTGGTCCCGTCGGCATGGGCCGTAGCAACGATGGCTGCCGCAAGACCTTGCCCGGTTCCGGTCACTGTGTAGATCCCCGGCGCCACGGTCGCAATTTGAGCCGTACCGAAGGCGACCGGGTCGCCGTTCACAGAGACCGTGACGGAGGCGGGGCCGGGCGCAACTCCGGGCGGAACTTCGTAGTTCACCTGGGTGGGGGATACGTAGAACAGTTCTGCGGAGCGGGAGATTCCGTTGACGTCTTTAACGATCACGCTGGTGCCGCCGAGGTCGTAGGGCAGGGGAAGCGCAGTCGCCTGGCGAGGCGACGTGGCGAGATTGGCTCCGTACCCCGAGGCGATGGCTTCCGCGGCGAGCGTCGTGAGGGACCCAATCGCGGAAGAAACGCTGGTCACGGTGCCGGGCGAGCCGGCCGCGATCGCGGTGTAAGCCTGCGCAACTTTCGCGCCGGTGGCGGTTAGCTGCGAGCCGACGCCCGCGCCGGTGATCAAGAAACTGCTGTCGAAGTAGGCCAGAGCGAGCGAGTGGGCCTTGGCGTAGGAGGTGATATTGGTGTGGTAAGGCTCCGGATCGTTGCAGCCGCCCCATTCCAGGATGGCCGCCGCATGACCGTGCTGCTGCGCGTAGCTGACCACCGGATCGAAATTGTTCGGCCAGTTG
>JBGPDC010000048.1:0-30759 GCA_041482115.1 Terriglobia bacterium | reverse complement strand
TGGCGACGGCGACGATCAGCGCCCGGGGCGAAACCCGGTGGCGCGCGCCCGGCGAAATCTGCCGGCTCAGGGAAACCGCCAGCAGCACGGCCCCCCCCACCAGCACCGAAGTGAGCGTCGCGCACTGCCATCTCCCCATCCGCCACGGCGCCCGCACCCCGGCTATCGCCATACCCACTACTAGTATGAATGCGAAAACTGCCAGCAGGTCCACCGTGAACTCCCGCGCCGGCGCCAGGGGCTTCACCGGCTGGAGCGATCCGAGCACCGCGTTCTCGATTTGGGACTGCACCCGCGGGGAAGCCTGCGCGCCGGGCCCGGAGCCGTCGAGCGACGCCAGCAGCGTCCGGCACGTGGCGCACTGCTCCAGGTGCAAGGCAATGGGGCGCGGAATCGACGTGCCCGGACCGTGCCACTGCTGATCCAAAAAGGCATCGATCTGATTGCAGGTCATCGTGTCCCCCCCGCGGGCAAAGCCCCACCCCACACCTGGCGCAGCGTCTTGTAGGCGCGGTGCGCTTTTTGCTTGATCGCTCCCACCGTCGAGGAGGTCGCCCGGGCCACCTCTTCCAGGCTCATGCCCGACACCTTCAGCATCAGGATCACCTCGCGCTGGCCCGGAGGCAGCGCGTTGATCACCCGTAACAGATCGCTCTCCTCGAACTCGCAGGCCGCCGAGCCCTCCCCGTGCGAGGGGCGGCCCGCCGCATCGGCCCGCGCCGGCAGTTGCTCAAACTCTCCGACCGCCACTTCATGCGACTCAATCCGGCGCCGGCGCTCGAAACCGTCGGTGCGGGTGTGGCGGGCGATGGCAAACATCCAGGGCAAGACCGGCTCCCCCAGCCGATAGGTGTGGCGGGACTTGTGGACCCGCAGCCAGCATTCCTGCAGCAGATCGTCGGCGTAGGCCCGCGTCGCCGCATCCACTACAAAGAAGCGAAACAGCAGCGGCGACACCTGGCGGATCAGCTCGGAGGCGGCCTCGGAATCGGCCTGCTGGTAGCTCGCCATCAGGCCTTCCAGGGTCTGCACCTCTACGCCGGGGCTGAGTTGGGCTGCGGCCACCATCTGTCACCACTATGCGCCGGGCCGGCGCGAAAAGTTACGGGTGGGGGGCAAAAATTGCGGGATTTCTGGGGCGTGGGAGCGTTCCCGGCGATGCACGCCGTTTTGCTGCGCCGGGGAAAGGCCCTGAATCCGACTGCCGCCGCGCGGTTCTCGTCGGATCGTCGCCCACCTCGGAAATAATTTTGGACCCGCCGGCCCCGAAGCAACCCCGGCATCTCTGAAACCGACCCACTACCGGTCGGTCGGTAGTGGTCTAGTTTGAATCCAGCAGCGCAATCAGGTCCTCGACTTCCCAAACTTTGGCGTTGATACCGGCAGCCATCGCAGGCGTGACCCGTAACGTCTGATGGATTCTAACGAAATTGTAATACATGAAATGCAGCGCGACCGCCTGGGCGTGGTTCTCGATCTTCTTTGAGAAGCCGTTGGTTAAGCGGGTGAACCGGCGCATGGACATCCTCATCGTGAGGTTCTGGCGCTCGACGGAGCTGGCGCTGATGTGCTTCGGATCGGGCACCCCCAGGATGTCCACTGTCCGCGTTCCCATGCACTGAGCGGGGCTGTACGTGGCCGCCTTGTCCCGATCCGCGCCGTAAATCTTGATGAGCATGGCGTAGTCGATTCCCTGCCAGAAGGCGCTTTCGACCGCCTCTGCGTAAACCTTGTGGCCGTCTGTGGTCAACTGAATCCGATGCGCCAGCCGGGAGGCAAGATCGTCCATGAGCGCGTAGGCGCTTGCGGCTCCACGGTCACCTACCAGCCACGAAATCGCCAGCTTGGTATCGGCGTCCATCGCTACCCAGGTCCACACGTCGCCGATGGCCCCGCGTTCGATGGTCTGCGGCGTGACGTTCTTTTGCTTCGCGCCGACGAAGGCCCAGATTTCATCGCACTGAACCCGGCCGACGCTGAGGTTTCGCAGGTGCCCATCCTGGTACTTGATGCAGGCGGCGCTCAGGTCGCGCAGAAGCTTCTCGACCGTCATCCGGGCCACCCCGGTTATGCAGGCGGCAGCGCGTAGCGAATTGCCTTCCACCAGTGTTTTGACCACCCGAACCCGATCCTCAGCACTCAGCCTATTCATACTAGACACTATGCTTGCTCGGGCATGTAAAGTCAAGAAGTATTTCCTGATAGAATGAAAAAACAGTGGTACGATCTATCCGAGCCGAGGTGACCGGTGAAGAAAAAGAAGGAGCCAAAGAAGGAGCCAAGGAAGGGTAAGAGCACCCCCGAGATGGACTACCGGCAATTGTTCACTCCGCTTCCGTTGCCATATCAGGGCGTCTATACCGACGATGATAGCCTTGAGCAGCCATCTGCTCTGAAGTATGTTCCCGCGACGACTACCCCTAACGCCGAAGCTTGATGCCAAATTGGCACGATGTATTTGTTGAGATTCAGACACTCCAAGCCCAAGCGCAAGCCCAAGCAGTAAATGCTCAGAACACAATCCGAAGAAAGTACCTGCTAGACCTCCACAAGCACACCGGTAGAAATATCATTGCGTACTATTCTGGTTGGCTTTCAAAGGGAAGCATTTACCTGTCTGAAATAAACGACGAAGACAAGAATGGCTTCATGACTACGATTCATAAACTAGACAGGTCGCTAGGTCTGGACCTGATCCTGCATACTCCCGGAGGTGGGATAGCCGCCACTCAATCCATTGTTGATTACCTTCAAAAAATGTTCGGTAGAAACATTCGCGCGATCATACCGCAGATCGCAATGTCGGCTGGGACGATTATGGCCTGCTGCTGCAAAGAGATTTGGTTGGGGAAACAATCAAATCTGGGGCCGGTCGATCCGCAGTTAAGGGGCATTCCGGCCCACGGAGTGGTGCAAGAATTCGATCGTGCCATAAAGGAAGTGAAGCGCGACGCTAGTAGGATAGTGATATGGCAGCAGATAATTGGACAGTATAAGCCTACATTTCTAGGTCAGTGCGAGAACGCCATAAAATGGTCGAATGCTTTTGTTGAGCAACAACTTGCGGACGGGATGTTTGAAGGGTTGCCAGATCGGAAAAAGAAAGCAAAGAAGATAACTAAGGCGCTCTCTAACTATCCCCAAAACAAGACACACGACAGGCATTTTGATACGGATGATTGTGAAAGCATGGGTCTCGTAATTAAACGACTGGAAGCGGACCCAGAGATGCAGGACTTAGTTCTCACGGTACATCATTGCTACATGAATCTACTTATGAATACCGCTGCCTACAAGATCATCGAGAATCACAACGGTGTAGCACTAGTTAAGAACCTGACTGCTGCTCCGCCCCCTCCTAATCCGAAGCAGGCGTCCGAGCAGCCCACCTAGCTTTTGCCGCCTTCTTCGCAATCGCCTTCCGCTTGCGTGCCGATAGGGCAGCAGCACGGGCTTTGCCGCCCTTGGCGGCCCCCAGTTGACTGAGAGCTACCGCCGCTTGGTTTCTAGTGTCTGGCATCTCTGGAAGCTCTGGGCGCTCGACCTGCCCCGTCAATTCCTGGACGACCTGCCAGGCTAGCTGGTTCGTGTCCCTAGGGCGCTTGGGCCTGCTTGCTCGGGAAGGCATGATAAAATTGTACACACTATGCCAGATGGCGTCTATATTTCTCCAACCAGGAGGCTCACCCCTGCGGAGCGCACCGACAAAGCCGACCCGATCATAGCGAAAGTTCGAGAGATGATCCGTGACGCAGCCACGGGAGATGCCGAACTTGAATTTGCGATTAGGCGGCGGGTTTGGAACAAGATCGGCCAGGACGAGCGTTCCTTGAAGGTCAGGATCGCCCTTAAGAAACTCAAGCGTACAAAACAAGATGGAAAATGCACCCTTTGCGGGGGACCACTTCCGGCGAAGGGGTCTGTCCTTGATCGCCTCAAAACGATGGACCTGTACACAGAAGCGAACACTCGTTTGCTCTGTCCAGACTGTGACCGTAGAGTACAGGAAGAGCGCAGATACGCCTAGGACGCCAAACTAGACCACTACCGGTCGGTCTGAAGCTCCTCCCCCGAGCGCTATAATTATCTAGTGAGAATCCTCCTATTTAGCGGCAAAGGCGGGGTCGGCAAAACCAGCGTTGCCGCCGCTACCGGCCTCGAGCTCGCCCGCCGCGGCTACCGCACCCTGGTCCTGAGCGTCGACCCGGCCCACAGCCTCGCCGACGCCTTCGATCTCGACGAAAGCCTGTTCTCCTCGGCCACTGGCCTCCCCTACCCCATCAACAAGCGTCTCGCCATCCAGGAAGTGAACATCCAGCAGGAGATCAAGCGCCACTGGCAGGAAATCTGGTCCTACATCGTCTCGGTCCTGCAGGCCACCGGCATCGGCGAGGTCGAGGCCGAAGAGCTGGCCATCTTCCCCGGCATGGAAGAGATCAGCTCGCTGATGTACGTCAATGAGTACCGCCGCAACAAAGAGTACGACGTAGTGGTGGTCGATTGCGCCCCCACCGCCGAGTCGCTGCGCTTCGTCAGCCTGCCCAACACCCTCGAGTGGTATATGAAAAACATCTTCCACCTCGAGCGGACGGTGCTCAAGGCGGTGCGTCCGGTGGCCAACCGTGTGTCGCCCGTGAAGCTCCCCTCCGACAGCTACTTCGGCAACATCAAGCAGTTGTTCGATCGCCTCGACGGCATCGGAGCACTCCTCGAGGATTCCAAAGTCACCACCGTGCGCCTGGTGACCAATCCCGAAAAGATGGTGCTGCGGGAAACACAGCGGGCCTTCGTCTACTTCGCCCTGCACGGCATGACCGTGGACGGCATCGTGGTCAACCGCGTCCTGCCCGAGGAGGTCCACGACAAGTACTTCCGCGACTGGCAGCGCTCGCAGCAGAAGACCCTCGGGCAGATCGAGGAATATTTCGACCCGGTGCCGGTAGCGCGCGTGCCGCTGTTTGAGCACGAAGTCGTCGGCCAGCAGCGGCTCACCGACCTCGCCCGGGTTCTTTACGAGGTACCCAACATCGATCCCGCCGCGCGCCACCGCACCGAAGCGCCTTTCCGTTTCGAGAAGAATGGCAAGGGTTATCGCATCCACCTGCGCCTGCCGTTTGCCGTGCCAGGCGAGGTGGGTGTCTTCAAGAAGGGCGACGACCTGGTCGTCGAGGTGGGCACGCTGCGGCGCCATGTAGGCCTGCCCACCACCATGGCCGCGCTCGAACCCGGTAAAGCGAAGCTCGATCGCGGTATCCTGACAGTAGATCTGACGGAGAGCCGAAAATGAGAGAGACACGCCGAAAAGCCAAAGTCGAAGCCGGGCCGCAGTCCCGCCTGGCGTTCAGCCCGTGTTGCTGCGCGGGCGTCGGACCGCACGTGAGCGCGATGCTGAGCCACGCCTTCGAAGGGCCGGTCTTTAAGCATTTCCGCAACGCCGGCGTCGAAGTCCTGATGGGCATGCGCGCCCTGCTCGACGCCCAGATCGAGATGCTCCAGCGCGAGCAGCAGAAGGGCCGCAAGGTCCCGGTCGAGTAGGTTAGTGGGGCGGGCGCCCTCGCCCGCGGCCGACGCCCTCGTCGGCCTCTGGCGCTCCGTCAGCCCTCCAGCTTCCGCAGAAACTCGAGGAATCGGCGCGCGTAGCGGTCGAGGTTCTCGATTGACCCGCCGCCCAGCAATGGCGAGCACATTTCGTAGGCGACGGGTCCGTGGTAGCCGTTCGCCTGCATCACCTTTAAGAATCCCGCGTAGTCGATAAATCCCTCCCCCATGGGGACGGCCTGCGCCCACGGGGTCTGGGCTTCGTAGTTGATCGCCTGCGGCCGGTAACGGAAGCGTGGCCGCTTCTGGTAGTCGGCCGCCGTGGTGTGGCAGGTGACCGGCGCCATCTTCCACGCCGCCGCCGCCAGATCCGTGCCGTGCAGCGCGGGCGACCAGGCGTCGAAGATGGCCTTGCAGTTCGGCTCCCCTACCGCGCAGACCAGGTCGAACTGGCTCTCATAATGCGCCCCCAGGTCATGGTGGTTTTGGATCCCGATCGTGACCCCGTACTCCGCGGCCCGCCGGGCGCACTCGCGGATCGCCTCCACCGTCATCTGCCACACAGCGGCGTAGGGCAGCGCCGGATGCTCGTAGGATGTGAAGATCCGCACCACCCGGGCCCCCAGGTCGCGGGCCATCCGGGCCAGTTCGGTGACGTGTTGGATCTGCATTTCGCGGTGGGGCACGTCCCGATGCTCGAGATCGGCGCTGAAGTTGGTGTAGCCGGCGATCACGGCGCACCGTAAGCCCTTGTTTTCAAAGGTCTCTCGCAGCCGCAAGCAGGCCTCAGGACCATAGTCGAGCACCGAGAGGTGCGGGCGCTTCGCCATCAATTCCACCCCGCCGAAGCCCAATTCCGCTGCTTTGCCCGCGAATTCCTCGAGGGTGAGCCGCGCCTGGCCCGGCCACACCCCCGCGTAGCTTACCGAGTGCAGTACTGCCTCCAACAACGCCAACCTCCTGGTCCACCCGCACTAGGCCCTGGGCCGGTGCGGGACGGGTAGTTCGGGTACCACGGTACCAAAAACAAAATGGTCCGGCGGGCCTATTGTCGGCTTATGACTATCGCGCGATGATCGGTATGACCATGATTGACCGACCAGTGCGATTCGAGATAGACCGGCCGGTGGAATTCCGCCTCACCGACCAGCGCGGGGCGGTCCTTCAGCACGGGCGTACCGTAAACATAAGCAGCGGCGGCGTGCTGATCCGCACCGACGAGAAAGTCGGCGTGGGCCGGAAAATGGAGGCCACCGTCCGGATGGCCAAGCTGGCCCCCGAGGGCGCGGAAGTTGACCTCAAGCTGCTGGGGATTACGATTCGCAGCGGCGAGGGATGGGTCGCCCTGCAGGTTCGCAAGCATCAGATCCTCCGGGCTTCCGAAGCGGACCAGCCCTCCCTGGCCGTCACACATTAATCCGGCAGACATTCCGGAAGGCGCAGAATTCCCGGCAGACCTGCCGGTCGCGCGGATTGACGTCCACGTGACCGCCGCGGATTTCTCCTACAATTTCGAGCGTCCTCCGTTCGGCGCGATCGAGCAGGGAACGGAACTCTTCCGGGGGGCGAAGGTCAAGCTCCGCATCGGCGGGTGCGATTCCCGCCAGCAGCCAGCCCTTTCGCGAAGGCTCCTTCCGTAAACCATAAAGGACCATGCCGGCCGGCCGCAGGCCTCTCTGACGTTCGAGGCCCAGCAGGTAGAGGGGCGCCTGTACGCGCACGCCTTCCACGTGCTCTTCCCACAGGCGCCGGATGCGCTCCTTCCCCGAATACTTGTAGTCCACTACGACTGCCGCTCCGTCGTCGGAAACGTCGTAGCGGTCGATGCGTCCGGTGACCCGGAACGGCCGCTCGACGCCCTCCTCCACGGTGTACTCGAAAGTAGTCTCGGGCGCGCCGGGACGGAAGCCGGC
The DNA here is from genome assembly GCA_041482115.1 of Terriglobia bacterium. Classification (GTDB taxonomy): domain Bacteria; phylum Acidobacteriota; class Terriglobia; order Bryobacterales; family JACQDG01; genus JBGPDC01. Next base: position 23,308 of record JBGPDC010000048.1, on the reverse strand, counting down.
GGGCCGCGGGCGCGCCAGCTCCGCCGCCGCGAAGCGCTCCAGGTCGGCGGCGAGCGCCATCTTCCGGGCCTCGGCGCGGAAGTTGAGCTGCACTCGCTCGCGCTCGCACGTCTCCGCGAACACCGCCTCGAAGACCGGCCCGATCGGTCCGCCGCCGGCTGCTCCCCAGCGGGCAATGGTGCGGTGGATGATGGTGCCCTGCCAGAGCGCGTTCGTCACGAGATCCTCGGGAGCGGGCGCCGGCTCCTGGAGCCGGAGGGTACGCTCGGCGAAGAACAGGAAGGGACACTGGACGTAGCGCTCGAGCGCCGTGGGGGCGAAGTGCTCGTGCCGCTGCGCGAGGGCCTCGAGGAGTGCCGGATCGGAAAGGCGCCCCGGGTTCGGCCGCCACGCAGGCCGCGGCTCGCGCACCCGCACGGCCCGGGCGGGCGTGTCGCGCGCGGCGTCCCCGGCGAGGAAGAACGAGCGCAGGGTCTCGCCGCCGGCTTCGCTGTGGGTGGGGTAGGTGACGTAGAGCTGCTCGGTCGCGCGGGTCGACGCCAGCTCGAAAAGAAAACGCTCCTCGGCCTCCTTCTCGTCGCTCGTGCGCAGCCGCACCCCCAGCATCTCGAGGCGCTGCCGGACGCCGTCGTTGAACAGCAGGTTCTGTCCGTGGTGGCGCGGGAACTGGCGCTCGACCAATCCGCAGACGAACACCACGGGCAGCTCCCACTGCCGGGCCTCGTAGACGCTGAGCACCTGGACGACGTTCCGCCGCTTGTCGGGGGCGCGGGATTCGGTCAACCGCAGCACCGCCTCTAGTGTCTCGGGGAGGGGGGTTCCCATGAGGCGTGAAAGCTGGGTCGCCTCGGCCTGGGCCTGCTCCCAAGCTTGCCGGGCCTGCGCCACGCCCCGCCATTGCAGCACCGTCGCAGCAGGGAGGCGGTCCTCTACTTGGGGGAGCACGCCGCGTTCAGTCAGCGGCTCGGACCGCCGCGAGCGGAAGGGAATCCCGAAGCGCTCGAACACCACCGCCAGGATCGGTTCGTAGACCTCCGGGCTGCGCAAGATGATGCCGTACTGATGAAACGGGCGACTGGTCTGCTCGTGGTCGCGTAGAATGCGCCCGGCGATGTCCTCGATCTCGCGCTCGGGCGAGGGCGCGCGGATCACGACCGGCGCGGGCGCGGGACGCCACACGCGGTCGAGCCGGGTCTCGGGCAGGTCGAGGCCGGGCAACGGGGCCGGCAGCGTGACGATAACGCGCGGCGCGGCTTCCCGCGCCGCGCGCAGGAGTTCCAGTTCCACCGGCGTGAAATTGAAGAAGCCATCGAAGAACAGGGGTCCGGGACGGGTCGAGGGAAGGGCCGCGGCGGCGAGGCGCAGCCGCCCGGCACGATGTACCGCGCCGGCTTTCGCGAGCAGCCGCTCATATTCGGTCATCGCGGCGGCGAAGGGACGTCCGAACGGACCGGCCGGCAGGCGGGCCACGTCCCGGCCGCTCTTGCCCGCCGCCCAGAACTCCTCGACCGCCTCGACGAAGCGGCGGTGAAATCCCGGGTAGTCGGCTAACGCTCCGAACTCGCTGGGGCTAGTGTTGCGGAGCGCATGCCCGGCGAGCAACACCTGGGCGGCCGCGGAGAGTTCCTGGCACTGGGGGGTCAGGCTCTCGACAAACTCTGCGAGCGACAGGACGGGACGACCCGCCACCGCCCCGGCGCGCCGGGCCATGTCGTGCAACAGGTGGGTCGCCATGCTGGCGGTCGGGACGATCAGCCGGGCGCGCTCGCCGCGGGCGAGGGCGGCTTCGAGCTCGGCCAGCACGCGCGTGGTTTTGCCGCTTCCGGGAGGGCCGATTAACAACATGGGGTCACTCGTGGTATATCACATGCCATGCGCACCCTTTTGCTTTTGATGGCGGCCGCTCTCATTGCACCAGCGGCCCAGGTTGCAACGATCGCCGACAAACTCGCTAACCCCTACGGCATTACGATCGGGCCCGATGGGGCGCTCTACATCTGCGAGGTGGATTCGAACGTGGTCCACCGGCTCGATCTGAAGACGCACCAGGTCACCGTGGTCGCCGGCAACGGCCAGAAGGGCTACTCGGGCGACGGCGGACCGGCCACGGCGGCGGCGCTGAACCAGCCCTACGAGGTGCATTTCGACCGCGCCGGCAACATGTTCTTCGTCGAGATGCAGAACCATGTCGTGCGCCGCGTCGACGCGAAGACCCACGTCATCACGACCGTCGCGGGGACCGGACAACCGGGCTTCGCGGGCGACGGCGGACCGGCCGTGAAAGCGCAGTTCCGCCAGCCGCACAGCATCGCCTTCGACCGCGAGGGGCGGCTTTACATCTGCGATATCCAAAACAATCGCATCCGCCGCGTGGATCTGAAGACCGGCCTCATCGAGACCTTCGCCGGCACGGGCGAGAAGTCTCCCACGCCGGATGGCGCGCCCATCGCTGGTACGCCCTTGAACGGCCCGCGCGCAATGGCGTTCGACAGCCGGGGCGACATGTTCCTTGTCCTGCGGGAGGGGAACGCGGTCTACCGCCTCGACATGCGCCGCAAGACGATCCATCACCTGGCGGGCACGGGCAAGCAGGGCTATGCGGGGGACGGAGGGCCGGCGCGCGAGGCGCTGCTGTCGGGTCCCAAGGCCATTTCGCTCGGGCCGGACGGCGTCTACATCGCCGACACCGAGAGCCACACGATTCGCCGGATCGACCCGAAGAAGGGCACGATCGAAACCATCGCCGGGATGGGGAAGCGCGGCGAGGGTCCGGACGGGAACCCGCTGGGCTGCGGTCTCGCGCGGCCCCATGGCGTGTTCGTCGGGGCTAAGGGAGTGGTGTATATCGCGGACAGCGAGAACCACCGGATCCGCGAGCTGCGTTAAGGCCAGTCACGGGGATTTCCGGGAAATTTTCGGGGGGCTATCTGCTGCGGGAGGCGCGGGTTAGACGATTCGCCTGCTGCGCGCGGGCACGGAATGCTTGGATCGCGCCCGTAGAATGGTTCTAGAGGGGTTTTTCACTATGAAAGAGAATACGGCTTCGCCGGCCTGCGGGCCGGAGCGGAAGTTTCATGCCGTGGCGGACCTGTTTCCGCTGCTGGAGGGCGAGGCGTTCGAGGAGCTGGTGGCAGACATCCGGAAGAACGGGCAGCGGGAGCCGATCCTGGTGGACGGGGAGGGAACGATCATCGACGGGCGGAACCGGTACCGAGCGTGTAAGGCGGCCGGGGTTGAGCCGCGCTACGAGGAGTGGAACGGGGAGGGTTCGCTCGAGGAGGCGTCGCTGGGCCTGAACCTGCAACGGCGGCACCTGAACGAATCGCAGCGGGCGCTGGTGGCGGCGCGGCTGGCTCTGAGGATGGAAACAGAGGCGGTTAAGAGGAGATCGCGGAATTACCGGCCTGTCCCTGCAAATTTGCAGGGACAAGAATTGGGGGAGTCACGGGTGAAAGCGGCGGCGAGGATCAACGTCTCGGCGCGGCTCACGTCCTACGGGATCAAGCTGTTGCGGGGGAACTGCGAAGAGCTGGTAGCGGCGGTGGGGGCGCGGCGGCTCAAGATCTCGACGGCCGCGGCGCTGGCGGGGCTGCCACGGGAGGAGCAGCGACGGATCGTGGAGGCGGGTCCAAAGGAGGCGGCGCGGCGGGCGCGGGAGCTGCGGGGCGAAGCGGCTCCGGAGGCCGGGAGACAGGCTTCGCCGGGGTCCTTCGGGGTGATGGCGTGCGGGGTGCGCGGAGGCGCGGAGCCCGGGGCGCCGGCGGGCGGAGAGGCGGTGACGCTGCTGTGGGTGGCGACGAAGGGGCTCGGGCAAGCGGTGGAGGCGCTGAAGGGGAAGGGGTTTCGGTATGCGGGGGGGTGAAAAGCAGAATGCTGGGGACGAATGGGTTAAAGGCTTGGGCCTTCAGCCGCGCCGCCCCCCTTTGCGGCGTAGGCTGAAAGCGCCTCTGCTGGGGACAACGATTTCTCCGGTGGGGCGAAGGGTGGTACTCCGCAGGCTGGGCGACTTTGAAGGCTCGCTGAAAGCTCGCAGAAAGGGCGGCAATTCCATTTCCTCTCCCGAGCGATGAAACGCAAGGACGCACTGTAACGGCCACAAGGTAGCCGCGCACCTGGAGCGGCGTCGGCCGAAGCGAAGAGTTAGACCTCAAGCGTATCCGGTCGTTGGCCGCAACTTTTGTGTTCAGAGCGGCTAGCGTGGCAGCTTGCACCGAGTGAAGGTTTGTCTTTGGTGGTTTTCGATTTTTGACCGCCTGCCAGGCGAGCGCCCCAGGACCATTGAATACTTCCGAGAACGAGCCATTAGGGTGAACTTGGATTCCAAGGTAGTAATTCGGAATATGGTCCGCTGGGAAGGTCAACGATCTCTGCATCGTCGCCTTGATCTGCACCTTGCGACCATCTGGCGTCTCACCGTCGTGGTGCTTCTGAAGGTCCGGGAACAACGACAGGTCATAGGCCTGCGCCGCCAGGATCTCACCGATGTCCCCGACCAACCGCCCATCCAAGGTGAACTTCTTGTTCGGGAATGCCTTGCGGAGACGCTCAACGATTGCGAGCATCTCTTTAACCGCTTCGGGAATCGAGATCGTGCTGCTCGTCTTGAGATCTAACGAAGGGGCTGCAACGAGCGGTCTCGGTGCGCTGCCGCGCTTGGTTAGCCTCCCCGCTGCGCCGGCTGGAGTTCGCCTTCCGGTAGCTCGTAGAACTGAACGTAATTCGCAGAAAAAGGAACCTCGACGCGATAAAGAGGGCGTCCGCCGGCCAGCGGACCACGGTACTCGACGATCTTCCCGCGCACCATACGGTTGGCGAGCCGGAACTGCACACGCGCTCCCGGCTGAAACCGGGGAGCAGGGGCAGGAGCGCTGCGTGTGTACGGCATGCTTCGAGTCTATCACCAAGGGGGTGAACCCAACAAAGCGCCCAGGTGGGAGCAGGTCACGGCGTCGAACCCGCTAGCGAGCTGGCTGCACGCTCGCCGCCAGCTGGTGACATCACTAAGCCGTAAGGTGGAGCGGCCCCCGAGCCGCGTAGAATCGAAGTCCTGATGGGCAATAGCGTTTCGCCATTCGTTGAGCGCGTCGAGCAGTTGCCTTCGCTCGACATTCCTCCTATCGAGCGCCTTCACCTGGCCCCAGATTTCAAGACCGAGCCTTGCGAAATCTGCGCCGATATTGCCGGGATTGGGGTTGCCCCGGTCGAGTTTACGGTTCCGTACCAACTCGCCCCGGAGCAGGTTGCGCAACGCGGCGGGAACTTGTTGGACGATGTGATGCACGCACTCCGAGTGCAGGTCCCGGCAAAATCCCTGGAACTGGGAGGTCAGGAGCACAGCATAAGCATGGTTTACCTGCTCCGTTGCATAGCGGCGCCCACGGCCAGTGCCTCCAACGGCACGGTGCACTTCAACGATCTCGTCAAGTTTGATACGGCGTGATTCTTTCCAGGTCAGCAGGGAATTGGATGGCATTCGGCTCGTCTAACAGATCTGCATAACAGATGGCGCGTCCACTGCGTCTTCGCATCGGACCGCGTGCAGTATAGCAACTTGCTTCTCATTCGCAGATGCGCCGGCACCTTGTTATCCAAGTCGCGCATGATCCTCCGGCCCTCGGAGGGCGGAAGCGTGGAGAGTTGGCCAAGGGCGAAGAGGGTTCGGTCGATCGATTCAATCAAACGTTTGATTTAAACTTGATGGCGCGAAAACGTGCGAATTAGCGTGCTGGAAGGCGTTTCTAAGCGCCTGGAAGCGCCAGCTCGAATGGGTAAGTGGTACACTCTGCTGGCTGGCACGCGCGGTGCTGCTGGCAAGCTCACGCCGCGATGCGGACGTCGGCGAACTCCTCCCACCTCGCCAATAGTGGGCGAATCGCTGAACATCAAGCACGAATGCACGTCTGGTGTAACCAGGCAAGGTGGCGAGAGGTGCGCGGGGCGTTGGGAATAGGGTAGCGGGTCCTTTGTCCAGCAGACGATCACTCCACAATGACCCATTGATCCGCTGCGGTAGACTGAAGCTGTGGTCTAGGAGTGGGATGCGGCGAAGGCCCAGGCCAACGTCCAGAAGCACGGCGTATCGTTTGATGAGGCGGCGACGGTCTTCCTCGATCCATTGGCCTTGACCTTTCCCGATCCGTATCACGCCAGTGGAGGGAACGGGAGATCACGATCGGTTATACCGCTGGGCGCCACGTCGTTTTCGTGTCGCATTGCCAGCGTGGAAACCGCATACGAATCATCAGCGCACGGAAGGCGACCAAGAATGAGCGCAAACAATATGAAGAAGGCATCGGCCAAGAGATCGGATGACGATCTGCGCCCGGAGTACGACCTGTCCCGACTCAAGGGAGGCGTTCGCGGCAAGTACTATCGGCAGGCGGCCGCCGGGACCAACCTTATGTTAATCGAGCCCGAGCTCGCGGAGGTGTTTCGCGACTCGCAGTCCGTGAACCGTGCGCTGCGATTGCTGATCGATACGGCCGAAGCGGCGGCAGGTCCCACCGCTCGCCGGCCGCACCAGCCGTTGAAGCGGACAACTGCGAAGGGCGGGCGCTTAGCCGCCAACCGCCTAGACTAGGGCGTCCAGCGGGAGGCGGGCGCGAATGAAAGACAAGGTCGTTTACCAACTCAAGGTCGCGCTGCGGGGGACGCGGCCTCCGATCTGGAGGCGCGTCCGGCTGGCGGGCGACGTCACCCTTTACCGGCTGAATGACATTCTCCAGACCGTCATGGGCTGGACCAACAGCCATCTGCATCAATTTCGGGTTGGTGACACGTGCTACGGGACGCCGGACCCCGAGTACGGATTTGCGATGCAGAACGAGAGGAAGTTCCGGCTCAGCGAGGTGCTGCGGCGCCCGAAGGCGCGGATGGTGTACGAGTACGATTTTGGTGATGGGTGGCTGCATGACGTGGTCCTGGAGGCGGCGATGGCGGCTGTGCCCGGGGAGCGGTATCCGGTCGTGGTGGCGGGGAAGCGGAGATGTCCGCCGGAGGACGTGGGCGGAGTGGGAGGATACTACGACTTTTTGGAGGCGATGGCCGATCCCAAGCATCCGGAGCACCAGAACAGGCGCGAGTGGTGGGGCGAGTCGTTCGATGCGGAGGCGTTTGATATTGAAGGTGTCAACGCGGCGTTGTGGGGCCGGAGGGTCTGGCGGCCGGTCTGACACCACGATCGGTTAAGATACAGAGAGAGTCGTCATGTTCCTCGCTCTCATTCTTGCCGTCAGCCTGGCCGATTGGGTGCCGGCGCGCTGGATCTCGACCGAACTCAAGAGCCTGGAACTGCTGAAGGAAACCCCGATCAACTGCCTGCTGCTCGAGCCGGAGCAGTGGACGCCGGGCTTCGCCGAGGCGGCGACGAAACAGGGTGTGGTGACGCTGGGGGTGGTCCGGCCGGGGGGCGATCCGGTCGAGACGGCCCGGCAGGCGCTCGGGCGCAAGCTGACCGGGGTGGTGCTGGAGGGCGACTTCGCGCCGGCCGCGACGGCGCGGGTGCGGGAGGCGCTGGCGGCGTCCCAGGCGCCGGTGATCGAGATGCTGCCGCGACGGTTGCTGCGTCCCGAAAGCGCGAAGCCGATTCTTGCGACGTATCAAGGCATGTGGCCCGGCATTGAGGTGGAGGAGAACGGGGCGGCGAAGGCGGGTCCGACGGGGTCGCCGTGGGTGAACACGAACACGGCGTTTTACCTCTTCGCGCGCGCGGCGAGCGAGGCGCCGGTGTGGATGGGCAACCTGCCGCCGGCGAAGCGGGTCCTGAAGGGCGAGGACTATCTGCATGCCATTGGGGACGCAGCGATTTTCGGGGCGCGCTGGGTGGTGGCGCTCGATGCCGACTTCGCGAAACGTTTGCTGGCGGGCGAGGCCACGGCATTGAAAGATTGGCGGCGGCTCGCGCTACACCTTCAATACTTCGAGGACCACAAGGACTGGCGCGCGTTCCCCTTTTACGGGGCGCTCGGAGTAGTGCAGGACGCCGACAGCGGCGCGCTGGTGTCCGGCAGCATCCTCGATATGATCGCGGCGAAGCACACGCCGTTCCGGGTGATCCCGCGGCAGAAGCTGAGCGGCAAAGCGATCGGCAACGCGCGGATCGTACTGAACCTGGAGTCGGCGCTGCTGGAGCCGCAGCACCAAGAGGTCCTGAAGGGATTTACAGACGGGGGCGGCACGATGCTGACGAGTCCGCCAGATTCCCCGCTGCCCGCGCTCGCCGGGGACCGCATCGCGACCGATGAAGAGCAGCAGAAGCAGATCGACGCGCTGTGGAAAGGCATCAACTCGATGCTCGGCGCGGCGGACTTGGGGGCGCGGCTGTTCCACGTCCAGGGCCTCGCGACGAGCTTTCTCGCGAGTCCGGACAGCAAGCAGATCGTGATCCACCTGCTGAACTATACGGACTATCCGATCGAGAACATCGCGATCCACTTCCCGGGGACCTTCCGGCGCGCTAAAATTATGACGCCGGGCGGGCCGGTGCAGGACGTGGAGATGTACCGCCAGGACCGCAACGCCGCCGTGGATGTCGACACGCTGGGGCTGTACGCCACGCTGATTGTCGAGTGAAGGGAGCTACCGTGATACACAGACTGACGCGCCGGGAAGTTTTGGGCATGCTGGGGACGGCGGCGCTGCTGCCGGGGCAAGAGATGCGCGCGCCGGCGCCGCCGGTGGCGGTGGCCAAGTGCCAGGCCTATACCGAGGACCTGACGGGAATCCTTGCGACGATGATGGATCAGCTCGGGGGCCTCGACCGCATCGTCAAGAACAAGACGGTGACGATCAAGCTGAATCTCACGGGCGATCCGGGGCTGCGCCTGGCGGGCAAGCCGATCGGGAGCACGCACTACACGCATCCGCTGGTGATCGAGGCGTTCCTGACCCTGCTTGACCGGGCGGGGGCGCGGCGCATTCGCCTCGTGGAGAGCGCCTGGGGCACGGGTGGTCCGCTCGAAGACTACATGCTCGATTCGGGGTGGCGCGTGCGGCGGCTGATGAGCGCGGCGAAGAATGTGGAGTTTGAGAATACCAACGCGCTCGGGAAGAGCAAGAGCTATGCGCGGCTGAAGGTGCCGGGGGGCGCTTACATGTACCCGGCTTACGATCTGAACCGCGCCTACGAGGACACCGACGTCTTCATGAGCCTGGCGAAGCTCAAGGAGCATGCCACGTGCGGCGTGACGCTCTCGATGAAGAACTGCTTCGGCACGATTCCGGCTTCGATTTACGGGGACGATGCGGGCGTGGACGAGCCCAACGAGAAGCCGACCAAGGGGCGGTCGCTCGTGGTGCATGCGGGCAAGCGTCCGCCGGCGAAGAGCGCGCCGCAGGAGTTGCCCAACAATGGTCCCCGGGAAGGCGGGTATCGGGTGTCGCGGACGGTGGCGGATTTGGTGCGGACGCGTCCCATCGATTTCGCCTTGATCGACGGCGTGGAGAGCATGGCGGGCGGCGAGGGGCCGTGGATCAAGGGCGTGCGGCCGTGCAGTCCGGGGGTGCTGATCGCGGGGACGAACCCGGTCACGACGGACGCGGTCGCGACGGCGATTATGGGGTTCGATCCGATGACGCCGGGGTACGCGGGGCCGCCGTTCGAGACCTGCGAGAATACGCTGCAGCTCGTGGAGGCCAAGGGCCTCGGGACGCGGGATCTCAAGCGCATCGAGGTGCGCGGGGTGCCGATCGAGAAGGCGCTGTTCCGGATGCGGCAGGCGTAAAGCGGAGGCTAGGCGGCCGGCGGCCGCACCTCGCTCATCAACCCCACAAGGTTTCCTTCCGAGTCTTTAAAGAAGCCCATCCACAGGTCGTGGTCGGGGAGCTTGGCGATCAAGTGGGGCGGGTCGACGAATTCCACGTTCCGGGCGACGAGCGTCTGGTGGGCGTGGTGGATGTCGTCCACCTGGTAATAGAGGATGGAGTTGTGGCGCACGCCGGGCTTCTCGGCGAGTCCCAGCATGAGGCGGACGCCGGCGCAATCGAAGAACGCCAGCTTGGGAACCTGAAACAGGAACGGCAGGCCGAGGGTGTCGCGGTAGAAACGCACGGCGCGCTCCAGGTCTTCGACCGTGAGGGCGATTTGTCCGAGGCGGGAAAGACCAAACTTGTCGTCAGGCATCGTCGCTTCACTCCGGCTTTTGTCCCAACAATACCAGGCTCTGGCCCCAGGGGAAGGCGCCGCCTCCGGCGATCCATTGCTTTTCGAGCGCGAGCGGGGTGTAGAGCAGGCGGTCGAGCCAGGAGGGGAGCGGTTCGAGACCGCTGGCCGGGGCCTGGCGGGTCAGCGGCTCCCAAATGCGAAAGCGGAGGAAGGCGACCGGAGAGAGCAGGAAGTTCGCATAGGTCAGCCGGCGGATGCGAATTCCCTGGCTCTTCACCAGGGCCTCGAGTTGGGGGCGGGTGAAGCGCTGCTGCTCGAGAACATACGCCGAGTGGCGGCTGCGGAAGACCCGGAGCGCCGCGGCCCGGACCAGCAGGAAGCCGCCGGGGCGTAAGACCCGCACTAATTCGGCGACCGGCGCGCCTTCCTTTCCCGCGGGAAAGTGCGGCAGGACGTCCAGGCAGAGCGCCAGGTCAAAGGCGGCGTCGGAAAACGGCAGGCGGGTTACGCTGGCCCGGACCGGAGCGAGTCCCGGACGGCGGGAGCAGTGCTCGATCGCCTCGGGCGCGAGGTCGACGGCGGTCACGCGTGGCAGGCCATAACGGCCGCACAGGAGGGCGGCGAAATGACCGGTTCCGCAGCCGGCTTCGAGGACCCGCCGGACGTGGCCGGCCCTCAGGAGCGGATCGAGCAGCCCGAAGCTGATGCCGTGCATCCCGCGAAACCACCACAGTTTTTCTTCGGCCCGGGCGATATTGGCAAATTCCGAGGGGTTAAACATCAAGAGGGTGAAGCGGCTATTTTCTCACGTATTTAACGGAAAAAGCCGCGGGAGGTCGCGCATTTTCACGGATCTGCCGATGTACTCCCCGGAATGCAACGGACGATGGGCATAGCGCTGGCCGGGACCTCGGTCGATTGGGCGGCCGCGGCGGGCCTGTCCACCCTGGTGGCGAGCGTCTGCGCGGGCCGCGCCGCAATCCAGTCGCAGGGCAGGGGCAAGCTGGGGTGGGGTCTGTTGGCCGCGGCCACCGGTCTGACGGGCGTCGTCCAAGCTCTCTGGATCCTGGGAGCCTGGACCGGAGCGGAATGGCTGCCGGCTCCGGTCCTCCAAATGGCGAGCCGAACCACCCTGGTGCTTTTCCTGCTGCTCGGTCTCTATCTGATGGGGGCGCTCAAACCCCATCGGGCGGCGTCGCACGCCGCACGGCCCGCGCCGGTCGTGGACACGCTGCTGCTCGGCCTGTTGTTCCTGGGACTCCACTCCTACTTCCTGGTGTCCGGCTTAAGAAGCTCCGGCCCCAGCCGTTGGACGCCGGCGCTGGGGCTGGTGCTGTGGGGTGGAATGGCCGCCTCGGCGCTCGGTTCCGGCGCCCGGCAGGCGCGGTCGCCGCACTGGCAGCGAGTCTATCGTCTGCTGGCCGGGGCGGCGTGGTGTGAGGCCCTGAGCCAGGCGGTCCTGGTCTGGACTTTCGATCCCGGGCTCGTCACGGCGCCGGCGGGAGCGGCCGTAGCCGAGTGGCTGAAGGGCGGCGCGGGCGCGTTGCTGGCGTGGGCCGCCCTGCTGGTCCAGGACTCGACGGCGGCCGAAGAACCGCCCGGGGAAGTCCCCCTGGTGTCGGCCTGGCGCGAGCTGGCGGTGCCGGTGCTGGTTTTGCTATTTTTGCTCGGCGTGCCGCTGCTGGACCGCGCGGCCTCCGAGGTTCCCCTGTTTGGCGGCCCGGATCTGCGTCTCTATTGGGGCCTGCTCAGCACGGCCCTGGGCTCCTACATACTATTGATATTAATACGGCAATTCCTGGCTCAGATGGAGAACCGCGCCCTGGGGCTGGGCCTCCAGCAGGAATCGGCGCGCCTGCAGTTGCTCGTGGATAATATCCATGACGCCGTCCTCATCGAGGACCTGGAGGGCCGGATCGTCTTCGCCAACGACCGCTTCCTCGAGCTGTTTGGGATCCGCCGCGCCGACCTGCCGCGGTGGCGCCTGGACGATGGCATTCGCGCGGAGGACCGGCCGCCCGGCGCCCTGGACCGCACCGCGCGCCTGCTGGCGGCCTCCGGCCCGACCCGCTTTGAGTTCCGCGGGGTGCGGCCGGGCGGGGCGCCCCTCTATCTCGAAAGCTCGACCGTGCCGGTCCAGACGCGGGGGCTGGTGCGGGGCTTCCAGTCGGTGATCCGGGATATCACCGACCGCCGCCAGGCCGAGGAGCGGCAGCGCGAGCTGGTACAGCGCCTGGAATTTTTCGTCAACCACATGCCGCTCGGCTGCATCCTGTGGGACCTCGATTACAACATCGTCGAGTGGAACGGCAGCGCCGCGCGCATCTTCGGATGGCAGGCGCCGGAGGTCTTTGGACGTCACGGCCCGGAACTGCTGGCGCCGCCGCACCAATGGCCGGCCATGCTGGCGAAGTGGCAGGAGCTGCGGGAATCGAAAACCTCCAACCATGGCGTGTTTCTGAACCTGACGAAGGAGCGCGGGCCGATCGAGTGCGAATGGTTCAACACCTCCCTGATCGATCAAGCCGGACGGGTGGTGGCGGTGGCCACGATGGTCCAGGACGTGACCGAGAAAAGGAATCTCGAGGCGCAATTGCGGCAGTCGCAAAAAATGGAAGCGGTGGGCGTGCTGGCCGGCGGGATCGCCCACGACTTCAACAACCTGCTCACCATTATCGGCGGCAACCTGTCTCTCACCCAGATGCAGCTCGGGCCGGCACACGCGGTCTCCCGCGGGCTCGCCGACGCCGAGAAAGCCGCCGACCGCGCCGCCGAGCTGGTGCGCCAGCTCCTCAGCTTCGGCCGCAAGAGCCACACCCAGCCGCGACCGATCCTGGTGAACGACTGCGTCGGCGATCTGAGCCTGCTGCGCGGCGCCATCGGCCCGCGCATTGAGATCGAAACCCGCCTGCAGCCCGACCTGTGGCGCGTGCAAGCGGATCCCGGCCAGATCGACCAAGTGCTGCTAAACCTTTGCGTCAACGCGCGCGACGCCATGCCGGAGGGCGGCCGGCTGACGATCTCTACCGACAACCGCGACTTCTCGGAGGAATATTGCCGCACCCGGCCCGCAGCGCGTCCCGGGCAGTTCGTCGAGCTGGCGGTTTCCGACACCGGCATCGGCCTGGACGAGGCCACGCGAGCCCGCATCTTCGAGCCGTTTTTCACCACCAAGGCCGTCGGCAAGGGGAGCGGCCTGGGGCTGGCCATGGTCTACGGCATCGTCGAGCAGCACGGCGGCTGGATTGCAGTCGACAGTGCGCCCGGCCGGGGCGCGGTATTTTCGATCTTCCTCCCGCGCTCGAACCCCTCCGGCGCCGGGCCGGCGCCGACGCCCGCTCCTGCCGCGGCCGCGGGGGCCCAGACGATTCTGCTCGTGGATGACGAAGAAATGATCCTGCGGCTGGCCCGCGCCATCCTCGAAGGGGGCGGCCACCGGGTGCTCGAAGCGCGGGACGGCGAGGAAGCCCTGGCGGTCTTCGAGCAACACCGGGACGAGGTGGACCTGGTGCTGCTCGACATGATCATGCCGCGCAAGTCGGGCCGCGACACCCTGGCGGAACTCCACCGCCGCGCCCCGGAAGTGCCCGTGGTGCTCGCCAGCGGCTACACCCCCGTGGGGGAGGAAGAGCTGGCAGGGTTGGGGGCGCGCGCCTATGTGCGAAAGCCGTATCAGCCCCTGGAACTGGCGCGCACGGTCCGGCAGATCCTCGACTCGGCGGCTTCCTCAGGCCCGGCGTCACCCTCTCACTTGACTTGAGCTCGCGCTAGACTCTAGTGGATCACTGGCCAGGAGACCGCGGCAGGCCTGACCGGGAGGGAGCGGTCTAGGGGCTTACTGCAGCGGAATCCCGAAAATGGCTTCGACGGCCACCGGTTGATCGTCCTTGAGAGCGGGGCGGAAGGCCCACCGGCCGAGCGTGGCAAGAGCGGTCTTGTCAACCTCTTGCCCGGTGCCATGTACCACCCGCAAGTTCAATACCTCGCCCTTCTCGTTGACGAAGCCGTACACCACGAGGCGCTGCGCCTCGCCTTTGAAGCCCCGCAGGTCCACCGGGATCCGCTCGATCGGATAGGGTGGCTGGACCGAGCGGCGCGGCATCACGCGCACGTGCCCTTCGGCGGACTGGATGGTGGAAGCCGCCAGTTCCGCCCCCGGCAGGCAATACTGCAAGACCCAGCGGCGCGGCGACCCGGGAACGTCGAAGAACACGGTGTAGACCGGCTGCCCGGTCAGTGCCTCGGCGCCCTCGATGGCGCTCTCGCTCGCCGATTGCTGCACGACCACGATGCCCAGATGCCCGGTGGGACCTCCCGGAGGCTGCGTGCGGGCCGTCGCCGCCGCAGGCGTGCTGCCCGGACCGCTTCCGCTGCCGGCGGTTCCGGAAGCGCTGGCCAGCAGCTCAGCCGGGTTTCCCGCACCGGAGCTGGCGACTCCGCGGCCCTTGGCGCCCTCCGCGGCCTGCGTACCTGTTCCACCGGCGCGCCCTCCACTCGCAGCCTGCGCCTCGCTCATCCGGTTTCCGAGGTCCACGAGATAGCCAGGCGCCAGGCGCGCCACGCTCTCCATCAGGGTCACCATGTTGACAGGCGTACCGGCCGGCATCGCCGTGGGCGGCAGTTCGGCCGAGCCCGTCCCCTCGGCGCTGAGCGGTGTGACGTTCGAGGCCGGCACCGGCAGGTTCGGAGCGTGGAACGTCAGCACCGGGTTGGCCGCGATCTGCACGTCCGCGACGTTCAGTTCCAGGTTGGGCGGCTGCACGCGGGGCGTGGCGTCGGGCAACGAAAGCGCCGGACGCCGGAGCTGATTCGGCGCGGCTCCCACGGTCTGCGACTCGCGCGGTGGCGCCGGCGCCTGCGCCCAAAGGAACGTGGCCGGCAGGTTCTGCGGAAGCGTCAGGGTCACCTGTGGCGGCTGGTCGGGCTGCAGCACGACGTCCCGCGTGCGGGCTTGGGCCGACGCCGCCAGTTGAAACGGACGCAGCACCCGCGGCTCCCGCGGCCGGAGGGTCGCCAGGCCCGCCTTCGCGGCGCCTTCCCTCGACCGCGGGCGGCTCGAACGCTCCGCTTTCGGCTTGTCGTCGGCCGTGTAAACCAGGGGCGTCGGGATGCGGAATTCGATGAGCTTCACTTGGTACCGCCGGAAGTCAAAGGGGAGCTTCGCGGGGAAAATATAGGGGATCAGCGGTCCGGTCACCAGCAGCGCCAGGTGGAGGGCTACCGACAGCACAAGGCCCAGAGCCGGATTGCGCCGCTCCATGACCACGTCACCGAACAGGTCACGGGCCATCGGCAACCAGTCGGCCGAGAAGGCCGCCATCGTCAGAGGCGTTTCGATCTCGGTGCGGGCCTGCCGCGACCGCACCACGAAGAAAATGGCCAGGGTGAAGAGGGCCGCCGAAACGATCGCCGTCAAAACACCTGTCGCGTCACCGGGGGGGAGCATGTCTAGCATTCGACAAACCTATCGTCAAAAGTCTACGGTACGACTAGGCTACTTCCCATTAGGGTACCGCACTAGGTCGGAAGGGGATCTTACTTACTACGACTGGCCGGGTACTGCGGGTACTACCACGGCCGCGGTCACGGTCCCCGCCGTCCGCTTGAGAAACGCTTCGAACTCGGCGGGCTGGCGGGTCAGGCTCGGGAAGGTGTCGACCACCGTGTCGTCCGGGCGGATCACGGCATAGTAAGGAATAGCAATGATGTTAAACCGGCCTTCGAGCATCTTCTGGTTGGCTTCCGAGGCGGGGTCGGCGCCGTCGACATAAAGCTCGACGAGCACGAACTTCTGCAAGGCCGCCGCAATCTCGGGCCGCGTGAACATGTTGGCCTTCATCCAATGGCAATTGGTGCAGGCGTAGCCGGTGAAGCTCACGAAGATCGGCTTGCCGCTCTGCTGGGCCGCGGCGAGCGCTCCCGGGTAATCGTTCTTCAGCCACTGCAAGCCACCGGCTGACGCCACGCTCGACTCGCTCGCGGTCGGGACATAGGCGTCGAACTCCCCGAGGCGTCCCCCGAACATTCCCGGCAGCAGCGAAGCCGCGAACATCAATATCGCCGCGGCCGCCGCCAGCCGCCACAGGCTCACCGGCTCGTCCTTATCGCCTTCGAGCTTGAGCAATCCGAGCAGGTAGAGGCCCGCCAGCAGCAACAGCACGATCCAGATCGCCAGGAACCGTTCGCGCGTCAGCAGGTTCCACTGGTACACCTGGTCGATGTTGCTCAGGTACTTGAACATCGCCGCCAGGATCAGAAAGCCGAGCGTAACCTTTGTGCGCTTCAGCCACCCGCCGCTCTTGGGCAGCCGCTGCAGATAAGCCGGAAAGAGCGCCAGGAAGAAGAAGGGCGAGGCGAGGCCTGTCGCGAACACCAGCATCCCCAGGATCGGCCAATACGTGCCCCCCTGCGCGGCGCCCGCGAGCAGCGTCCCCACGAACGGACCGGTGCAGGCGAACGAGGCCAGGGCGAACGCCAGACCCATAATGAGCGTTCCCAGGATGCCGCCCCGGTTCGAAGCATTCGTCAGCCCGGTGAGCACCCCGCTCGGCACCGTGATCTCAAACGCTCCGAGCAGGCTCAGCCCGAAGGCGCCAAACACCACGGCGATGAACAGGTTCACCCACGGGCTCGACCCCAACTGGCTCAGTCCAAACGGTCCCACGATAGCCGTGACCCCGGCGCCCAAGCCGGTGAACAAAACGATCACGCCCAGGCAAAACGTGAGCGCCTGGATCACGCTCTGCGCCCGGCTCCCGGTCTGCGTGCTCAGGAAAAACGACATCGTGATCGGAATCATCGGGAAGACACACGGCGTAAAGATCGCCAGGAACCCGAAGGTCAGCGCCAGCAGCAGGAACTGCCCCACCCCCTCCGATCCGGACGCCGCCGCGATCGCCTTGTTCCCGGCGCCCGTCTTCGCTGCACCCGGGGTCGCCACGGCGGTGGCCGGCGTCGGCGCGGGCGTGAACTTCGTATATCCCGGCGGGATCGCGATCGCCGCCGCCCGCGCCCCCGCCTCCACTTTGAGCGACGCCGTGGCCGTGCGCCTCACCGGCAGCAGGCAGACCTTGTCGTTGCAGGCCTGGTAGCGGGATTGCGCCGTCACGTCCACCGTGCCCGTCGCCGCGGAGGCCACTTCCAGCTCCAGCAGGAACTCCGTATCGGCTTCGTACGTCTCGGTCTCGACCCCAAAGTTCGGATCTCTCGCGCGCTTGGGCGCGGGTGCATAGACGGTCGTCGCGGCGATCGACGGCGATTCCGCGAGCGTGACGGTCGTGGCGATCGGCGGGCGCGGTGTGGTCAGCGAATAGAGGTGCCAGCCCGGCTCTACCTTCGCTGTCAAGCGCCCCAGCACCTTGCCCCCGGGCGCGGCCGTCGCGGGCTCCAGGCGCAGCGACCACTTCACCGGGTCGGGACGCGCCGGGGCCGGCGTCGTCTGTCCCCACAGCGCGGCGCACGCCACGAGCCCACCGATCACCAGCAGCCTAGCGAAGGTCGAGGTTCGCCAGTCCGATTTGTCCATGCAGGTTCTCATCGGGTGAGGCGACGTCGCCGCCTCCAAACCACAACCACAGTTTTCCTTTACCAGCCCATAGCGCCGGATCGCACACCACGCGCCCGTTCCAGGCCTGCCCGCCCGCCACCGGATGCGCGAGAGCGGCCCTCTTCCAGAGTACTCCGTCTGCCGACCGGGCCGCACCCAGGCGCCGGTTCTCCCCGGCATCGCGGCCTGTATAGATCATAAGAAATTCCGAGCCGGTGTAGAACACCGCCGGCTCCCCCAAACCGCGCTCGTCGAAGCTGCCGGGCGGCCCCAGGTCGAGGACCGGGTTGCTCTGGTGCTTCTGCCAGTGTACCCCGTCGGAGGAGCGCGCCACCCCGAGCCGCTGGATCGTGCCCCGCCGTGTCTGGCCCAGATAGTACATATAATATGTAGCTCCGCACCGGATCACGTAAGGGTCGGCCACTCCGGCTTCGTCCCACGTCCCCGGCGGACCCGGCTCGAGCACCGGCGGGCCCTCGCGCCGCCACCCCCGCGCGTCGGCCGAGCGCGCGAGCCCGATGCGGGCCGGCTCCCCCGCCTGGTACCAGTAAAGGAACTCGCGCCCGTCGTGGACGGCCGTTCCATTCGCGGCGATCCGGTGTCCCTCCCACGTCTCAGACTGCGGCGAGAGGACGGGCCGGTCCGACGCCTTCTCCCAGTGCCGTCCGTCGGTAGAGGTGGCGAGACCGGTGTGCCAGGTCGAGCCGTCGAATCCGGAGTAAAGGTTGTAGAACCGTCCCGCCACCTCGACGACGCTCGGGTTCAGCACGTCGACCCCGTCCCACGCCCCGGCCGGACCCCGGCTGAGCACCGGCTCGGGATCGGTCTCCCACAGCCAGGCTTCGGGCGCGCCCGCCGGAACCGCCGGACAGCCCTCGACGGTGAACGACGCCTGCCGCGGCTGCCACGCCGGCCCGCAGCCGAGTTGCGCGGCCAAGGCGGCGAAGAAGGTCCATCGAAGCATCGCCTGTTGCATCGCCTGAGGTATAGCACGAGCCAGATCTGGCATCTGGTCTGTTATGCTGTCTGATTCTCCATGGCCCGGATCTTTCCCTTTCGAGCCTACCGCTATTCGGCGGCGGCGGGTGACCCGGCGAATCTCCTCACGCAACCCTACGACAAGATCACGCCGGAAATGCAGGAGCGGTACCTTTCGCTCAGCCCCTACAATCTCGCCCACGTCATCAAGGGGCGGTCCCTCCCCGGCGACACCGCGGCCGACAACGTCTACACCCGCGCCGCCCACCACCTCGCCGACTGGATCGCGCAGGGCCAGCTCGTCCAGGATTCGCAACCGGGGTTCTTCGCTTATTACCAGAAATTCGAGGCCGCCGGTTCCACGCACACTCGCAAGGGCCTGATCGCCCTCGGCGCCGCCGACGACTACGCGGAGCGCACCGTCTTCCGCCACGAGCTGACCCACACCGGTCCCAAGCTCGACCGCCTGGAGCTGCTGCGCCACACCCGCGCCCACTGCGAACAGCTCTTCATGCTCTACGACGACCGCCAGTTCGAGGTGGAGGCGCACCTCGAAGAAGCAGCCGAATCCACCCCGCCGCTCGTGCAGGTCAGGGACGAATATGGCGTCGAGCACTCCCTGTGGCCCCTCTGCCAGCCCGAGGTCGTGAAGGATATCCAGGAGCGGATGCACCTCCAGCACCTGCTGATCGCCGACGGCCACCACCGCTACGAGACCGCCCTCGCCTTCCGCAAAGAGAACCCCGGCGTGCCCGGCGCCGACAAGGTCATCATGACCCTGGTGAACCTGCGCTCGCGGGATCTCGTGATCCTGCCCACGCACCGCGTGATTTCCGGCATCGCGGATTTTCAGTCGGCGCGCGTGCTGCGCCAGGCCCAGGCCTTCTTTTCCGTGGAGGAAGTCTCCTCCCTTGGGGCCCTGAAGATCCGGCTGTGGCGGGCCGCGCCGGGCCAGATCGTGCTGGGCGCCGTCTTTCAAGGCGATCCGAAGTTCTACGCCTTCGAGGCCGACACCCGCCACCTCGATGACCTGCTGCCCGAGCTGCGCGCCGCCGAGCGCCGGCTCGATGTGGTGGCGCTCCACGAGGTCTTCCTCGCGCGGGTGCTCGGCCTGACCCCCGAAGCGGTGCGGGAGGAGAAGAACATTAGCTACGTCCGGGGTCACGAGGAGGCGGCGGCCCGGATCCAGGACCCGGACACCCAGGCGGTCTTCTTCCTCAACCCGGTGCGGGTCGACCAGGTGGCCGAGGTGGCCTTCGCGGGCGGCGTGATGCCCCAGAAGTCCACCGACTTTTTCCCCAAGCTGCTCTCCGGCTTGACCATTTACAAGCTGCCGTAGGACCTGTTCGCTAGAATATAGACATATGCCCGCGTCGCGTTTTCCGGTCGTGGCCGTCTGCGCCGGAGTTTTGCTCGCGTCCGCCCCCGCCTGCCGCCGCAGCGCGCAGCAGAACGTAGCCGCCGAGGTCAACGGCTACAAGATCACCTACGAGCAGCTCGACAAGTACTTCCAGACCCAGTCGCAGGGACTCTCCGAGAAGCCGGACGCCGAGCAGGCCGCCATCCTCAAGCTGAACCTGCTGCGCGAGATGATCGACAACCAGATGATGCTGCAGCGCGCCGAGCGCCTGGGGCTGATGGCGGTCGACTCCGACGTCGACGCCAAGCTGACCGAACTCAAAGCCCCGTATACGGGAGAGGAGTTTGAAAAGCAGCTCAAGTCGCGCGGCCTGGCCCTCGAAGACATGAAGACCGAGCTGCGCCGCACCCTCAGCATCCAGAAGCTCTTCAACCGCGAGATCACGGCGAAGATCGCCATCAGCGACGCCGAGCTGCGCGCCTTCTACGACGCCAACAAGGGCAACTTCAACCTGCCCGAGCCGCAGGTCCACCTGGCCCAGATCCTGGTGACGGCGGTGCCCGACCCCCAGGTCCGCAACCTGATGAACGACAAGTCCAAGAACGAGGAGGAGGCCCGCCGGAAGATTCTGATGCTGGAGTCCCGCATCAAGAAGGGCGAGGATTTCGGGATGCTGGCCCAGAACTACTCCGAGGATGCGAACTCGGCGCCCAATGGCGGCGACCTCGGCTTCGTTCCGCAGTCGGCGCTCGACAAGGCCGACTTCGAATTGCGCCGCGTGGTGACGCTCTTGAATCCCGGCGAGACCTCCCCGGTGGTCCGCACACCGCCCGCTTACCGCATCATCAAGGTCATCTCCAAGGAGCCGGCCGGCCAGCGCGAGTTCTCCGACCCGCGGGTGCAGCAGACCATCCGCGAGACCCTGCTCAGCCGCAAAGACCAGCTGCTCAAAGCGGCCTATTATGAGGTAGTCCGCAACGAATCCAAGGTCGCCAACTACCTCGCCCAGACGGTCGTCAACGGCGCCCAGAAGTAGCGGGAAGCACTGCGTCCCGCTCGCGGCGCGGTCACTCAAATGGTAAACTATAGCCATGAAAACTACCATCGACCGGGCGGGACGGTTAGTCGTCCCGAAGGCGGTGCGCGAGGCCGCGGGATTGCAGCCGGGTGTGGAACTCAACATCGACTACAAGAACGGCGCGATCTTCATCGAGCCGGTCTCCAAGGTCAAGCTGGTGCGCAAGGGCTCCCTGCTGGTCGGCACGGTCCCGGGTGCGCCTAAGATGAGCCTGGAGATGTCGAACCGGCTCATTCGCCGGCTTCGGAATGGGGAACTCTAGCCCATGCGGCCGGCTCGCCTCAAAGTGGGCTGGGACACCAGTTGCTTGGTGCCGTTGCTGATCACGGAGCATGGTTTCCATGGCCCGACACGGGCGGAATGGGAAAGGCTCCGCGCTGGCGACTCCCAATTCGTGGTGTCCTGTCACGCCTTGCTGGAGTGCTTCTCAGTGCTGACGAGAATGCCTGCCCCTTACCGCCGCCCGCCGACCGTCGCCGAACGCCTGCTCCGGGATAACTTTGCCTCGCAAGCCGAGATTCCGGACCTGGGGCCGGGGTTGCTTTGGCGGTGGCTACAGGAACTCGCTGCGCAGGGGATGTCGGGCGGCAGCATTTACGACGCGGTGATCGCGCGATCGACCTTCGAGGCCGGCGCGGGCGTTCTCCTCACCTGGAATCTGGACGACTTTCTGCGCGTCGCGCCTGCCGGGCTCGAGGTTCTCACCCCGGAACACTACGCGGTCCGCTCTTCCCGGCTGCACTGATCGCGCTTCCCGGGTCCCGACCAGGCAGCTCCGACTGCCCGCGTAGGGCGTGGTATAATGGTTTTTTAGCCCTTCCCAGGAGCCCCTCTATGAATTTTTCTAACGGGCAGCAGGTGAAACACGAGCGCTATGGGTTCGGGACCGTTCTCGGCAGCGATGAGGAACGGATTTCCATCCGCTTTGACGAGCACGGCGAGAAGAAGTTCGTGCGGTCCATTGTGCTGCTCGAAAAGAGCGACCGCGAACCGCCCCCCGAGAAGAAGCGCGCCAGCCGCAAGAAGGCCGCCGCGGCGGCGAAGTAGACTCCCGGCAACAGCCGCTGTCGTACAACCGCAAACTGTTTGAAACTTCCCTTTCACTGAGGAAGGGGAAATGCTAAGATCAGCTTTAGCTCCCCTTCCACACTAGAAATGAAATTCGGCGTCGTCATCTTCCCTGGTTCCAATTGCGACCATGACGCCTGGTACGCGCTTTCGCACAACCTCTCGAAGCAGGCGGTCTTCATCTGGCACGAGTCCGAGGACTTGCAAGGTTGCGACTGCGTCGTCCTCCCGGGCGGATTCTCTTACGGAGACTACCTCCGGACGGGCGCGATCGCGCGCTTCTCCCCCGTCATGCGCGCGCTGAAGCGCTTCGCCACCTCGGATGGTCTCGTCATGGGTATCTGCAACGGCTTCCAGATCCTGGTGGAAGCCGGCTTCCTGCCCGGAGCCCTGCTGCGCAATCGCGGCCTGCGCTTCGTCTGCCGCACCGTCCACCTGCGCACCGAGACGATCGACACGCCCTTCACCGCCGAGCTGCGGACGGGCCAGGTGCTGGCGATGCCGGTGGCTCACGGCGAAGGCTGCTACTACGCCGACCCGGCCACGCTGGCCGAGCTGGAGCGCGACGGCCGCATCGTCTTCCGCTACGCGACCCCGGAAGGACGTCTCACCGACGACGCCAACCCCAACGGCTCGCTCGACAACATCGCCGGCCTCGTCAGCGAAGGCCGCAACGTGTTCGGCATGATGCCGCACCCCGAGCGCGCCTCCGATCCCTTGATGGGCTCGGCCGACGGACTCCGCATCTTCGCTTCGGTCGCCTCCTCGCTCGCGCACGCCGCCCGCGGCGAGATCCTTCGCACTACGGGCCTCGTTCGCCACACTCTGTAGCGATGGCCACCATCACGCCGGACGTTGTCGCCCAGCATCAGATCACCGGCGAGGAGTACGACCGCATCCTGCGCATCCTCGGCCGGGAGCCGACCATCACCGAGCTCGGCATCTTCAGCGTGATGTGGAGCGAGCACTGCTCCTACAAGAGCTCGCGGGTGCATCTCAAGAAGCTGCCCACCACGGGCAAGCGGGTGCTCCAGGGACCGGGCGAAAACGCCGGCATCATCGACATCGGCGGCGGCTACGTGGCGGCGTTCAAGATCGAGTCCCACAACCACCCGAGCTTCATCGAGCCTTTCCAGGGCGCGGCC
The DNA here is from genome assembly GCA_041482115.1 of Terriglobia bacterium. GTDB lineage: Bacteria > Acidobacteriota > Terriglobia > Bryobacterales > JACQDG01 > JBGPDC01. Next base: position 31 of record JBGPDC010000048.1, on the reverse strand, counting down.
ACTGGAGTCGGCGGCATCCTGCGCGACATCT
>JBGPDC010000047.1:0-31677 GCA_041482115.1 Terriglobia bacterium | reverse complement strand
GTGGCCTGCGTGGTCGGCGACGGCGAGGCCGAGACCGGTCCCTGCGCGGCGAGCTGGCACTCGAACAAGTTCCTCGATCCTCTCCACGACGGCGCGGTGCTGCCCATCCTGCACCTGAATGGATACAAGATCGCCAATCCCACCGTGCTCGACCGCATCGACCGCGACGAGCTGCTCGACCTGTTCCGCGGCTACGGCTACAAGCCTTACGTCGTGAAAGGCGACGAGCCGAAAGCGATGCACCAGCTCCTGGCCGCCACCCTCGACGAAGTGCTGGCCGAGATAAAGGCAATTCAGCAGGAGGCCCGGGCCTTGGGCGTCACGCGGCGGCCGCGCTGGCCGATGATCATCCTGCGCACCCCCAAGGGCTGGACCGGCCCGAAGACGGTCGACGGTAAGCCTTCCGAGGGTTCTTGGCGCTCGCACCAGGTCCCGTTTTCCGACGTGGTGAAGAACCCCGCCCACCTTAAGGTGCTGGAGGACTGGCTGCGCAGCTACAAACCGGAGGAATTGTTCGAAGAGTCCGGCCGCCTCCGCGCGGACCTGGCGGCGCTCGCCCCGCAAGGCGACCGGCGCATGGGCATGAACCCCCACGCGAATGGCGGGCTATTGCTGAAAGACCTCGACCTGCCCGACTTCCGCGCCTACGCCGTCGCCGTCCCGCAGCCCGGGGCCATGGAGGCCGAGTCCACCCGCGTGCTCGGTGGCTTCCTGCGCGACGTGATGCAGCGCAACCTCGCCAGCCGCAACTTCCGCGTGTTCGGGCCGGATGAGACCGCCTCCAACCGGCTGGGCGCCCTTTTCGAGGTCACGCCCAAAGCCTGGATGGCCGAGATCCGCCCCACCGACGAGGATCTGAGTCCCGAAGGCCGCGTGATGGAGGTGCTCAGCGAGCACATGTGCCAGGGATGGCTCGAAGGCTACCTGCTCACCGGCCGCCACGGGTTCTTCTCCTGCTACGAGGCCTTCATCCACATCGTCGATTCCATGTTCAACCAGCACGCCAAGTGGCTCAAGGTCTCGCGGGAGATTTCGTGGCGGCGGCCCATTGCCTCGCTCAACTACCTGCTCACGTCGCACGTCTGGCGGCAGGACCACAACGGCTTCTCCCACCAGGACCCCGGCTTCATCGACCACGTCGTCAACAAGAAGGCCGACATCGTGCGCGTCTACCTGCCGCCCGACGCGAACACGCTGCTGTCAGTGGCCGATCACTGCCTGCGCAGCCGCCACTACGTCAACGTGATTGTCGCTGGCAAGCAGCCCGCCCCGCAGTGGCTCCCGATGGACGCCGCCATTCGCCACTGCACGGCCGGCGCCGGCCGCTGGGAGTGGGCCAGCAACGACCACGACGGCGAGCCCGACGTGGTGATGGCGTGCGCGGGTGACGTCCCGACGCTCGAGATCCTGGCCGCCGTCACGCTGCTGCGCCGGCTCGTACCGGACCTGCGCATTCGCGTCGTGAACGTGGTCGACCTGATGACCTTGCAGCCTTCGAGCGAGCATCCGCACGGCCTCGACGACGCGGCCTTCGACGCGCTCTTCACCGCCGACCGTCCGATCATTTTTGCCTATCATGGATATCCGTGGCTGATCCACCGCCTGACTTATCGCCGCGCCAACCACAAGAATCTGCACGTACGCGGCTACAAAGAGGAGGGCACCACGACGACGCCCTTCGACATGGCGGTGCTGAACAATATGGACCGCTTCCAGCTCGCGCTCGACACCATCCGGCGCGTGCCGCGCTTGCAGGGACGCGCCAGCGCCGCGACGCAAGCCCTGCAGGACATGCTCCGCCGCCACCGGGCGTATGTCGCGGCGTACGGCGAGGACCTGCCGGAGGTCCGGGAGTGGAAGTGGGAGCTCGTACACTAACATTCCCATGCCAGAGGCGTGCTCATTTTCCGTGGCACTTGGTAAGTCGCAGATTCTACGGGGCTGAAACGCAGCAGATTTGCCAGCTTCTAATCTTGCTACGGGGTTGCTAGCAGTGCGTTGGCTGCCCAGCGGACTTGCGCAGGCCAAACGACCAACGTCCCAACACCTTGCAAAAGCTCTCCGGGTCGCATTATCATCAAACGCGATAGAGGCAAAATGATTTACTCGCGACGCTTCGGCGCATTCATGCCCATCGTCTCATTGGCCACTACTCTTGGTGTCACCTTCGTCATCCAGCCGCACCTGGAGAGATGGTTCCCCGAACAGTGGAAAATTGTTATATGGTTTGTCGGTCTTGCGCTGTTCGGCTTGTTCTTCTGCCTCGCTTACGCTTTGACCCTTGCTTCAATCCGCTTCGGGGCGAGATCGGATCTGGAGCCAAAGTTACGAAAGCGATGGCGTGATACGTTGTTATCTTCTACCGCACCTCAGCTCCCCGTAGAAGACTATACTGACAGGGTCGCTGATCTACAGATACGGATGTCAGTACCCTCGCTTGTGCGGGGGGTCGTCACAGATTTGCTAGCCGAACAAAGGGCCACCTGCGCTTCGCTCCAACGAACGATCGACCACTATTCCAATAACAATGAGCTGCGTGCTTTTATAAGTGCACTCGGCAACCAGTGGAAGACACTCAAAGAGTTCGTCATCTGCTCACCGGTTCTAATTGATGACCCCGTGCACGGCTGTATAATGCTGGACAGTACCCTCGCGACTCTTATCGCTCAGCCAATAGTTCAGAGGCTGAGCCGCATCAGGCAGCTTTCTTTTAGCTATAGACATTTTCCATCTGCAACTCATTCCCGATTTTCTCATGTTCTTGGTGTGGCTCACAACGTCGAACGTGCCCTAAGCGGTATTTTTTCTAGACGTGTCTGCTACGAAGAGGGGGCAGCGACGCCGGTGGATCTGCCGAAGGACATCCTCGACCAGCGAGACGAGATCATTCGAAGGGCAAAAGTACTTGCCGTGCTCCACGATCTCGGGCATGGTCCATTTGGTCATGCACTCGACAACTACGTCGGATATATGAATAGATATGAGAAGACGCCAAACCCGGATAAGGTTTATTCGCGTCTATACGTGGAGAGGCATCTTTCGGCTGTGCTAAAGAATCTCAGTTTCGATCCTGATGATCTCATACGTGTCTTGAATCCAAAGGAAAGGGCTTTTTTAACGGGCTTTGATCCTTTGATCGGGGATCTGATCGACTCATCCATGGATATGGACCGTATGGATTATCTGATGCGAGACGCGCATATGACTGGCCTCAGTATGGGGTTCACCAATGCGGACGCCTTGATTCAATGTGTTCGGCCAGTCAGATCAGGAGATGCTTATCTCTTAGCGTATGATGAGAGCGGCGTAGAGTACATGGAGCATCTTCTCTATGCTCGTGAAGCGATGTACCGGAGTTGCTACGAGCACCCTCGGAAGCGGGCGGCGGAACGGCTTTTTGAAAGGTTAGTTCGTCAGATTGCTGCGGACGACCCAGAGACCATAGATGACATTTATATTGTCACGGATGATGAGTTACTGTGCGCTATGCGTCTTGGCGATTTGAAATCTGAGCTCGCAAGACGTCTCCTAGAACAACTAATCACGAACTCAGACTACGTAGTTATACACGACGTTGCAGCGAATAGCCGGGATATTTCAGAGGAGGCGCGAGTTTGGGTTAAGGGAGCCACTGTCGGTAAGGGAAAGCAAAGTTATATCGATCGGCCTGCAGAATGGGAGGATGCAATTGCTCGAGGTTCGATCGGACCTGAACGGAGCTTCGAGATTCAGGTTATAGTGGCTCCTCCTAGCGCATACGAGCAGAGGTTCGATGCGGCGACGATCCTTTTCAGGGACGACAATGGCGTGTATCGGACGCAAGAGTTTTTCGAAGTGGCGTCCGGAGTCAAGGGCGTGTTGTCGGCAATGAATCCAGCGCGGGCAAGGATAAAAGTAATGGGGTCAGCTGGTCTTAGCCAGTCGGAACGTGAAAAAATCAGGCAGGCTTCTGTGGCCCAGTTGGGCGCTTGATGAGAGAGAGATCGAATCCGAGTGCTGCCGCGACCCTGTTAAGTGCTTCGGGGTGAGATTCGCTCTCTTCCTCTATCAGTTCTTGACAGAGCTGAACCCCCTCGTCATTAACGAGCAGCGGGCTGCGAGCCGTGGCGAAACCACCAGCCAGGAGGCGCCCAAAGAATGCCTCGACATCTTCCGAATATAGGCCGTGGGGAAGTCTTCTGAGAGCCACGCTGCCAACTTCCTCGATGTTCTCCTGTCGGAGCTTTGCGAACAGACCGGAGACTTTCTCAATGAGGACGGGTTCGTTGGCGCGCTTTGCGGCCACAATGGCGCACGCCATGATGGCCTCTGGTGATAGTGTGCGAGTCATTCAACGCTCACCTCCCTTCTGAGAGTTTGCGATTTTGAGGCCACGGGAGAGGCCAGCCAAAGCTCCCCTCCGCATTAGATTGATGTAGCGCCCCACGATTGTTTCACACGACGCCCGCGGTGTCCAGGGGCAGCAAGCGCCACACAAGGAATTGGGCCCGGCACTTGAGGTACACATCATGTCGTATAGCATATGGTAGGAGATGGTAGAAGTCAAGATCTTGATTGAAAACAAAGGGGGAATCAGACAGAATCTTGGTAGCACATGGTAGAGGCTCGCTTCGCGCCAGAGTTCGTGCACCCCGACACGGGTGGAAGGGTAACAATTCCACGGCAGCACTGTGAGAAGATCCCTTGGGTTCGTGGTGAACAAACGCTAACAGTCTGGCTTCTCAGCCTCGTGCCTGGCCGTTTTCGAGTTCTGTCAGATCCGGAAGTCGCACAGGACCAGAAACTTAGCGACGTTCGATCCCTGATCATTGACGGTCCGATGCAAGCCAACATCTCGGCAACCGAATTTGAGCCTAACGAACGCGCTGCCATCATCGGACGGTTGATTCCGACCACACTAGCCCCCCCGCCTCCAAGCTGGCGCCTCACAGTTCCTCGGCAACTGGTCCGAGACGCCAAGGACGGGCAATTCGTGTTGATGTTCTCTTTAGGCTATGTGGAAATATGGTTTCGTGACATCTACCTGTCCGCATTGGCACCTCCTCTAGATTCAGTGCTCTGAAACGCGATTCCGGAGCAGGTGCGAGCGCAAAGCACGTCTTATTATAGGCGAATAAAAAGCGAAATCAAGCGGAATGAAGAGCTCGGCCGTTTGAGTGGGAGATGAGGATGTGGCCTGTCGTACACTTGCTCTTGCGTGCGTGCTGCTGGCCTCTACAGTTGAGTTGGCGGCCAACTGGCCCGGTTGGCGCGGGTCCGACTCGATGGCCTCGGCGTCTCACCGTTTTCCAGCGGAGCTGCACGTTAGCTTCCCACGCAGCGCTCGATCGCGGCCTCAAGTTGCTCTTGCGAGAGCGTGGTATTGACGAACACCTCCTGCCGCGCCCCGGCCGAGAACGCAATCGCCTTCCAGCCGGTCTGGGTCGGAGTAGTCACGTGCATCCGCAGCTTGCCCCGCGCGTCCCGCACCGGCCGGATGACGCCGGGGATCACCGACTTGATCTCCGCGTTCTCGCGCAGCAGCGCCTCCAGCACCGGCCGCAGCCCGTCGATGATGCTGTGCTCGATTTTTAGCTTCCCTTGTGCGGTCCGCAGCCTCATAGGACCTGCTCCAGCCGCTGGCGCAGCTCCTTCGCCAAGCGCGGACTTCGTCCACCGGTCGAGACTGCGATCTCGACGTCTCCGCGCCGTACCCTAGCCGGGACCAGGAAGGTACACTCCTCGGCCGCGTCGGCCACGTTCACCGGAATGCGCCGGCGGCGCGCTTCGAGGGCCACGGCGTGGTTCACTGCCCGGTCGTCGGTGGCGGCGAAGGCGAGCGCCACGCCGGCGAGGTCCCCGGGGCGGTAACGACGCCGCTCGATCTCCTCGGCCGCGATCCCGCGCACGACGCGCGGGGCGATCACGCGCACCCGAGCTCCCGTCGAGGCGAGACCGGCCGCCTTGCGCGCCGCGACCTTCCCGCCGCCTATTACTACGACTCGAAGTCCACGGAGGCGCATGAATATTGGGTACAATTGATCCACAGCCCCGATGCTAGCATGAGCGTTCTTCCCACCGTGGTCATCGTGGGCCGGCCCAACGTGGGCAAGTCCACCCTCTTCAACCGGGTCACCGGTTCCCGCCGCGCTATTGTCGGGAACGAGCCGGGCATCACCCGCGACCGCATTCACCTGCCCGCCGAGTGGCGTGGACGCCCCTTCGAAATCATCGATACCGGCGGCATCCTGCTCGGCGAGGACGCGGAGATCCCGGCCCAGATCCTCAAGCAGGCCCGCGCCGCCCTGCAGCAGGCCGCGCACATCGTCTTCCTCATCGACGGCCGCACCGAGATCACCGGCGCGGACCGCGAGCTGGCCCAGTTGCTGCTCAAGACGGGACGCCCGTTGAGCGTGGCCGTGAACAAGATCGACGTCGAAGCGCGCGAGTCCCTGGTGGGCGAGTTCTACTCGCTCGGCATCCGCAGCGTGTTCGGGGTTTCCGCCGAGCACGGCCGCGGCGTTTCCGAATTGCTCGACCACGTTACCGAAGGCTTCCCCACGGCCGATGCCGGCGTCGAGGAGGCGCCCGAGCAAGGCCGCCCCATCCGCGTCGCCATCATCGGCAAGCCCAACGCCGGCAAGTCGACGCTGCTCAATCGCCTGGTGGGCTCGGAGCGGTCCATCGTCTCCGAGGTCCCGGGCACCACCCGCGATGCCGTGGACGCGCTCGTCGTGCGCCACGGCGCCGCTTACAACTTCGTCGATACGGCCGGCATCCGGCGCAAGGGCAAGACGCGGCTCATGGCCGAAAAGCTGAGCGTGGTCATGGCGCGCCGGCATATTCGGCTCGCCGATGTAGTGCTGCTGATTATTGACGCCGCCGAAGGGGTGACGGCCCTCGACGCCACCATCGCCGGCTACGCTTGCGAGAGCGGCAAGCCGGTAATCATCGTCGTCAACAAGTGGGACCTGGTCGCGAAGCAAAAGCGCGTCGAGGATTTCACCACGCTCGTCCGCGACGAGTTCAAGTTTCTGGAGTACGCCCCGGTGACCTTCCTCTCCGCCCTCACCGGCTCGAAGATCGAGCGCCTCTTCCCGCTGATCCAGAAGGCCCACCAGGCGGCGCACCGCCGCGTCACCACGGGCGAGCTCAACCGCTTCTTCGCCACGCTCGACCTCGACCGCGCCCCTCTGCCGGCCGGCCAGCGGGTGAAGATCCTCTACCTCACCCAGGCCGGCATCGGCCCGCCGACCTTCGTCCTCTTCACCGCCCATCCGCGCAAGTTGCACTTCTCCTTCGAGCGCTTCCTGCTCAATCAGATCCGCAAGAAGTTTGATTTCGAGGGGACGCCGGTCGTGATCAAGACGCGGGCGAAGCGGTAAGGGACGCTCTCGTTCAGCGCGAACACGATTTGCGTCTGTTCCTCGAAAGCCTAACGGTGCGCGACAATGACCTCATGCCTCGCAGCCTCGCCATCTTGCTGCTCTTTCTTGCCGCCCTGCTCGAGGCCGGCGGAGACGCTCTGATCCGCGTGGGACTCCGTAGCCCTTCGGCCGACGTGCGCGCCGGAATGTTCGCCCTCGGGGCGGCGGCGCTGTTCGGCTATGGCTACGCGGTGAATGCGCCCGGCTGGGACTTCGGCCGCCTGCTGGGCCTCTATGTGGTGTTCTTCTTCGTGGTCGCCCAGCTTATTTCCTGGCTGGCGTTCGGGCAGCCGCCTTCCCGCGCGGTGTGGCTCGGCGGCGTCCTGATCGTCTGCGGTGGCCTGGTGATTGCGGCCGGGCAGTGAGACCCGGCCCCGGCTACATCACGACGGTGAGCGCCAGCCCGAAACCGGGATGCCGGCGATTGTACAGATAATACCCGTCATTGTAATCGTCATAATCGACGTAGACGTCGTCGGTGGCGTACCAGTCTTCGGACCAGGAGGCAGGCCAAGGGTCTACGAGCATGAACGAAAAGCCGCCGTACTGGAAGCGCGGATACCCCATATAAATCGTCGGCTGGGTGCGGATGCGGAACCAGTGCTGGCTGCCGAAATAGAGACCGAAACGGTCCTGCGGAATGTAGTAGCCGCCATAGCCGCCGCGCTGCCGCCAGGTGCGATGCTCGTTCTGCCACTGTTGGGCGCGATGCTGCTGCCAGGAGTTATGCGCCTGCCAGCCGCCCCCCTGTTGCCAGCCGCGCTGCTGTTGCCAGGCGAGGGCCTGTTGCTGCGTACGCTGCGGCTGTTGTTGCTGGCGTTGCTGGACAAACGGCCCCTGCTGGCGCTGCTGATCCTGTTGCTGTTGCTGCTGGACTCGCTGCCCCTGCTGGCGTTGCTGGTCCTGTTGCTGTTGCTGCTGGACTCGCTGCCCCTGCTGGCGTTGCTGATCCTGTTGCTGCGGTTGCGGGACCCGCTGCCCGTACTGGCTTGGCTGGTCCTGTTGTTGTTGCTGCTGGACTCGCTGCCCCTGCTGGCGCTGCTGGTCCTGTTGCTGCTGCTGCTGGAGGCGTTGTCCCTGCTGGCGTAGCTGCTCCTGCTGCTGGGCGCGCTGCGCCTGCTGGCGTTGCTGCTCCTGTTGCTGTTGAGGCTGGGAGTGTTGTCCCGGCTGGCGTTGCTGGTCCTGTTGCTGCTGTTGCTGGACCCGCTGTTGCTGGCGTTGCTGTTGCTGTTGAGGCTGGGCGTGTTGTCCCTGCTGGTGTTGCTGGTCTTGTTGCTGCTGCTGACCGTGCTGGTCTTGCTGGCCGTGCGGCGCACTCTGCTTGCCTTTAGACCTATCCCTTTTTTCGCTGTTGTCGTCCTTTTTGCCCTGATCGTCATGTTGTGCGTAGGCAGGAGCAACGGCTCCACAAAGCAACAACACCGGTACTGCACTGATAAGAAAGAGTTTCATAAGTGTCCCCGCCTTTTGTGTCACCGGTTACACCTGCACGCCGAGCGCCAAACCCGTCCGAACCGGCTCCCGGTGCTTCGACCTGCGTCGCCGAGCAGGCGTGCGATTCGGCGCGACTTCAACGGCACCAGCCAGTCGCGGCCCCGAAATTGTGGTAGTGGTGCTTCATTTCCCGCCGCTCCAGGCCCCTTGTTTTTTGGTATTGTCTAGGGTTACCGCGTTTCTTCTAACGCCGAGGTTTGCCATGTCAGGCCACTCAAAATGGGCCACTATTAAACATAAGAAGGCCGCCACGGACGCCAAGCGCGGGCGGATCTTCACCCGTCTCATCAAGGAAATCAGCATCGCCGCCCGCGCCGGTGGCGGGGATGTGGAAGGCAACCCGCGCCTGCGCAGCGCCGTCGCCGCCGCCAAGGCCGCCAGCATGCCGGCCGATAACATCAAGCGCGCCATCCTGCGGGGTACCGGACAACTCGAAGGCGCGATGATCGAAGAAGTGACCTTTGAAGGCTACGGCCCGGGCGGGGTGGCCGTGCTCGTCGAGGTCGCGACCGACAACCGCAACCGCACGGTGAGCGAGATCCGGCACGCGTTCACCAAGCACGGCGGGAACCTCGGCGAGCCGGGCTGCGCCATCCGCATGTTCAGCAAGACCAGCCTGATCGTGGTGCCCAAAGAGAAGGCCTCGGAGGACCAGTTGATGGAAATCGCCCTCGCCGCCGGCGCCGACGACCTGCGGGACGAAGGCGACCACTGGTCGGTGCTCTCGCCCCCCGAGGCCCACGAAGCCGTCCTCAAGGCCATCAAGGACGCCGGCCTCGAGCCGCTCGTGGCCGAGGTCACCATGATCCCGCAAACCCAGGTGCACCTGGAGGGCAAACAGGCCCAGGCCATGCTCCGCATGAATGAGGCCTTCGAGGAGCACGAGGACGTCCAGAACGTCTACGCCAACTTCGATATCGACGAAGAGCTTCTCGAAGCGGCCTCCTGAGCGTCCGGCCGCGAGCGCCACTTTTATGCGCGTGCTGGGCATCGATTGCGGCTGCGAGCGGACCGGCTTCGGAGTCGTCGATACGGACGGCCGCACCCACCGCTTCGTCACCGCCGGCGTCATCCGCACTTCTGCGGCCGCCCCGTTTGCGGACCGCCTGGCACGCATCCATGAGGGCCTCGCCGAGGCGTTGCGCCTCTACCAGCCCGAGGCGGTCGCGGTCGAGGAGGTCTTCCATGCCGTCAACGTCAAGACCGCCCTGAAGCTGGCCCACGTGCGGGGCATCGCCTTGCTCGTGGCGGCCCAGGCCGGTCTGCCGGTGGGTGAATATTCGGCGCTGGAGGTGAAGTCGAGCGTGGTCGGCTACGGACGCGCCGAGAAGAGCCAGGTACAGCTCATGGTTGCTTCGCTGCTGGGCCTCGCCGAGCCGCCCGCCTCCGAGGACGCCTCCGACGCCCTGGCCGTGGCCATCTGCCACGGGACGACGGCCCTCACGGAGGCGCGGCTGACCCGCGGGGTGCGGTAGATGTTCTCGCGGCGCGTTCTGCTCGGCTGGCTGGCGCTGGCCCCGGCGCTTCGAGCGCAAGAGGGCGCCGGCCTTCCCCAGATTTTCTTCTCCAAGTCGTTCCCGGGCAGCAAGCCCGAGTATGTCGAGGTCACCCTCGACGCGGCCGGTAAGGCGGCCTACCGCGAGTCCCCGGACGATGGCGACCCGCTGCGCTGCGAGCTCCCAGCGGGTGAGACCCGCGAGATCTTCGGTCTGGCCGAGAAGCTGCAGTTCTTTCAGAAACCTCTCGAAACCAAGGGCGTCCGGATGGCCCGCATGGGCATGAAAACCCTGCGCTACCGCGGCGCGCAGCGCGGCGAGGCGCAATTCAATTACTCGGAAAATCCGGACGCCCGGGCCCTCGTCGAGTGGTTCGAGAGGATCGGCGAGACCGCGCGCTACCGCAGCGACCTCGAGCGCGCCGCCCAGTTCGACCGCCTGGGCGTCAACAAGGCGCTGCTGCTCTTTGAAACCTCGCTCGACCACAACCGGACCGTCGCTCCCGAACAGTTGCTGCCGATCCTCGACAAAATCGCGAGCGGCGCCGGCTACCTCCACATCGCGCAGGCGCGGGCCGCGGCGCTCGCCGAGCGCATCCGGTCGGGCAAGCGGACGGGCAAATGAGAGCCATCCTATTACTGATACTTGCGACGGCCCTGCTCTCCGCCCAGACCGCTTCGCAGCCGCTCTCGCGCGAGGAAGAGCAGCGCCTCCTGCAAGAGGACGTCTCGCAGGCCGGCAACAGTCCGGTGGACTTCATTCGCGCCGGCGAGCGCCACCTGAAGCGCTTTCCCAATTCGCTGATCCGCGACGACCTCGACCGCGCCATCTTGCGCGCTGCGATCGACGTCTCCGACTTCCGCCGCACCATCCGTTACGGCGAGAGGGTGCTCGCCAAGGACGACGACCTGATGCTGCTCGACCGCGTCGCGCGGGCCTTCCTCGCCTCCGACGACGCCGAGTCGGCCCGGCGGGGACTGAAGTACGCCGAGCGCCTGGAGAAGAAGGCTCGCGAGATGCAGCCGCAGGCCGGCTCGCCCGCGCGTCAGGCCGAAGCGCAGCAGGAAGCGGACCGCACCGTGGCGCGCTCGCTCGTGCTGCAGGCGCGGGCCTGGGGCAATTCCGGCAACCTGGAAAAGGCGATCGAGCAGGCGCGCCGCAGCTACCAGGTCTACGCTACCGGCGAAGCCGCGAGCGAGTCGGCGCGGTGGGAGCTGCGGGCCGGCCAGCTCCCCCAGGCCCTTGAACACTACGCCGACGCCTTCACGATTCCGGACTCGCGCGTGACCGACGACGACCGGGCGTTTTACCGGCGCGTCCTCGGCGAGACGTACACGAAGCTCCGCGGCTCCAATGCGGGCCTGGGCGATGTTGTCCTCCGGGCCTACGACCGCACGGCCGCCCTGGTCCAGGCCCGCGAGACGGCGCTGAAGGCCGTCAACCCTAACAAGGGCGTCACCGATGCTTTCGAGTTCCGCCTCTCCGGACTCCGCGGCCCGTCCCTTCGCCTGGCCGACTTTCGCGGCAAGATCCTGGTGATCGACTTCTGGGCCACCTGGTGCGTCCCCTGCCGCGCCCAGCACCCGCTGCTCGAGCAGTTGAAAGCGAAATACCGGCCGGACGCCGGCGTCGCCTTCGTCTCCATCAATTCCGACGAGGACCGCGCGGCGGTAAAGCCCTTCCTCGCCCAGCAAAAGTGGTCCGGCGATATTTACTTCGAAGACGGCCTCGCGCTGTTCTACCGCGTCAGCAGCATTCCGACCACGATGGTCTTCAACGCCCGCGGCGAGATGGTGAGCCGCTTGCCGGGCTTCGCGCCCGAGAGCTACGTCAAGAGCATCACGACCGCTATCGAGCAGGCCCGCAGCGAATAGCTCGCAGCCGCGGGAAGACCACTCGATCGGAAATCACGAACGTGGCCACCGAGCAGATCGCAATCGTTAGCAGATTCGCGAGCAGCGGGTGAAGGTGGACCAGACCCACCAGCACCCGCATCAAGACCAGGTTGGCCAAGAGGGACAGCAGGCCGGTCGATAGATTGAACTGCACGATCTGGCGCACGACCCTCGCCCCCGGGCGGTCGGCCCACGTCCACCTCCGGTGCCAGAAGAAGTTATGCAGCACGGCGATCTCGACCGCAATGCCGGTTGCGACCAGATAGTGCGGGTAAAGGAGCGGCGCCAGGGCGGCAAACACGCCGGTCTGAACCACGATGCCGGCTGCTCCCACCGCATAGAACCGCAACCACCGCCGGTTGGCCATCAGACCCTCTCGGCAAGATAGAGTGTCCGCGCGTTGCGCCCTACCGAGATCACCAGGACGACCGCCATCGCGAAGATGGCGATGCTCCCGCCCACGTCGAAGAAAAGACAGCGGCCTCCGAAGACGCGCGGCTGGAAGAATGCCACCCCATTTCCGGCCGCCAGCAGGATCCGCATCTCGGTCGGGCTGAATTTCCAGAAGGAGAGTTGAAACGCGCCCAGCGTATAGGTGGCCAGGTAAGCGTCGATCGACAGCAGCAGGTAGCCGAGCAGCAGGCCGAGCGCAACCCGCTCGCTCATGTATCCCGAGAGAGCGAGACCAGCGAGCAGGAAGAGCGCGCCGCAGGCGTCGACCATGTGATCCACGTAGAAACCGTACCGGGGTCGCAGCTTGTTGCGCACACGCGCGAGGGTCCCGTCCAGGCTGTCTCCCAGCCAGTTCACTGCGATCCACAGATTGACCACCAGCAACGCCGGCGCCCACCGGCTCGCGGCGGCGTAGGTGAGTCCGGCCGCTCCCATGGCCAGGAACCCTAGCAGCGTCAGGTGGTCCGAGTGAATCCAGGTGGGCGTGTGGCGCGCCAGCCAGACGAGGCACCGCCGCTCGGCCGGCGCCAGCAGGCTCTGCTGCGAACGGGACGCATCCTGAAAGGTGTTCTGTGCCGTGCTCATTGCGAGGCCTCCCATCGGTAGTCGAGATAATCGATTCCCAGGCGGGCCCGCCCGAAGAACAACAGATCGACCTCACTCCGGTGCCGGACGGGGAGCCAGAAGTTTCCGAACTTGGCGAACTCGTGCACGAAGTGCGTGGACCGCACCCACACCGACGGCCGCTCGGCCGGCTCGCCTTCAATCCGCCGGATGGCGAACTCCCGCTCGTCCACCCAGATCTTTCCCCGGAACAGGTACGGATTGGACGTGCGCGGCTCTATCTCAAAGACGTAAGCGCCCTGGCCGGGGTCATGGAAGAGAAAACGAAAGCTGTAATTGCGCCGGCAGATCTCAGTCGCGGCTCGCTGCGGGTCGTGGGTCGTCTCGAGCTCGGCTTCCAGCAGCGGGCTGAAGACCCGATCTTCAAGCTCTCGCAGGCCGTGTCGCTCGAGGATCTGAAACTGCTTCTGCTCGGGTGTTCGGAAGCGCTCCTCGACGAGCGCCGAGGTCTCGCCGTTGAGGAGCGGGTGGGTGATGAAATAGCGGCGTCGCCCTTGATAGGACGGCAGCAGCCGCTGCTGTTGCGCCGTCCACTGCTCCATTCGGGCAAGGACGGCTTCCGGAGGCGTTCCGGCGCCGGCCATCGCGAGAAGAAGAATCGTTGAGAGCATCATGACGCCCATGGGAATGCAAGCGCAGGTCCGCAGCGCGAGGGTTTGGAATCAACAGCCTGCCCAGGCCTTGCCGCCAGATTGCTCTGACACTGACGGGCATCGCTGGCAGCGAAGATCTTCCGCTCTGAGATAATCGTCTCCGGTTGTATGCCGCACACGCTGCTCGTGGTCGACGACGAACCCGCCGCCCGTTACGCGCTCCGGCGCGCGTTTGAGCGGGACTGTCGCATCCTCGAGGCCGGCTCCACTGCCGAAGCCCGGGAGCAACTGCGCGCCGGGCGTCCGCACGTCATCTTGCTCGACTACAACCTGAACCTGCCGGGTGAGGACGGCCTCGCATTTCTGCGGGAAATCGGCGCGGGGCCCGAGGCGCCCCCGATCGTCATGATCACCGCGCACGGCTCGGAGCGGGTGGCCGTCGACGCCATGAAGGCCGGCGCCTACGATTATCTGGCGAAGCCTTACGACGTAGAGGAATTACGCCTGGTCGTCGCGCGCGCCATCGAGCACCAGGACCTGCGCCACGAAGTTTCCGACCTGCGCGAGCGCCTGGCGGCCGAGGGACACTTCGGCCGCATGGTCAGCCAGTCGCCGCTCATGCGGGAGCTGTTCCTCAGCGCCGACCGCGTGGCCCAGACCGACCTGCCCGTGCTGCTGCTCGGCGAGAGCGGCGCCGGCAAGGATCTGCTCGCGCAAGAGATCCACGCCCGCAGCCCGCGCGCCCGCCAGCGGCTCGTCGTTCTCAACTGCGCCGCGCTTCCCGAAACGCTGGTGGAAAGCGAGCTCTTCGGCTACGAGAAGGGCGCGTTCACCGGCGCCACCGCCTCCCGCCCCGGAAAATTCGAAGCGGCCCACGGTGGCACGCTTTTCCTCGATGAGATCGGCGACATGGCGCCGGCCACGCAGGCGAAGATTCTCCGCGCCGCGGAGCTGGGCGTGGTCGAGCGGCTCGGCGGCGCGCAGCCGGTCAAGGCCGACGTCCGGTTGATCGCCGCGACCAACCAGGACCTCCTGAGCGCCGTCCGCCAGGGACGCTTCCGGCAGGACCTTTACTTCCGCCTCGCGGGAGTGACCCTGTACCTGCCGCCGCTGCGCCAGCGCCGCGAAGATATCCCGCTGCTCGTCGAGCGGCGCTGGAGCGAGCTCGCGCGCAAGTACGGGCGGCCGGGGCCGGAGTTGACGCGCGAGGCGTTGGTCCGCCTGACGGACGCGCCCTGGCCCGGCAATGTGCGCCAGCTCCATAGTGTGGTGGAGAAGATTTTCGTGCTGGCGCGCGGCCCGCGGGTTACGCCCGAAGACCTGGAGGCGGCGCTCGAACGGGCCGCCGTGTCACCCCTCTCGGACGATCCGGCGGAGGCGGCCGACTTCCGCGAAGCCCGCCGCCTTTTCGAGATTGCCTATCTCTCCCGCAAGCTGCGCGAGCATGGCGGGAACGTCACCCGCACCGCCGCCGCGATCGGCCTCGAACGCCAGAGCCTCCAAGAGAAGATCCGCCAGCTTGGCATCGTCCGCCTTAGCTAGTTGGTCCAGAAAATCCGGTCGTCCGATTTACCACGAACTCGTTGGAGTGCTGCCGTGCGAGCTAACGGACACCACCCCGGCCAACTCACCGCCTGACTATTCAGACTTGACCAGAAACATCGAAGCGGGTTGGCCCATCTGCAATTGTTTTCCGGTGGGCGTCAGATGTCCGCTCTGCGCATCCACGCTGAAAATGACGACGTTGTTGGAAAACTGGTTGGCGGCGAAAAAATACCGGCCGGTTGGGTCGAACCTTAAATTGCGGGGTGATTGACCCAGGGAGGGGACGAATTCACGAAGGGTCAGAGTCCCTTTGCCGGCATCGACGGCATAGACCGCTATGCTGTTGGCGCCGCGGTTCGAGACATAGAGGAACCGGCCGGCCTTGTCCATCTGGATTTCAGCCGTCGTATTGCGCCCTGTGAAATCCGCGGGCAGCGTGGAAATCTGTTGAATCTCCTGGAGGGCGCCCCGATCGACAGCGAAGACACTCACCTTCGAGTCCGTCTCGTGATTCACGTAGAGGAATTTTTCATTCGGGCTGAAGGCCAGGCGGCGTGGTCCGGAGCCGGCACTCAGAGTGACAAAAGGCGGATCGGCCGGCGTGACGGCGGGCTTCCCGGCCTCCACGCGATAGACGTAGACACGGTCGAGGCCTAGCTCGGCGACGAACGCGAAGCGATCGTCCTTAGTGAAGATCACACCATGAGTGTGCGCTCCGCTGGCCTGACGCGGGATCGATGCTGCGCCCGTGTGGTGGTCAACGTAGAAAGGCGCCGCGAGCTTCCCGTCCGCTTGGATCGCCAGCGCCGCCAGAGAGGAGTTGTTATGGGCGGCATCGTGGCCGTGAAATCCATAATTCGTCACCATCGCGAACTTCCCGCGCGGATCCACGATCACTTGATTCGGCAGCCCGCCTCCGGCGCTGGCCTTGTTGAGAAACGTCAGTGCCCCGGTCTTCCTGTTGATCGCATAGGCGCTGACGGTATCGTCTTTCGCCGCCTCGGGCGTCTGCCAGTTGACGGCGTAGAGAAATCGCCCATCGGGTGTGGCGGACACATAAGCGGGATTGATCGTCTCAGCCACCAAGCCGAGAGATGTGACGTTGCCTGACGAGGGCTCGAAACGCCACGCGTAGATACCCTGCGACGTGGAGGGCTTATCCGTGTAGCTGCCGACGTATAGGAAGTAATCTCCCTCCGCGGCACTCAGGCCCCCCAGCGTCGCCAGAACGCCAGCACTGACAAGACAAATTAGCAGCCATGCTTTCATTACCGATCTCCTTGCGGCGGACCGCCCCTCCGTGCCGATGCTTTTCTCCCGGCAGCGGACACTTTACTCCCCAGCCACCGCCTGTCGCCAGGGCGCCAGATTGATCTTACCGCGTGCTTTTCGGCCGCGGTCGGAGAAAAACAAGTCACCAAGCAACTGGCTGCAGTGGCACTTGCCCTGCTAACTCACTTCCAGCGACGTGGCCCGCCGCTCGACAGCACTTCCCACCACGCTCGCGGGGACCCCTTCCCGGCGCAGCTCATCGCGCAGCGCCTCGGCCCGGTCCGCCTCCACCGCAATCAGCAGGCCTCCGGACGTTTGCGGATCGTAGAGCAGGTCTTCGACCTCCGGAGCGATCTTACCTATTAGTTGTACTGAGCAAGAAACAAACTCGCGATTGTTCTTGAGGCCCGCTGGAATGGCGCCGGCCGCCGAATATTCGAGAGCCCCCGGCAGGAACTCCACCCGCGCGTGGTCGATCTCGAGCGTCACGTTGCTCGCCTTCGCCATCTCGCGCGCGTGCCCCAGCAGACCAAAGCCGGTCACGTCGGTGCATCCATGGACCGGATACCCCAGCATCACCTCGCAGGCCTTGCGGTTGAGGGTGACCATCGACGCGACGGCGGCGTCCACATGCTCGCTCTTGGCGGTGCCACGTTTGAGCGCCGTACCGATCACCCCGGTGCCGATCCGCTTGGTCAGCACGAGCCGGTCCCCGACCCGCGCCCCCGCATTGGCCAGCACCCGCTCGGGATGCACCGTTCCTGTGACCGCGTACCCGAACTTGATCTCTTCATCTGCGATGCTGTGGCCCCCCAGCAGCGCACAATTCGCTTCCTGGATTTTCTCGGCGCCACCCCGCATGATGTCGAGCAGGACCTCGGGATCTCCCTTTCCCGGAAATGCCACAATCGAGAGCGCCGAGAGCGGCTTGCCCCCCATAGCGTAAATGTCACTCAATGAGTTCGCCGCCGCGATCTGTCCAAAGAGATAGGGGTCGTCGACGATCGGCGTGAAGAAGTCGACCGTCTGCACCAGGGCACACTCCGGCGTCAGCCGGTAGACCCCCGCGTCGTCCGAGGTGTCAAAACCGACCAGCACGTTCGCGTTCGGGAAGCGCGGCAGCTTCGCCAAGACCTGGTCCAAAAACTTTGGACTAAGCTTGGACGCTCAACCGGCCGCTTTCACCTGTGCAGTCAATGGAATCATGACTTTACGATAGCCGTATAAATCCTTTCCAAATCCTCGGCCGAGTAATACTCGATCTCGATGCGGCCCCTGTCGTCGCCCTTGTCCACGATGCGAACCTTGGTTCCTAAAGCTTGCTCCATTTCCAAAATGGCCGCCGTCACATTCGGATCCTGCCTGGCCTCCTCCACCTCGCCCGGCTCCCGAGGCTCGGTCAGCCGCTTGACCATGCGCTCGACCTGCCGCACGGACAGCCCCTGCGCCACCGTCTTTTCAGCCATGCGGCGCTGTTGTTCCTCGGTTGTCAGCGACAGGATGGCGCGAGCGTGCCCCATCGAGATCCGTCGTTCCGCGACCAGTTGCTGAACGTCCGCCGGGAGCCGCAGCAGCCGCAGCAGGTTCGTGATCGTGGAGCGATCCTTGCCGGTTCGCTTGGCGATTTCCTCGTGGTTCAACTGCAGCTCGCTCACCATCCGCTCGAAAGCCTGGGCGGTTTCGATCGGGTTGAGGTCCTCGCGCTGGATATTCTCAATGAGCGTGACTTCCAAGACCCGCTCGGGCGGGATCTGGCGCACCAGGCACGGGATCTGCTGCAGGCCGGCCATCCGGGCAGCTCTCCACCGGCGCTCGCCCACAATCAGCGTGTATCGTGCGCCGTTGCGCTGCACGATGATGGGCTGAATGATGCCCTCGGAGCGGATCGAAAGAGCCAGTTCCGCCAGCCGGTCGGGATCAAAGACTCGCCGCGGCTGGTAGGGATTGGCGTCGATCAGCTCGATCGGAACTTGCTGCACGCGCTCCCCGTGAACCTCGGCAGGACTGTCCGCGGCCTTTTCGGCTACCGCCGACCGCGGGGGCAACAGGGCGCTGAGGCCTTTGCCCAGGGCTTTACGGGGCGGTGACAGTTCGTCGCTCTTCGTCATGGGCTAAAATCTCCTTCGCCAGGCGGAGGTAAGCCTCGGCACCCTTACAGTGCAAGTCGTATAGGATGATTGGCTTGCCGTGGCTAGGCGCTTCTGCAAGGCGCACGTTCCGGGGAATGACCGTTTCGAAGACCTCGCCGACAAAGAAGCCGCGAAGATCCTGTTCGACCTGCCGCGTCAGCATGGTCCGGTCGTCATACATGGTCAGCAGGACGCCTTCAATCTTGAGCGACGGGTTCAGCGAATCGCGAACCCGCTCCATCGTATCAAGGAGTTGCGACACCCCCTCGAGAGCGAAATACTCACACTGGATGGGGACCAGGAGCGTGTCCGCAGCGGCCAAAGCGTTAACAGTAAGAAGGTCCAGGGCCGGGGGGCAATCAAGCAAGATGAAGCGATACTGGTCGCGCAGGGGGGCCAAGGCGTCCCGCAGGCGGGATTCCCGGTTGTCGGTCGAGACCAGTTCGATGTTGGCGCCCACCAGGCTGCGGTCAGAAGGGATCAGATCCAGGCCGTCGATCGCGGTCCGAAGTCGGGCCTCGCTGGGGTCGGCCTGCTGGAGCAGGACGTCGTAGAGGCTCTTACGGTCCGGGTCCTTCGGAAAGCCGAAGCCGCTGGTCGAATTGCCCTGGGGGTCGCAATCGATAACCAAGACGCTGCATTCAGCCGCCGCCAGCGAGGCGGAAAGATTGATGGCCGTCGTGGTTTTCCCCACGCCGCCCTTTTGGTTCGCGATTGCGATGACTCGGCCCATTAACGTTCCACGTGGAACATCCACAACTCCCGACCCGTGGGCCAGGGCAATTCAAACGTGCTCTTTTGGGAAAGAAACCCGTGAGATGATAGCTTACGTGCCTCTTCGGCCCCTGTCAAGATCGCTAACCTCTTTGTTTTCTTTACAATCTGTGCCAGCAGAGGCTCCGGGGCCACACCGCGCAGGCATACCCAGTCGAATTCGCGCGCGAGAGATTCAAAGCGGCCATGATACACGTCGGCATTTGAGACGCCGCGGGCGATCTCTTTTAGAAAAGCAGCTTTCTTCGCGTTTGAGTCGATGAGGGTGACCCGCAGACTCGGGACCGCCACAGCCACAGGAAAGCCCGGGAAGCCGCCACCCGAGCCGACGTCCGCTAAAGCGCCCGATTCGCCCGCGAGGTGAGTTGCCAAAAACAAAGCTTCACCAAAATGTTTTATTGCGATTTCGGGCGGCTCTCGAATGGCGGTGAGGCTCAGGCGCTGGTTCCAGCGGAGCAGCAGGTCGAAGTGCCGCGCGAGCAAAGCCAGCCGGTCCGGAGGCAGCCGGAGTTTCAGAGTCGCCAGAACGGGCTGGAGAAGTTCGGCCGCGGGTGCCACCTCCTCATTGTGGCTTATTCGAGCGGGCCGGCGCGGAGCGGGGGCCCGAGAGTGTTTCGTGGACTTTACGATGCAAAGCCTTCTGCGGTATGATCTCCCTATGGCTTCCGGCAGCCCCCTGCGGATCGAACCACGCGAGCCGCTGGCGATCGACGCGCACGCCCGCGATAACCTGCGCTTCATCCGGGAAACGATGGAGCGCGCCGGCGCCTTTACCGCCGTCCCTGGCTGGGGCGGCGTGGCCATGGGGGCGACGGCGCTCGCCGCCGGCGTAGTCGCCACCCGGCAAGCCAGCATCGAAGCGCGCCTGGGGACCTGGCTTGCGGCCGCGACCCTGGCCCTCGTCATCGGCGCCCTCACCATGGCGCGCAAGGCGCGGGCCGCGCGGATTCCGCTGCTGCGGGGACCGGGGCGCAAGTTCGCCCTGAGCCTCGTCCCGCCCATGCTCGCCGGAGCGTTACTGACGGCCGTCCTCTACCGCGCGGGCCTCCCCGCCGCTATCCCCGGCGTCTGGCTGCTCCTTTACGGCACGGGCGTCGTCACCGGCGGAGCCTTCTCCGTCAAGATTGTTCCGGTCATGGGACTGTGCTTCATGGCCGAAGGCGCCGTCGCGCTCTTCAGCCCGGCGGCTTGGGGAGACCAGTTCCTAATGGCTGGTTTTGGCGGGCTGCATCTCCTCTTCGGCTTCATCATCGCGAGGAGGTACGGTGGCTAAGGAAAGCGCCATGACGGCGGACCGCACGCCGAAGCCCCGCGCCGAGGGCCGCGAGATGCGCGCCACGCGCGGGCGCGCCGCCGAGAGCCGTCCGCTCGATCTCGACCGCCTGATTCACGAGCGCATGCGCCTCGGCATCGTGAGCTCGCTGGCCGTCAACGACTCTCTCTCGTTCAACGACCTCAAGCGGCTGATGAAGACCACCGATGGCAACCTGAGCGTACACGCCCGCAAGCTCGAGGAAGCGAGCTACATCGCCTGCACCAAGTATTTTGAGGGACGGCTCCCCAAGACCGAATACCGCCTCACCGCCGCGGGCCGGAAGGCCCTGGAGCGGTATCTCGCCCACATGGAAGCCCTGATCCAGGCCACCCGCGAGCGTTAGAGTGGGGCGGCAGCCGGCCCGCCACCCCACACGCCTTCCACCTACGGCAGCTTCGGCTCGGTGATCGTATAGTCGACGTCCAGCGCCTTCAGGAACGCCAGCAGGTCCGCCTTCTCGGCCGCCGTCAGTTTCACGGCCTTCAAGTTCTTCGTATCCAGGAACTTGTTCTTCTTGCCGCCGTTCAACATCAGGTCCACGGCCTCTTCGAGCGTCGCCACGCTGCCGTTGTGGAAGTACGGCGCCGACTTGCTGATATCGAGCAGCGTCGGGGTCTTGAACGCCCCGGTATCCTTCTCATCCTTCGAGATCGCGCCGCGTCCCTGGTCCGGTTTCGGCGCGTCCATGCCGATGCCCACGTTATGGTATTGCTGATCGGTAAGAAGCAGGCCGTCGTGGCAATTGTTGCACTTGGCCTTCTCGCTGAACACGAGCCACCCGCGCTTGGCCTCTTCGGTGAACGCGGTCTGGTCGTTCGAGCGGAAGCGGATCCACGCGGACTTGTCGGCTACGAGGGTGCGCTCAAAGGCGGAGATGGCGGCGATGATGTTCTCCGGCGTCGCCGGCCCGTTGAACACGTGCTGGAACTGCTCCTTATAGCCTGGAATGGCGCCGATCTTGTCGGCGATTTCCTTAGTGCTGACCCGGTCCTCTTTGTTCGGCACGCCCTTGCCCCAGACGCCCATGTTTCCGCCCGTCCAGGCAGCCTTCCCTTGCGCCTCCAGGGACGCGCTGCGGCCATCCCAGTAGAGGGCCGCGTGGTAGCCGACGTTCCACAGCGTCGGGCTCGACCGCGGCAACTTGGCGTTGAACGCGCCGATCGCGGTCGGCAGTCCGTCGGTGAGGCCGTGCTCCTTAAGGTGGCAGTCGTAGCACGACTTCGTCCCGTCGGCGCTCAGCCGCTTGTCATAAAAGAGCATCTTGCCCAGCTCGACCTTCGACGCCGTCATCGGATTGTCGGCCGGAATCTTCATTTCTTCATAGCCCGGAATCGAGGGCCACGTGACCTTCGGCTCTTCGGCTTTCTTGGCCGTTTCGGTGGTGCTGGAACAGCCGTAGAGAAGGACTATCAATGGCAGCGCAGCCCACAGCGCTCCCCGCAACATGCGACAAGATGACTGTTCGATCCTCATGGATCCCTCCGTTCCCAGTTTGGGGCGTAGGGGTATTCTAGCGCCTCCTACTGGAAGGAACAACACTACTCGCCGCCAGTCGTACCGCCGCCTCCGACGCCCCCAGGCGCCTGATTACAGTCCGGTCAATATTCACAACTCACTGATTCTAAAGTCGTTAAATTAGCACCACTCTTATGTGGTGCATGATCCAATCGTTGAGAGGGAAAAGGAGCAATTCCATGATGTTTCTGGCGCTACTGTCACTGTTGGTAGCGGTAGGCGCGGGGGCGCTGGTCCGCTTGGCGCGCGACGCCGACGAGCGGCTGTTGTTGTTGGGGAGGTTGTCGTACCGCGCCGCCGCCGCTCTGGCCGTGGTGTGCGCGCTGCTGGCGTGCTTGACCGCGGTGCCGGCCGGACATGTCGGAGTGCCGGTCGTATTCGGCGCCGTCCAGCCACGCCCCATTCCGGAGGGGCTGCACTTCGTGAACCCGTTAGCCGACATTCAGACGCTGTCGGTGCGTACTGAGACCTACACGATGGTTTCTTCCGACCGTGAAGGTCAGGTGCGCGGGGACGACTCCGTCTATGCCCTGTCGTCGGACGGCGTGCTGATGGCGATGGACGTCAGCGTTTCGTACAAGCTGGTGGACGCGAGCGCCCCGTCGATGTACCGCCACATCGGCCGGGACTACGTGAACTCGATCGTGCGGCCGGCCGCCCGCAGCGCCGTGCCCGAGGCGACGGCCCGCTTTGCTTTCCAAGAGTCGTACGCGGCGCGCCGTGAGGAGCTGGCCGCCTACGTCCGGACGCGCATGACGGAGCGCATCGGTTCTCTGATCGGCCAGTATGGCGACATCCCGGGCCCCGGCATCGTGATCCAGCAGGTGTTCCTGCGAAAGATCGAGCTGCCGCCCAATCTGAAGCAATCCATCGAGCAGAAGATGCAGGCCGAGCAGGAGGCCCAGCGCATGCAGTTCGTGCTCGACCGCGAGCGCCGCGAGGCCGAGCGGAAGCGCATCGAAGCCCAGGGCATCCGCGACTTTCAGGCCACCGTGTCCGAGGGCATCAGCGACCGGCTGCTGCAGTGGAAAGGCATCGAGGCGACGGAAAAGATCGCCGACTCGAAGAACTCCAAGGTCATCGTGATCGGCAACGGCAAGGGCAGTCTCCCCGTCATCCTCAACGCGGCTCAGTAAGGTACAGGGTCGGACCCACCGGTTACGCCGGCGCGCTGCAACGGCGCGCCGGCGCTTCAGCGGCTTCGGTACGGAATCGGGTCCGTCACCCCGGCCTGCTCAAACGCCCGCCGCCGCAGGACGCAACTGTCGCAGGTGCCGCAGGCCGCATCACTTGCCTGGTAGCACGACCAAGTGAGGCCGAGCGGCGCCCCCAGCTCCACTCCCCGCCGGACAATCTCGGCCTTGGTGAGCTCGATCAGCGGGGTGCAGATCTCGATGCGGGTCGCAGGCCGCACGCCCCGCCGGATGGTCTCGTTGAATGCCTGGTAATACTCCGGGCGGCAATCCGGGTAGCCCGAGGAGTCCTGCTCGACGGCCCCGATGAAGATACGCGGCGCCCCGAGCACCTCGGCCCACGACACCGCGACGGCGAGGAAATGCGCGTTGCGGAAGGGAACGTAAGTCACCGGGATCTCCCCGGCCTGGGCGGCGAGCAGGTCGGCGTGGGGCACTGCGATCGACGGATCGGTAAGCGCCGAGCCGCCGATCCGGCTCAGGTAGCGCTGCTCGATCGCCAGCCGGTGCTCGGCCCGGTAGTGATCCGCGATCGCCTCAAACGACCGCCGCTCGCGGGCTTCCGTGCGCTGGCCGTAGCTCGAGTGCAGCAGGGCCAGGCGATAGTCCTGGGCGGCGATGGCAGCCGTGACGCAGCTATCCATGCCGCCGCTGAGCAGCACGATGGCGATCGGGCGGGCGATCGGGCGGGAGTCATTCACTCTTCTTCATCATATCGCCGGGCAGCGTGATGCTCACCCGCAGCCCCGGACGCGTGTTGGCGGCCGCGATCCTCCCGCCGTGCAGCTCGACGGCGCGGCGCGCGATCGAAAGCCCCAGGCCCACGCCTCCTGTCGAGCGGTCGCGGTCGGGGCTGACGCGATAGAAGGGATCGAACAGGCGCGGCAGCGCTTCTTCCGGAACGCCGGGACCTGCATCTTGCACCGTGATCTCGATCTGGCCGCCGCGGCGGCTCGCCACAACCCGTACCTCGCTCTGCGGCGACGTATACCGGATAGCGTTGCGAGTCACATTCTCGACGGCCCGCCGCAGCAGCTCCGGGTCACCGGACAGCGTCAGATCCCGAGCCGCGTCGAGGGTGAGCCGGCAGGGATGCGCCTGGGCTTCGATCTGGAGTTCCTCCGTCACCTGCGCCAGCAGCGCGGAAAAGTCCACCGGCTCCGGCCGGATCTGGTCCCGCGAGACGGCAAGCAATTCGCCGACCAGCTCGTTCAGCCGCTCGGCTTCGCGCTCCACGCGGTCGAGGGCGGCCGCCGGGTCCGGACTGGTTCGAGCCAGCTCAACCGCCACTGCGAGGCGGCTGAGCGGTGACCGCAGCTCGTGCGAGACGTCCTGCACGAGCTGCTGCTGCGCGGTGACGGCGCGCTCGATGCGATCGGCCATGTGGTCGAAGGTTTGAGCCAGCTCGCCCAGCTCATCCTCGCGGGTGGAGCGCACGCGCGCCTGGAAGTCGCCCTGGCCGAGACGCTCCGCCGCCCGGCGCAGCTCTTTCACCGGCTGCGTGAGGTACCGGGCGAGCGCGTAGCTGAGCAGCACGACGGAGGCGAGCAGCCACAGGTGCGGCAGTGTCGCCGTGCGGCGCAACCGCGCCCAG
Source organism: Terriglobia bacterium (assembly GCA_041482115.1). Lineage (GTDB taxonomy): Bacteria > Acidobacteriota > Terriglobia > Bryobacterales > JACQDG01 > JBGPDC01. The sequence goes on along the minus strand of JBGPDC010000047.1, from coordinate 6,379 downwards.
AAACCGAATTGGTCCCGTGGCAGCAGCAGGAAGAACCAGTACTGGCCCTGCCGCCCCGTCACTTCCGACGAGAAGACCAGGACGTAGCGCGGGAAATCTGAGAAGACCCGGCGCCGCCGCGCGCGTTCGACGAAATTCGACAGGTCCTGCGAGGGATCGCTCAGCGAACGGCCCTGCTCGTCGGTCAGCGCGCCGTTGAAGTGATAGACGACGGTCATGCGCGCCAGGTGGTCGGCCAGGGCCGCCGGTCCGCTCTCTTCGTAGATGTGCACCGCCTCGCCCCCGTGAAACCGCAGCTCCTGCTGAAACGTCTCGCGGCCGCGCGGCGAATCGGCGTCCACCAGGGCTGCGATCACGGCGAAGCCCGTCACGGCGATCGTGGCCGTGGCCAGAAACCAGAGCAGGATCTTGGCGAAGAGGCTCTTCACGGCTCGGCCTCCCCATCAGACGATGCCCCGCTCTGACGCGGAAACACGTAGCCCACCCCGCGGACAGTCTTGATCAGGTCCGGATCGCCGAGCTTCCGCCGCAGGTGGCTGATGTGCATGTCGATCGAGCGGTCGAAGGCGCCTGCTGGCCGGTCGTAAAGCGCTTCCATGAGCTGGTCGCGGGAGAGCACCCGTCCGGCCGCGCGCAGGAGCTGTTGTAGGATATCGAACTCGATCGTGGTCACGTCCACGCGTGCGCCGTTCCGCGTAACGGTGCGCGAGCCGGGGTCGAGTTCCACGTCCTGCACCCGCACTTTCCCCTGTCCCGCGCGTAGTTCACCCCGGCGCAGGATCGCCCGGATGCGCGCCACGAGCTCCCGGGGATTGAAAGGCTTCGGCAGGTAGTCGTCGGCGCCCAGCTCCAGGCCCACGATGCGGTCCACGTCCTCGCCGCGCGCGGTAAGCATAATCACCGGCACCTGCGATTGCTGCCGCAACCTCCGCAGCACCTCGAAGCCATCGAGACCGGGCAGCATCACGTCGAGGACTACCAGGTCCACGGCGGGATCGAGCGCGGCCTCCAGGCCCTGCGTACCGCTGTTGGCGACACGCACCTCGTACCCCTGGCCGCCCAGATATTCGTGGAGCAGCCCGCACAGCTCGGCGTCGTCGTCGACGATGAGAATCCTCGGCACCTGTCTCCCTTCTATCACGTTGCCCGGCGGCTCCGGCAGGCTTTACAAATCTTTACTCCTCTTTACTCGCGGGACATGGCGGCTTGACGGCGGCTGCGTTTGATAACTGTAGGAGGCAAGATCAGACCATGACCAAGAAACGAATCATCCTGGCCGCCGTCGCGGTGGCCGTTATTACAACCCTAGTGCTGGTGGGCGGGGCCGCCGCGGTATTGGCCCAGGGTCCGTTGGCCCAAGGTCCGTTGACGGGCGCGCACGGCGAGCGGTTCCTGCGCGTCGCGACCGTGGTGCTCGACCTCTCGGACGCGCAACAGACCCAAATCCGAGCGATCCTCGACCAGAACCTGACAGTCGCCCAGCCGCTGCTCGTGCAGTTGCAGCAGACGCACCAGGCCTTTGAGCAGGCGGTCGGCAGCGGCCAGACCAACGATGCTACACTCCAGCCGCTCGCCAACCAGCTCGGCCAGGAGGTAGCGCAACTTGCGATCATCAAGGCGAAAGCGACCGCTCAGGTGCATGCCGTCCTGACGCCCGAGCAGCTTGCCAAGGCGGAGAAGATCCACGGCCGGCTGCGTGAGCGGTTCCGGGAGCGCTGGCTGCAACAGTAAGACGCGATAAGAAACGATGGCACGCTGGCTCACCCTTCGCCGGTTAAGCGGGATCGCGGTCCTGCTGCTCGCCGTAGCCGGGATCTGGGTCTTGCGCCCGCTCTGGTACAACGACCCCGCAGGGGAGGTCGCCCGGCTCGTTCCGCTGCTTGCGCTCGGGCCGGGCGCCACGGCCGCGGAGGTGGGGGCCGGAGAGGGGCAGATGGCCGTGGTGCTCGCGGCGCGGCTCGGCGCCGGGGGACGCCTCTACGCCACCGAAATCGATCCCGCCCGCCGCCGCACGATCGATGCCGCCGCCGGGAAGGCCGGGCTTCATAACGTGACCGTCCTCGAGGCCGGCGAGCGGCAGACCCATCTGCCGGCCGCTTGCTGCGATGCGGTCTACATGCGCCGCGTCTATCACCACTTCACCAACCCGGCCGCGCTCGACGCGAGCTTGTTCGAAGCCGTGCGCCCCGGCGGGCGGCTGGCCATCATCGACTTCGTCCCGGTCCGCTGGCTTTTCTGGCTGAGGCGTCCGGAAGGAGTGCCGGAGGACCGCGGCGGGCACGGGATTCCGCCGGCCGTGGTCCTGCGGGAAGTCGCCGCCGCCGGCTTTGTCCTCGACCGCCGCATCGACGACTGGAACTCGCGCGAGTATTGCCTGGTGTTCCGCAAGCCATGAAGATGTCGCGGGTCGCCGAGAGGATCCGAGTGCTCCGGTCCGGGCGGCTGGATTCTCTACGATGACTTCGCGCTGCCCTCGCTACTTATGGAAGAGCTTCCGGCGGATGTCGGGCCAGTACTCCTTGCCGACGTTGAAGGCCCCGTCGGTGAGCGTCTGAATCGCGGCCTTGGAGAGGACCGCGTGGGCGTTGCGGTCTTCCGCCGGATAATAGGCCGTGGAGATGGCCGCGCCCAGGCCGTTGCCCAGAAACTCCCCGTAGTTGAAATGCCTTCCGCCGGCATCCGTGTGAGCCACGAAGATGCGGGTGAAGGAGTAAGTCACGCGCTTCAGCGGCCCGCCGGACCCGAGGCGGTAGTACCGCGGGTCTTCATGGAACAGGACGGGGACTACGGCTTCGCCGATCATGTTGCCGATGGCCTGATCCACGTAATTGCCGGCATAGCGCTTGCCGAAGCCCGCCATCCCTTGACCGAACGACGGATATTGGTTGCGCAGTTGTCCGATAGCGCTGTAGAGTCCGGTCACCGGCAAAGAGCGGGGATCGAAAGAATCGTGCGCGGCTAGGACGAACTTGGCCTTGACCGTCATCGGCGGGACCACCTCGGAAGGGTTTTCCACGGTCTTGTAGTTAGGAATCACACCCATAATGTGCGGGTCCGGGTGGGCCGGGGCCGAATCGTCAGAGCGCAGGGGCACCGCCAAAATCAGAACGGCCAGGACCCCAAAGAAAGATCGAAGCATTTACAGAGAGACGGGAAGCCGGGCCGGTTCGTTACACACCGCGCGCCTCCCCGCCCCAGATTAGCTTATGTAGCTGGTAGCCGAACCGGACGTCGAGGCCGTCGGTGAGGATCCAATCGGCCATGGCTTGCAGATCGACCTGGCCCCAGACGGGCGAGAAGATCACGGCGGCGACTCGCTGGGACAGGTCGTGGGCGCGGGTGAAGTCGCGGGCGAATTCGTAGTCGCGGCGGGAGGCGATGACGAACTTCACCTGGTCGTGGGGGGCGAGGTGCGCGAGGTTGGTCATATCGAACGTGCCGGGCTCGCCCGAATCCCGGCACTTCACATCGACGATTTTGACGACCGCGCGCGGCACCTCGGCGATGGAGCGCTCGCCGCTGGTTTCGAGCAGCACCTGGTAGCCTTCGGCGAGCAATCGCTCCATCAGAGGATGCACTTCCTTCTGGAGCAGCGGCTCCCCGCCGGTGATTTCCACGAGCCGCACGCCCGCGCCGCGAACCTTCTCGAGGACCTGGTCGATGCTTAGCTTCTCGCCGCCGTGGAAGGCGTACGCCGTGTCGCACCAGGTGCAACGCAGGTTGCAGCCGGTGAGGCGCACAAAGACGCACGGCAGTCCCACGAAGGTGGACTCCCCTTGAATCGACCGGAAAATTTCGGTGACCTGCACGCTACTCCCGGTAGGTGGCCGTGGTCACGTTGGTCTCCCAGACCTTCACCTTGCCCACGCGCACCGGCACGGGCGCGGGATGGGCGGCGAGTCCGCTCGAGAGCTCCTGGTAAAAGTAGCGGGCGATATTCTCGGCCGAGGGATTGAGCTCGGTGAAAGGCGGGATGTCGTTGATGAACTGGTGGTCGAGGCGGTCGACGATCTGCTGCATGAGCCGCTTGACCTCGATGAAGTCCACGAGCAGGCCGGCCTGGTCGAGCTGCTCGCCGAGCAGCGTGACACGCACCTTGTAGTTGTGGCCGTGGACGTTCTCGCACTTGCCGTGGTAATGGCGCAGGGCGTGTCCGGCGGCGAAGGTCTTTTCCACGGAGACTTCAAACATGGTCACTGCTCGTCGAAAAACTTCTCCACGGCCGCGAGGTCCTCGGTATACGCGTATTCGGGAAGGCTGTCGAAGAACACGCGGCCGTACTGCTGCCGCCGGATGCGATTGTCGAGGAGCACCAGCACGCCCCGGTCCTTGCGGCTGCGGATCAGCCGTCCGAAACCCTGCTTGAGGGCGATGACGGCCTCGGGGATCTGGTAGTCGTAGAAGGGATTCCCCTCTTCCTCGCGAATATTGCGGATCCGCGCCTCGACCACCGGGTCGCTCGGCACCGCAAACGGCAACCTATCTATGATAACGCAGCTCAACTGCTCGCCCGGCACGTCCACACCCTGCCAGAAGCTCGCCGTGGCGAAGAGCACGCAATGGGGCGTTGCGCGGAACTCCTCGAGCAGCGCGTTTTTGGGCGCCGTGCCCTGCAGCAGCGTGGGGTACTCGATCGAGAACGAGACCAGGTCGTGGACCTGCCGCATCTGCTGGTAGCTCGTGAAGAGCACGAAGGCACGGCCGCGGCTGTGGCGCAGGATGCGGAGGATCTCGGCCGAGGCTGCCTGGACGAACTGGGGCGAGCGCGGGTCGGGGAGTTTCGGCGGTACGTAGAGCAGGGCCTGGTGGGCGTAATCGAAGTGTCCGGGGACCAGCAGCTCGCGGGCGGAAGCGATCCCGAGCCGTTTGCGGATGAAGTCGAACTTGCCCTGCACGGCGAGCGTGGCCGAGGTGAGGATCACGGTATCGACCTTGTTGAAGACGGCCTCAGCGAGCCGGGCCGAGACGTCGATGGGCGTGCCTTGCAGGAACACGCCGCGGCCGCGCCGCTCGATCCAGAAGACGAAGTTGCGGTCCTCGCCGGCCACGAGGAACTCGAGCGTCTGGCGGATCTCGTCGGTGCGGCGCGTCAAGGGGGACACGATTTCCGGATTCTTCTTGATCAGCTTGAGGTGGGTCGCGAGCAGCTCGAGCGAGTCCATCACGTCGCGGTAGGGGCGGTAGTGCTGCTCGAGGAACTGGTCGCGGTGGCGGAAGGCGGAGCGTCCCTCGGCGCCGGGCAGCACGTCGAAGAAGGCCCGCGCCCGGTCGCGCACCGTATCGAGGACGCGGTTCAATTCCTTCGAGCCGAAGTCGCTGAGCTGGGCGAGGGCCGAGGTGTCGCGCGCCAGCTCCTCGAAGCGGTAGGTGCTGAGCGAGAGCCCGAAGTGCTGGCCGGCGACCTCTTCAATCTCGTGGGCTTCATCGAAAATCACGGCGCCGTAGTCGGGGATGATGGAGCCGAAGTCGCTGTCGCGCACGGCGAGGTCGGCGAAGAAGAGGTGATGGTTGACGATGACGAGGTCGGCCTCGAGGGCGCGCTGGCGCATCACCACGATGAAGCAGCGCTCGAACTGCGGGCACTTCTGCCCGCTGCACAATTCGCGGCGGGCGTCGAGCTTGTCCCAGATGGTGGAACCCTCGGGCAGCTTCTTGAGCTCGGCGCGGTCGCCGGTTTCCGTGGTCTTTTCCCACTCGCGGATCACGGCGAAATCCTCGATCTCGATCAGTCCCGAGAGCACGGGCTTGTTCTCGGCATCGTAGACCTTCTGGCGGCAGAGGTAGTTGTTGCGGCCCTTCATGTAGGCCACGCGCAGCGGGCGGTCGAAGTGTTTCTCGAGGAAGGGAACGTCCTTGTAGTAGAGCTGCTCCTGGAGGGTCTTGGTGCCGGTGGAGATCACCACGCGCTTGCCGGCCGCGAGCGCCGGGACGAGGTAGGCGAGGGTCTTGCCGGTACCGGTGCCGGCCTCGACCAGCAGGTGACGCTTTTCGGCGAGCGCCGCCTCGACCTCTTCGGCCATTTTCAACTGGCCGGCGCGGAACTCGAAGTCGGGGTGCCAGCGGGAGAGCAGCCCGTGGGGTCCGAAGAACTGCCGCGCGCGCGAGGACTCGGCGGTGGCGGGACGGGATGGCGAAGGCATGCGCCGGGTAAGGGATATCGTAGCACTCCGGGGGAGGTGGCAGACCGCAGGGCACTTCGGCGGGGTCGCTCCTCGATTTCCGCCGTGCGCGCCAGGACTACTTCAGGTCGATCGCGATTCGTTCCACCGCATGATCCAGCGGGTTTTCTTCGGTGTGCGTCATGACCCCGTCCAGACGGACCTCGCCCGTCTTGCCCCGCGCCTGGTCGTTCATGTAGACCACCAGGTGGTCCAGGGTG
>JBGPDC010000046.1:0-31845 GCA_041482115.1 Terriglobia bacterium | reverse complement strand
GTGGCGCAGGGCAGCGTCGAGCCGCCCTCCTTGATCGTGATGCATTACCGCCCCGCCGGGGTGCCCTCTTCCAACGCCCACCTGGGCCTGGTCGGCAAGGCCGTCACTTTCGACACCGGCGGCATTTCCATCAAGCCCGCCGACGGCATGGAGAAGATGAAGTACGACATGGCCGGCGGGGCTGCCATGATCGCGGTGATGCAAGCCCTCGCCCATCTCAAGCCGTCCATCGCGGTGACGGCGGTCGTCCCGACGGTGGAAAACATGCCGGGCAGCCGCGCCCAGCGGCCGGGCGACATCCAGACCACCATGTCGGGCAAGACCGTGGAGGTTCTCAACACGGACGCCGAGGGCCGGCTCATTCTGGCCGACGCCATCACCTACGCACGGCGGCAGGGCTGCACCCACCTGGTGGACGCCGCCACGCTCACCGGAGCCATCGTCGTCGCCCTGGGCCACACCAATGTCGGCGTGTTCACCAATCAGCAGGCCTTCCAGGACCGGTTGCTCGCCTCCGCCCGGGATTGCGGCGAGAAGATGTGGCCGATGCCGCTCGATGACGAGTACAAGGAACAGCTCCAGAGCAACATCGCCGATCTGCCCAACATCGGCACCCGCTGGGGCGGGGCCATCACGGCGGCGATGTTCCTCAAAGAGTTCGCCGACCCCACCCCGTGGGTCCACCTGGACATCGCCGGCACCGCATGGCTCGAGGAAGCGAAACCCTACATGCCCAAGGGCCCCTCGGGCGTGGCGGTCCGGACGCTGGTCGATCTGGCGATGAAGATGTAAGAGACCGCGCGCTAAGGGGAGAGGCCGACCGGCGCCAGGCTGACCGAGTAGAGTTTTCCGGCGCTGCTCTCCAGTGGCCGGGAAGGGTGCAAGCCGACCGCCACGGGGAACGCTCGGGCGATCGAACCGTCCACGTCCAGAGTGAACTCGGCTGCGAAGCCGGGCTGGCCGTCCGCGCGGCGCTGCAACGGAAAATAGCTCCCCTGCACAAATATGATCGGTTGTTCCGCGGCTTGGAGCGCTCGGTCATCGGTCAGCATTTCGAGACGCCAGCGGTTGCCGGAGGCCGGAAGGTCTACGGAAAATACCAGAAAGATGGAATCCGCTATATCGCAGCTCGCTGCGGCGTCCCAGCCGATGCGCGCCCGGGGTTGCAGCTTGGCCGCCGCCGGACCACAGGAAATCTCCTTGGGAATGGGCATGAAACCGCAATTCGTTCGCGGCAGCTCGAGGGGTGAGCCTAACTGCAGGTAGTGACTTGGGTCATGACGCCAGATGTCGAGGTAGTGGGGCGCGTCGGCCACAAACGCGAGGGACAGAAGAACCGTGACGGGCAAATAGCTTCCGCGGAAGCCGAGGCCGGCCAGCGCCAGAGCGAGAAACCCGGGCAGCATGTCCAGGGTGTAACGATAAACGATGTCGAGGAAGTAGGTGGAAAGCCACAGATGTTGAGCGACGATCAGGCCTCCGAGGGCGAGAAAACACAGGTCGAGGCGCGCTAGCGAAGAATTGTTCTTGCCACGACACAAGCGCCAGAGGTGCCAGCCGAGCGCCGCCAGCATCGGAAACAGGATCCAGCTCACCCGCTGAAACGTGAAGGGAGGCTGCATCTCGGGGGTTTGTTCCAGTCCGCTGCTGGGCAGTGGCCCCTGGTTCGGGAAGAAAAGCGGATTCTGGAAACCGGTTAAGTAGCCTTGGATCGAATGCAGCAGGCGAGCACGGAACGGCGCACGCAGGATGTCGCTGGCGAAAACCACGGCTCGCATATGCCGCACTTCCGGTATCAACAAGTACCTGGTGCCGAACTCGAAGGGCTTGTCGAACCGGACGTAATTGTGAATCAGCAAAAAGGCTACGCCGGCGGCGGGGGCGGCCAGGTAGAGCGCACCGCGAGCAAGGAAGTCGCCCTCTCCCCACCCAGTGGGAGAGGACCTGCTGCCGGGCCCGCGCAGGAGGCGGTAAAGCGGGTGACTCGCCGGCAGGTGCGGAATGATGAGCAACGGCGCGAGCAACACGGGGAACGTGGCAAAGTTCGGGCGGCACAACAGGGCTCCGGCGCAGGCTAGGGAGGACCCCATCGCCGCTAAGATCCGGGGGGACTCGCCGTTGTACCAACCGAGCAGGTAGACGTACGCGGCGAGCACCGCCATCGAGGCCAGCACGCTCGAATACAGCGCCGCCTCCTCAAAGATCCACAGGCGATAGCGGGCGATGGAGAAGAGGATGGAAAGAGCACACCCGGCGACGCCGGCCACGCACCCGACGGCGCCGGCTACCGCAGGATGGCAACCCAGAGCCTGAGCTTTTCGGGCAAAGGCCATGAAGAGGACGCCGGCAAGGCCGCAGACGAAGACGAAAGTGAGAACGGATTCCGGGAGGTAGTAGGGTCTGCCGAGCAATTTTCCCGAGAGAAGAATAAAGCCCGCGTGGATCAAGCTGGGCAGCGGGCCGTAGTAATAGTAGAGGTGTCCCCGATAAAGAATCATCTCCTGGCCGGCGCAGGAAAAGTCTACCGGCAGCGAAGTGCGTCCCTCGAGGAACGCCTGGGCCTGCCATTGGTACACGGGAGTTCGCGAATAGAGCCCGCTCCGGTGGTTGAAATATAGCCGCCCGTAGAGCAGAGCGATGGAAAGGACGCACAGCCCGCCGAGAGCGAAGAGGAGGCGCGATTTCAAAGGGATCACCGGTCGATTCGTCATCAGAGCTGCCCACCATTTGGCGACGGCGCGCTAGCTTCTGTGACTTCTACCACAGGAGAATAGCCATCTCGGCGGGTTCGATTCTATTTAGTAGGACATTATCGCTCTGCCACACCATTTCTGAGGTATTCATACATCAGCGTGGCAAGGAGCCGGTAGCCGTCGGGGCTGGGATGGCCGTCCGAACTATCGAGATAAATGTGTCTGGAATCGGCAGCCGCACTCTGTAGCGCCGGCAGTGGATCTAGATACGCGATACCGGCCCTGGCGCAGGCGGCGATGAGTTCAGTTCGCGCCGCGGTCTCGCATTGAATAAGCCTTCGATAGCTGTCCGGGATGGAACGTCCTTCCATCAGCCGCGCATACACCATCTCCTTGGTAGGCAGCAAAAAGATGATCGGCGTGGCGCCACTTCTGGCACTGGCCGCGGCGATCTGGGGCACCAGGCTGGTAGCGATGCGCAATCCCTCCGCGATCCTGGGATCGGCCAGATTCAGGGCCAGGAGGCGGTAGGCCGGAGTCAACACCGTTCTTGCCCGCCCGCTTTCGAAAACCGCCCCACGGTCGGGATAGGCTTGCGCCCAACGCTGGGCCGCCAAGAAGGAGTGGTGGGAGGCGAACAACCGCCGATAAAGGTGCGAGCGGTTCAGCCAACCATCGTTCAGCTCGTAAGCAGCCCTTTCCACGAACTCGTGCTCCGCCACCGTGGCAAAATCGATGCGCTCGAAGTGCTGGGCACTGTGGTGCATTTTGTCCTGAAATTCGCCACTTCGGAGCTCCTGCCAGGCGTCCGTCTCGTAGACCGCATGATAGGAGTCGTAAAGGTCATTACCCGTGTAGTAGGCGACGATCGCCACTCGCGGGTGGAGCGTCGCGGCGCGCTCCAGCAGGTAGTGGTATTGGACCGGCCCGTAGCCTCCCACCGCCATGTTGTAGACCTTCTTCTTCAGCAGACGACTTAGCTGCTGTGGCCACGCTTGAGCCTCCGTGGCATTATTCCCGTAAGTCTGGGAGTCTCCGACGGCGACAATGTCGGCGGCGGCAGGCACGGAAGAATTGCGAAATCCCTGGGCATCGGTTTCCGCAAAGCCCGGCTTCAGTCGGAACCCCAGTTTCGGATCCGTTATTATTCCATCGTGGAAGAATGGGTTTTAGGGCTCCGGGTGTCCTGGATTCTCAAAATGCCTTCGACCAGCGCGATCGGAAGGAGCACGCCGCAGGCCAGCAGTATGGCCCGGCAGGCCCAGTAAGAAAAGCGAGCGGAAGGCGTCTCAACCAGGATTTTCATTTGGTCGTCCGGGACGCGCAAAGTATACACCTTCCCCGGCTGCGACCAGATTCAGGCCTCCGACTCCCGCGCTGTCCGCAGGACCCGCAGCTCCTGCAGCGTGGCGCCGCCTACGAGAAACAGCACTGCCACGTAGACGGCGAGAGCCCCGGCGACCTGCAAAGCCAGCGGCGTCCGGCTTAAAGCCAGCGCCGCCCCCAGCATGGCGACGCCGGCGACCAGGGGCTTGCCCAGGTGTGAAATCCAGGGCAGCGGCAGGACGTGCCGGGACACGAAGTAGCACGCCGAGACGAGCACTACCGTCGTAGAGATCAACGCTGCGGCGGCACTTCCGACGGCGCCGAAGCGGGGCGCCAGCGCCAGGTTGGCGGCCACACTCCCGATCGATCCCGCCGTCATAGCCGCGAGCTCATAGCGTTGCAGCCCATACGCCACTAGAATCTGCCGGTAAAGCGACCGCACCCCCGCTAGCGGCAGAGTCCAGATCAGGACCTGCAGCGCGGGCGCGGCGGCCCCGTAGGCGGCGCCGAATAGCAGCTCCAGCAGTCGCGGCGCGGCTACCGTGCAAGCCAGCGCCACCGGCAGGCAGGCCGCCACCATGAACCTGAGCACCGCATCGGAGATTTTCTTCAGGTCGTGAAAACCGGCGCGCGCCCGCGCCAGCGTGGGAAACAGGCTGATCTGAAATAACACCAACAATATCGAGAAGAGCAGGAGGACTCGGGAAGCGGCGGCATAGAGACCGACGGTGGCCGCCGTGGTCAACCACGCCAGCACCAGCACGTCAAAGTTGTACTGGATCGTGCCGAGAGCAGAGGTGAGGGCTAAAGGAAAGGAATCTCGCAGCAGGGTCCTCCAAAAAGGGGGATCCCAAACCGGGCGGAGCCGGCCGCCCTGACGACGAAACAACAGCCCCAGTCCGGCGGCGGCGGCCAATTCACCCGCCAGCCGGAACACCGGCACCCAGGCGATCTCTCCGGCGTTCCGCACCAGGAAGCAGCCGGCGGCGAATACCGCCTGAACCACCATACCCGAGGCGGCGACCGGAACCGACTGCTCTTGCGCCTGAAAGACCCACTTCAGCGAGACCGCACTGGAGAAGAGGCACAGCGCGAAGAGCGGCAGTAATCGCCGGACCTGGGGATCTAGCTGCAGGAACGCCAGCGCGCCCCAGACACCCACGTACAGAGCTGCCGCGAAAACTATCCGGACCGCCAGGATATTTCCCGTATAACGATTGAGGGTACTGCGATCCCGAGCGACCTCCCGCATGCCGATGGCGTCGAATCCCTGGGTCACACCCAGCAGCAAGTAAGAAACGACCGTGGTGACAAAGCTGATCTGACCGAACGGGCCGGTTCCGAGGACCCGGGCCAGGTGGACAAACGCCAGGAAAGTGGCCACCCGGGAAAGCAATTCTCCCGCGGACAGGTTGAAGAAGTTCGTCAGGATCCGGCGCGCCAGCATCTCACGGCCGGACCCGGGCGGCGGGCATGGCGGGCGGCTGGCCGATTGAGCCTTTGTGGCTGCCTGTGTTCATGGTTCCTCAGTTAGCGGGATTTCCGTCCAAAACGTCCCGGCTTGCAGGAATCATACGCCAACCTGGGTCTTTTGAGCCATTCCCCGGCAATAAGGGTCGCCGTTTACTTGGGGAACCCTTCCCAGGTATAGGCCTGGAACCGGCGGATGGTCCGGAAGCCGAGGCGCTGGTAGAGGCGCACGGCGCCGGCGTTGCTGGCCGTGACGGTGAGGCTGGCGGCCTCGCAACCCCGCTCGCTGAAGGCCCGCAGCGAACGCCACATCAGCTCGACGCCGATGCCGCGTCCCCGCTGGGCCGGATCGACGCAGATCTGCGTGATGTGTCCCACCCGCGGCGCCACCTGGCTCGCCAGGGAGACGCCATAGAGCTGGCCGGTGCGCGCGTCCGCAGCCACTAGAGACGCCGGGACGAAGAACGTCCCGCAGCCCGGATACTGCACGATGTTATGGAGGAAGCGGCCGGCGCCGGCGACGCTGCAATACTGATCGTTGATGCGGCTGTCGACGTGCCCCTGGTAAGAGCGCGCGATCACCTCCGCGGCCGCGGGCAAGTGGCGCTCCGACCAGGGCTCGAAAACCACCGGCGCCGGGGGTCCCGCCGGCAGCGTCTCCCGCCGCAAGCCGCCGATACCTTCCGCCAGCATGAAGTCGCGTTCGAACACCGCCAGCTCGGAACGGGGATACAGCTCCGGGACAGAGGCCGACTCGAGCATCATCAACTGCGCTTCGATGCGCTGCACTCCGGGCGTGTTCTGTGCGGTCTCGACGATGTTCTGGAGCAGCAGGTGCTGCGCTTCCAGGGTGCGATAGGGCGCCGAGACGAACAGGTCGCCGATCAGGACTTTGTGACCCTCGTGAACGTAATAGGAGTAGCCGACCGGCAGGCGGCCCTCCAGCAGTACATAGCCGTGGAGGGCTCGCATATCGACGTAGCGGCGCACCACGTCGCTCGAGGCGTGAAAATCCCAGTGCAGTTGGCGCCGCCAGATGCCGCCTTCTTCTTCGAGCAGCGGGACGAGGTCCCGCGCCTGGAAGTGCCGCAAATCCAGGATTTCCAGACGTAAGGGCTGTTCGGCCCGGGCCGCCATGCAGCGATTATACTCCGCCGGTGCTTTCCCTTTGGGACCCGTTTCCCCGACAATATGGGGACATGCCGCGCCCGCTCCGGTGGTTTCGGGGGTTGCTTCTCGGCCTGCTGCTCCTCGAAACAGCGGCCGCGCAGACCCTTCATTTCGCGGCCCTCGGCGACAGCGGCACCGGGGACGTGGGCCAGCGCGCTATCGCCCGGCAAATGGAAATACAGAATGAGAAGCAGCACTGGTCGTTCGCACTCATGCTGGGCGACAACATCTACGACCGCGGCAGCCCGCAGGATTTCGACCGCAAGTTCAAGAGCATCTACCGCAACCTGCGTCAGGCCGGGGTGGTCTTTCATGCCACGCTCGGCAATCACGACATGCTCGGCCGCAACAGCCGCAACGGCCTGGCCCAGGTGGAAGACGACGATTTCGGATACGTCGGTCACAGCGACGAGTACGTCTTCGAGGCCGGGCCCTTGGTGGCTGGCAAGGTCCTGGCGCGCTTCATCTGCCTGGATTCCCCCGTGTGGCTCGGGGCGCTCCAAAAGGACCCGAAGCAGTTGGACCCCCGTATGGCGCGGCTCCGCGCCTGGCTGGCCGAGTCGGGCCGCGCCCACTGGAACTTCCTGTACATGCACCATCCGATGTATTCGTATACGGTTTCCGGCGGTATGGCCCTGATGACCATGCGGCACGGCCACGGGCCCGAGGACGCCTTGCGCGCGATTCTCGAGCCGGAAATTAAGGGCAAGATCGACGTGGTGCTGGGCGGCCACGAGCACTTCTATCAGAAGATCCGGCCCCAGGAGGGCATTCACTATTTCATTTCCGGCGGCGGCGGGAAGGTGCGGCGCGGCGCCGTGTTCCGCCACCCGCAGGTCGAGTTCGCCGCCGAGACCCTCCATTTCCTGGACTTCGAGCTATCCTCGAGCGAGCTGCATTACGCCGCCGTCTCGAATCGCGGCGCCGTAATTCATTCCGGCGTGATCACGCGCGCCGACTGAGGCCCGCTCCGGACGCTCCGCCCCGGGGCGTTGAATATCGACCGCCAGTTCAGGTATCCTAGGGCCGGATGACAAAAGAAGAAGGCATAGAAGTTACCGGCGTGATCGTCGAGAAGTTTCCGGGCGGAATGTTCAGCGTGCAATTGGAGGACAAGAAGACCACGGTGCTGGCGCACATCGCCGGCAAGCTCCGCAAGAACCGCATCCGCATTCTGGCCGGCGACAAGGTGACGCTGGAGCTTTCCCCCTACGATCTGACGCGCGGCCGGATCACCTACCGCTACCGCTGAAGCCTCTCCGGGCGCCCGTAGTTTGACTCCCGCTCCACCCTACGTTACGATGGGTGTGCGGGGTGGAGCAGTCTGGTAGCTCGTTGGGCTCATAACCCAAAGGTCGAAGGTTCAAATCCTTCCCCCGCAACCAACTCCACCAACCTGAGCGCTTCCCGTAGACTTCCCGGCCCCCCGGCTCCCTGGCCGCAGTTCGCAGTGTGCCACTGCAAAAACGTCCGCTAAACGCCAAAAATCCCAGGCTCCAAGCCACTTGGCCCTGGTCAGCCATACTGCAAATACTTGAAATCACAGCGGGATGGGCAATGGCACCTTAAATGCTTTGGGAGTTGGGCGGGGTGAGTTATGCATATACGTTTCTTGCTTGTAATCGGAGCCGTGGTTTTTGCCGGGATCGCTGGCGCCCAAACGTTGCAGCGCCGAGCGACTTTGAGACCCGGCGGTAGTCCCGACCGCGGGCAGTGCACGATCGAAGTGGTGGTCGACGGAGCTGCCGAGGTAGAAATTCGCGGGGACACCGCGACTCTGAGGAATCTTTCCGGGCAGCCGGCCCAATGGCGCCGGTTCGAATGTACGGGAGTCATGCCGGCCAACGCGCCGAATTTCCGCTTTGCCGGGGTAGACGGCCGGGGCAGCCAGGAACTGGTGCGCGACCCCCGGCAAGGCGGGGTGGCCGTGGTTCGAATTCAGGATTCTCAGGGCGGCGCAGAAGGCTACACGTTCGATCTCACGTGGGGTGGCGGCGGTTATCAAAACTCTCCACCACGCGGTTATCCCGCGACCCCGGAACGCGATTCTCCCGGTCCTCCGCCACGCGGTTATCCGGAGCGCGGCCGATGGGACCCGCGAGACAACCCGCCGGTGGGCAGGCGGTTCACCACGGAGGAAGCAGTTCAGGTGTGCCAGCAAGCGGTGCGGGATCAGGCCATGGAACGCTTTCGCACCGGCAATATCGCGTTTCGAAGAACCACCTTGGACGATAACCCCGGCCGCCAGGATTGGGTGGTGGGCATAGCGGACGTGCGGCGCGGCTACGATCGGGATGAGGCCTACCGTTTCTCCTGTTCTGTCGACTTTGACAGCGGAAGGGTACGGTCGGCAGAGCTGGAGCCGATGGCGGGCGGTTGGTACCGGCCAGGTTATGGCGACCGAGGCGCCTCTTCGAACCTCCAGGCGATGGAATCGTGCGAGCGCGCCGTCGAGGAACGGGTTCGGCGCGACGGCTACCAACACGTCGACTTCTTACAGATCAATGTGGAAAATCGTCCGGGAGGAAACGATTGGATTGTCGGCAATGTGAGGGCTGATCGCCAAAGACGGTCGGATTCGTTTACATTCTCCTGCGCGGTCAACCTGCAAAACGGGGTAGTTCGGTCGGTGGACGTGAGGCGCCGCTAGTACACGACCGGAATCCGTACATCTATCCCGCAAACGGGCGCCCTCAGACTGCCGGCCGCTCCAGAAGTTCCATGGCGCGGTCCCGCAGGAACTCATTCGTCTTCATCCCGTCCGGGTGATCCCGACTTCCCCGGCAACCAAAAACATCTGTCCTCTGGCTCCCAAGCTCCCAACAGCAGTAGAATAATGCTATGAGCGTGGCTCGTTACGTCCACTGGCAAGACGGTGAGATGTGGCTCGGCTACTTCGAGGAGTTCCCCGATTATTTGACCCAAGGGGAGACGGTGGAAGACCTCCAAGAGAATCTTCGTGATCTCTATCGAGATCTCACGAGCGGGGAGATTCCAGGCATCCGCAGAGTCGCCGAATTGTCTGTCGGATGAAGCGAACCGACTTGGTCCGCAAGTTGGAAGAAGATGGGTGTCTCCTCGTCCGCCACGGCGGAAATCATGATTGGTAATCGCAACCCGAAGACCGGTGCTTCTCAGCCGGTGCCCCGGCATCGGGAGATCAACGAGTTCCTCGCAAAACACATCCTGAAAAAGCTCACGAATTGACAGGTCTCTTTGGGGGGAGTCGTCTCACGGATGCGGGAAGCCGCCGCTTTCTATCCCGCAACGGGCGCCTTCAGGCTACCGTTTTTTGCCGCGCGGATGAGGTGTTCCGCCGCGCGATACGCCAGGGCCTGGATCGTCCCAGTGGGGTGGTTCCGGCCGCTGGTGACGAAGCTGCTGCCGTCCACGATGAAAAGGTTGGGAACATCGTGGGCCTTGTTGAACCTGTCCACCACGGAAGTCTTAGGATCGTTGCCCATGCGGCAGGTGCCCATGAGGTGCCCGCCCGTCCTAATCTCCGTGACCGGCGACCCCCACTTCTTGACCGCGCCGGCCGCTTCCAAAAGTTCCAGGGCGCGGTCCAGCAGGAACTGTTTAATCTTCATCCCGTCCGGATGATCCCGGTAGGTGACGCGCATGGCCGGCAGCCCCCAGGCGTCCTTCACCTCCGGGTCGAGACTGATATTGTTGGTCTCGAGGGGCAGCGAGGTGCAGTAGGCCAAAGTCGTCATGCTGCGATTGAAGTAGTCCTTGCAAGCCTGCTTGAAGCCGGCGCCCCAGCCCGGCGCGTCCGGGGGTAGCCCCTGCAGCGCAAAACCCAGGGGCCCCATGAAACCCCACCGGGCGTCGATTCTCCCGCCGCCGTAAAAGCCGCGCTGGGGATCGGAGTCGTAGAAATCCTCGATGAGGCGCGTGGCCTGCACGCTCTTGTATTCGTTTAGAGGATGCTCGAAGATGCCGTGAGCGCTGGCCATGCCCCCCAGCATCAGGAATTTTCCGACCACGCCGCTGGAATTCGCGAGACCGTCCGGGAAGCGGTTCGACTTCGAGAGCAGCAGCAGGCGCGGCGTTTCCGTGCCGTTGGCGCACAGCACGACCGCCTTCGCCTTCTGAAATTCTTCCTTCTGCTGCGCGTCGAAATAGACCGCTCCCGTCACCCGGCCGCTCGGGTCGGTCGAGATCTCCCGCACATAGCAGTTCGCGCGGATCTCGCAGCGGCCGGTCTTCTCAGCCACCGGGATAACCGTCGCGAGCGTGCTCGACTTGGCCCCGATCTGGCATCCGAACCACTCGCAGAAGCCGCAATGATTGCAGGCCTGGCGGCCGCGATAGGGCCGCGAGAGAACCGCCAGCGGCACCGGGGAAGCGTGCCAGCCGAGTCTCTTCGCGGCGCGCTCCATCAGCACGCCCGAAGACTTGATCGGCATCGGCGGCACGGGATACGGCTTGGACCGCGGCGACTCGAACGGGCTCGCTCCCGCGAGACCCGAGATGCCCAGGTCCCACTCCGCTTTCGTGTAATAGGGTTCCAACTCTGCGTAGGTGATCGGCCAGTCCGCGAAGCCCGTCCCGGCGATGGGACCCAGGCGGCTGCGCTCGACGAAATCACTTTCGTGGAACCGCGACTGGGTACCCGTATAGTGGACCGTGCCGCCTCCGACACAGCGGCCGTAACTGATCGCGGGCGCCAGGACGGCCTTCTCCTGTTCGGTCTTGCGAAACGTATTCGGCTGGCGCCGGTGATCGTTCACCAGCAGCGGGGTGTTGCGGATGCGCAGCTCATCGTGCGGGAAGTCCTTCTCGCGCCAGTAGGGTCCTTGCTCGAGGACCACTACCTGAAAGCCGGCCGCGGACAGTTCCTTGGCCATGACGCCCCCGGCGCCGCCCGCTCCGATGACCAGAAAATCGACCTGCGTGCTGGGTTTAAATTTCGCCATAGCCTTAGGACCCCAGCTTATAGCCGCGGTCGTAAAAACCGAAAGGCGGCTCGAAGTTGAACTTGTCTTCGAATCCGATCAGGTTCCAGCCGGCCTTGTTCTGATTGCCGCCGTATTCCGGGTTCGCGAAAAATCCCAATATCGTGTGCAGCCGGATCAGCGGGAAGAATTCGGTTTTCTCCATCGCCTGGAGCACCTGGATCTGTTGCGCCGGCCGTAAGCCCGAAAATTCGGCGGTGCCGGGGAACAGCTCCCGCGTCTTGGTTTGAAGATCTTTCAGTCCTTTGGTGTAAATCGTCTGCTTGTCGCGGTCAAACGTAGTCAGGGCGCGATCGATGAAATGAACGACGCCGGCCTCGCGGGCCCCGGGGGTATCATCCGTGGGAATAATCTGGGCGGCGACGCTTTCCGTTTCGAGCGCTTCTTCCGGAGTGAAGAATTCGAACGTGACGGACCGTGCGGAAGCGGCCGCCTGCTGGGCATGCTCTTGCGCCGCCACAATTCCGGACCAGTGGGACGCGAGCCAGGTCGAGCCCAGCCCCGAGGCGGATCCCACGAGGAAAGATCGCCGTGAAGCCCCTCGTTTATTTTTCATGCGTCCTCGCGTTGTGTATACCTTCATGGCACCGGAACCCGGTACAAGTTTCTTTGCACGGTCTCGCGGGTGAAGGCGTACACGTCGGCGGTCGGGCCGGGCGCCACGTCTGGGGACGGAATGACCCGCACTCCCGGCAGCTTTTCCATCTCCTGCTCGGATGGAAAGTCGCCTTTGGCGCTCTTGGGCAGCAGTTGGCCCGGGGGTAATGGCACCACATAAGTCTTGTCGCCGCGTTCTACAAAGATGTGCTTTCCGTCCGCGGGCCACTGCACGGACTCTGAAGCCCGGCTCACCCCGTCAGTGGCTGGCCGGGGGAGCCGGACCGGAAGCAGTGCGCCGCCGTCGATCCGAAACATTAAGGCTGACCCCAAGGCTGACCCCCCTTCCGAGGCTGCCCCCCCTTCCGCACCTGACGGAGGCCACATCGTCAGCCACCGTCGGTCCGGGGATATGGCCCCCAACCCCAAGACCGGCGGATCAGCGGCCCTCCGCAGCCCGGCGCCGTCCTCCCGGACGCGATAAAGGAAGCCAGAGCTTCCCTCCACTCGCCGGAAAAAGACCTCACCGCCCGCGCCGAACACCGGCTGTTCGCCCTCTCCATTGGGAATTTGCCGGGGCGGTGAACGGCGGTCCAGGGACGCCAGCCACAGCCGCGGTTTGCCATCGCGGTCGGCTGACGCTACTACCACCTGGAGGCCGTCCGGGGAAATGTCGTAGGCGCGAGGACCCAAAGTGGCAAGGCCGGGCAGCAGTGGCTCGCTGCGTCCGGAATCGATCGCGGCGATCCACAGCTCGCTCGAAGCGCCCGTTCGGACGCGGTAGAGCAGCCGCTTTCCATCGGGGGTGAATTTCGCATCGAAGGCGTAGCCTTCGAGCGAAATCTGCCGCTCGCCTCGCCCGTCGTGCATCCAGACGGCGCTCTGCCTCCCCCCCACCGCCGTAATAAATGAGCGGCCGTCGGGCGCCATGGCGACGCCTTCTTCTTCGGTCGGTCCTGACGTAATCTGCTCCGGCTGGCCGTCGGGGAAACGCTGACGCCAGGTGTGAAAGGCGCCGCCGGCGTTGGAGCTGAAATACATCCACTCGCCGTCGGGCGACCACGCCGCAAAGGTACAGGCGGCGCCGGGCGGGCCGGCCTGCCGCCCTGCGGAGCTGCCGTCCAGCGGGACCAGGCGGCAGGGCACAAAATTTCCCCGCTCATTCATTTCCACCAATAGCATCTGTTTGCCGTCGGGCGAGGGATAAGAGCGGTGCGCCATGCCTCGCTCATGGGGCGGCACGTAGAGATCTCGCGATCCAGCCCGGTTCTCCTCGGAGGTCACGATCGCCATGTGGATGCCCTTCTTGATTTCCGAGAAGAGCAGCCTCGATTTGTCCAGCCACACCAGCCCGGAAGCGTTCGGAAGCCAGAGCCGCGGTTCTCCGCCCAAGACCGGCACTACCCAGGTGTCAAACATTGTAATGGTGTACGCAATTCGCGAGCCATCGGGAGAAAAGACCGGGCTCATCTTGCGCAGATCGTCATGGGTGAGCTGCACCGGCTCGCCACTGGGCAGCATCTTCACGTAGACTTGCCCGGACGTAATGAAGGTCGAGGGGCCGCGAATGAAGGTGAGCATGCGCCCGTCCGGCGAGAGCGCCGGCTGGACGGCGGAGTCAGGCAGGTTCGTGATTTGCACCCATTCGGAGCGCGCCGGGGCGGAGGGCTTTCTTGAGCGCAGCAGGGCGACGCCACCCAGCAGCAGTAAGGATATGGCTATCGCCCCTGCCACCCAGACTGCGGCCCGGCGCTGTGGGGGAGCAGGCGGAGCGAGCTGGCGCCGGCCGGCCGACGAGAGCTGGCCCGACTCAGATTCCTCCTTCAGCTCCTCCAGCGCCAGCTTGATGTCGCCCATGTTTTGGGCGCGGCGCTCGGCGTCTTTGCGCAGGCAACGGATGATGATCTTTTCCATCTCCGCCGGAATGTGAGGCGCCACCTCCCCGACCGGCTGCGGTTCCTTGTGCAAAATGGCGGAGAGCGTGGAGAGTTTCGTCGGACCTTCAAAGGCGCGGCGTCCGGTCACCATCTCATAGAGCACCGCGCCAAACGAAAAGATGTCCGACCGCGCATCCACCTTCTTACCTTCGGCCTGCTCGGGCGACATGTAGGCGATGGTGCCCATGACGGCGCCCTCTTCCGTTTGAGGGCTTTCCCGCTGCCTCATGGTCACCGTGGCGCCTGCCGGATCGTCGTCGATCTTTTCCGTCAGCTTGGCCAGGCCGAAGTCGAGCAGCTTCACGCGGCCGTCGTCTCCCACGATGATGTTGGCCGGCTTGAGGTCGCGGTGGACAATGCCCGCGGCATGGGCGCAGGCCAGGGCGTCGGCGATCTGAATCCCGTCCTTCAACGTATCTTTGAGACTCAGTCCATTCCTCCCGATGCACTGGTCGAGCGTCTTGCCCGGCACGAATTCCATGGCGATGAAATCCGTGGGACCTCCCGGCAGGGTGGCCGTATCGATGTCGTAAATGTGAATGATGTTGGGGTGATTCAGGGCCGAAGCCGACTTCGCCTCTTGCACGAAACGGCGCTTCCGCTCGGGGCTGGCGGTGGCATCGGGTCGCAGGACCTTGATCGCGACTGCCCGGTCGAGGTGCGTGTCGAAGGCGCGGTACACCACCCCCATGCCGCCCTCGCCGAGCTTCGCATCGATCCGATAATGCCGCAGCGTTTGGCCGATCATGGCAATTCTAGGCGCCGGTCCTAATATACCTCCTGGCTGGCACGGGCCATTAGTGGCCCGGCCGCCTTTCTGGAGTAGAATCAGGCCATGAAGAAGACCAACCGCCGGCAAGTGTTGCAGCTCGGAGCGGCCCTGGGCAGCGGACTCCTCGCCCGCGCCGAGGAGCCCGCCAAACTCGGGAAGCCCCTCAGCGGCTACGGGGAGCGGTCGCCCTTTGTGAAGTCTGCCCGGGCCACGCGCCAATCGAAGACCCCCGAGGCGGGCTCCAGTTCCACGCCTCTGGCCGATACCTACGGCATCATCACTCCTTCCTCGCTCCACTACGAGCGGCACCACTCCGGGGTGCCGGCCCTCGATCCGGCGCGGCACCGTCTCACCATTCACGGCCTGGTGGACCGCCCCCTCCTCCTCACCATGGACGAGATCCGCCGCCTCCCGTCGGTGTCGCGCATCCACTTCCTCGAATGCGGCGGCAACAGCGGCAGCGAGTGGGCCGCCAAGACCGCGCCGGACGCCCAGCGCGCCTACGGCCTCGCCAGTTGCACCGAGTGGACCGGCGTGCCGCTGTCGTTGCTGCTCCGCGAGGTAGGGCTCAAGCCGGAAGCCTCCTGGATCATTGCCGAGGGCGCCGACGCCTGCCACATGCAGCGCAGCGTCCCCCTGTCCCCCGCGCTCGACGACGCCCTGCTCGCTTACGGACAGAACGGCGAGCCCCTCCGTCCCGAGCAGGGGTTCCCGCTGCGCCTGCTGACGCCGGGGTGGGAAGGCAACGTCCAGGTCAAGTGGCTCCAGCGGCTCCACGTGACCAATCAGCCCTACATGACCCGGGACGAGACCTCCAAATACAGCGACCTCATGCCCGACGGCAAGGCGCGCATCTTTACCCTCGTCCAGGAGGCGAAGTCCATCGTGACGTTCCCCTCCGGGGGACAGACGCTGCCGGGACCCGGCCAGTACGAGCTCACCGGTCTCGCCTGGACCGGCCGGGGCCGCATCGAGCGCGTCGAGGTGACTCTCGACGGCGGCCGCACCTGGCAGGCAGCGCAACTCCAGGAGCCGCGCCTGCGGATGGCCTTCACGCGTTTCCGCATGCCCTGGCGCTGGGACGGCCGTCCCGCCATCATCGCCTCGCGCTCGACGGATGAGAGCGGCTACGTGCAGCCCACGCGCGAAGAGCTGATCGCCGTGCGGGGAACGAATTCCAGCTACCACTTCAACGGCATCAAGCTGTGGAAGGTCGCCGCCGACGGGAGCGTGACCAGTGCCGACGCCTAGCACTCTGCTAAAAAAGGCTTTCCCAAAACCGCTCGCTGACCCGCGGGGCTCAGCAATGGCTTCCCAATCAACGCCGCCTATTCAGAGCCGCGACCGTGAGGGAGCGGTCGCCGGCCTTTTTCCGCAGTTTGCCAGCGCCTTCGCGCTCGTCCTGTTGCTCGCGCCGCAGTCGCCGAAATACGGCGTCGGACGGCCGCCCACCCCCGACGAGATCCGCGCCCTGGGACCCACCTTGGCGCCCGACGGCACTGGCTTGCCCGAAGGCTCGGGGACGGCGGTCGAAGGACGCACAGTATTTGCCCTCCGGTGCGCCAAGTGTCACGGCGAGAAGGCCACGGGGGACATCGGGCCGGCCCTGGTCGGCGGCCAGGGCACCCTCGCCACGCCGAAGCCCGTCAAGACCGTGGGCAGCTTCTGGCCCTACGCCACCACGCTCTGGGACTACATCCACCGCGCCATGCCCTTCAACGAGCCCGGTGCGCTCAGCGCTTCCCAGGTGTATGCGGTGACCGCCTACCTTTTGTACTTGAACGACATAGTGAGCGAGAAGCAAGTTCTCGACTCGAAGACCCTGCCCAAGATCCGCATGCCGAACCGCGACGGCTTCGTCGCCGATCCCCGCCCGGACGTCAAGCGCAAGTGAGCGCGCGCGTCCTCCTCTGCATGGCCATCGCGCTCGCGCCCGCGCGGGCCGCGGACAGTGTCTCGCTCGCCAGTCCCGACGGCGCCCTGCAGCTCAAGATCGACTCCTACGGCGGCGTCCGGCTCGGCTACGAGGTCACCTTCCGCGGCCGGCCGGTCCTCGAACCCTCTGCCCTGGGCCTCACGGTGGACGGCGTTCGCCTCGCAGAGGGCGTGGCCCTCGGCCGTCCGGACCGCTACCGGGTCGACGAGAACTACGCCTGGTACGGCGTCCACTCGCCCGCCCGCGACCGCGCGAGCGGCCTGCGCCTTCCCGTCCGGCTCGCGAAAGGCGACCTCACCTGGACACTCGAAGCCCGCGCCTACCACGACGGCGTCGCCTTCCGCTTCATCGTGCCGGCCGGCGAAGGGAAGGCTCGCGTGCCCGATGAGGCCACCTCCTTCCGGCTCCCGGCTGGCAGCACCGTCTGGTACCACGATTTCGAAGGACACTACGAAGCCACTCACATCAAGAAATCCATCGGCGAGGTGTCCGCCGGCGAATGGGCGGCGCCCCCCTTGACCTTCCAGTTGCCCGGCGGCGCCGGCTACGGCTCCATCACCGAGGGCGCCCTGTTCCGCTACGCCGGGATGGGCCTGCAGGCCGACGGCAACCGCGGCTTCAGCGCGCGGCTCGGTCATGACCAGCCGCTCTCCTATCCTTTCCGCCTGCGCTACGGACTCGACGAGGGCAAGCGCCTCGCCCAGGCGGCGGCCATCACCGGCACGATCACCACCCCGTGGCGCATCGTCATGGTCGGCGCCGACTTGAACACCCTGGTGAACTGCGACATCGTCCACAACGTCGCCCTGCCCCCGGACCCGAAGTTCTTCCCCCGCGGCCTCGAGACGGACTGGATCAAGCCCGGCCGCGCCGTCTGGAAGTACCTCGATGGCGGCGAGAACACCCTCGAAGAGATGCGCAACTTCTCGCAGCTCGCGAGCGAACTGGGCTTCGAATACAACCTGCTCGAAGGCTTCTGGCAGAAGTGGAGCGTCCCGGAGCTGAAGGACTTCGTCGCTTACTCCCGCGAGCGCCACGTCGGCATCTGGCTGTGGAAGCACAGCCGCGACATCCGCGACCCGGCGCCCCGCCGCGAGTTTTTCCAGCTTTGCCGGGACGCCGGCGTCGTGGGCGCGAAAATCGACTTCTTCGACCATGAAGCGAAAGAGGTCGTCGAGTTTTACGAGGCCATGCTCCGGGACGCCGCCGAGTTCCACCTGCTGATCGACTTCCACGGTGCCAACAAGCCGTCCGGCGAATCCCGCACCTGGCCGAACGAGCTGACCCGCGAGGGGATTCGCGGCATGGAAGCCCGCAACGTCCCGCGCGCCCTGCACGACGCGACGCTCCCGTTCACCCGCATGCTCGCCGGCCACGCCGACTACACGCCGGTGCTCTTCGGCGACCGCCGCGGCGACACCACCTGGGCCCACCAGATCGCCACCGCCGCCATCTTCACCTCGCCGCTGCTGGTCTACGGCGCGCATCCCGCGAGCCTGCTCAAGAACCCGGCCGTGGAGGTCATCAAGAGCCTCCCGAGCGTGTGGGACGAGACCATCGCCCTGCCGGTCTCGGCGATCGGCGAAGTCGCCGCGTTCGCGCGCCGCCGGGGCGACGTGTGGTTCCTGGCGATCCTCAACGGCCCCTCGGCCCGGTCCCTCGATATCCCGTTAACGTTCCTCGGCGCCGGTCCCTATCAGGCGCTGCTCGTGCGGGACGACCCCGCGGACGCCGCCGCCGTCGTTGTCGAGAAAGCGAGCGCGGGCCGGGGCGAGCCGCTCCGCGTCCAGTTGCTCCCCGGCGGTGGCTTCATCGGGCGTTTCTCAAAGTGACCCACAAATGACGCATTTTCGCGTCAAAAAGAGGCCAAAATACGCAAAAAAGAGCCCTTTTGGCGCCCAAGGAATTCAAACGGTCGTTTGACCTAGGGCCGGGCCAACCGGCTTCCCGAGCGGCGGAGAGACGGACCAACTTCACTTCTTCTTCGGCGCGACGTGGCGGTAGTTGTCGAGATTGGCGAAGTAGTCGGTGGGAACCGCCGCCCACTCTCGAGCCGGCGAACGAGCGGGGAGGGAATTCCGCGCCAGGGCGGGGTCGTCACAGGCAGGGCCATTCCGAAACTTCAGTTTCCCTTCCCTGCCGGCGGACGCTTGCCGCTCGTTTTCCACTCCCGCAACTGCGCGAAACCACGCGTGATTTCCTCGGGCTGAAAGGCGCAGTGACCGTCGTGCTTCACGTATTGCTGCACAAAGAGGTCCTCGCTGCCGCCCTGCTTTACGAGGGTCCCGTAATAGTTCGGTATCCAGGTAGGCACCAGCACGTCATAGGTCGTGTGCAGCGCGAGCAGGGGCCGCGTGAGGTGTCCCGTGGAGGTGTAGTAGCGGCGGACATATTCCGCTGCCCGCGGCTCGGCCGTGTACCGCGCCACGCTGTCGTTTACCGCGTTATCGTCGTCGGTCCCCTCGTAGATCGTGTTGCGATTGTCGAAGGGGTTTCCGCCGCCGCGCTGCTGGAGGTCCATCAAAATGTACGTCCAGAATTCGATCGTGCCCGCCAGCTCCCGATTGGTGCGGATCGCGGAATACCGGCGCATGGCAGCCGCCTCGGAGGGCTTGCCGTCCAGCAGCTTCGTAAGTTGGGCCACGCGCTCGGGGCTGCGCGTGAAGTCCGCCGGGACCTTCACCGGCGAGGGCAGCGCGCCGGGAAAGTAATAGTCGAACACCACGCGCATGTCGAAGACGCGGCGCTCCATGAACCAGTAGGCCGGGCTCAACACGCCGCACAGCGCGAGCGCGCCGTCATATTCGCTCGGGAAGCTCTCGATGATCGCCATCGTGAGATGGCCTCCCATGGACCCGCCGCTGATGTACGTCTCCTTCGGCTTACCGTGCTTCGTAATGAAATATCGCCGCAGCGCCTCGGTGTCCTGGATCGCTTCGGCCACCGCCCATCCGCCCGCCACGTAGCCGGACTGCGCCACCGCGTTGCCCTCGCTGACCAACCCCGCGAGCAGCGGGCTCAGCTTCGGGTCGTCGAAGCGCACCGGCGCCACCGCATACCCGTGGCAGAACAGGATCAGCACGCCGTTCCAGTTCTCCGGCACATCGATGCGGAACTGCGCCCCATTGATCTCGCCTCTCTCGACCTTCGGCTCCGCCCTGACGAGCGAAGTGAGCAGGAGCAGGGCTGCCAGGTAGCGCATGCGGACCTCCTATTCGAGCCCCAGGAACCGCGCCGGATTCCGGCGGGTCATCGCGGTGATCTCGTCCGGCTTGATCCCGGCCGTGGCCAGGTCGGCCAAGTACTTCTTCCAGCCTTCCGTATGCACCGGATTCACAGCCTGCCCGAGGTCGCTCGATAGAATGCAGTGGTCGGCCCCGACGGCGCGAATCGCCTTGACGTAGTCCGCGATGGCCAGGTGGCGCTCGGTAGTGGCCAGCACGCCGCTGGCATCGAACTCGAGAAAGGCCCCGAGCTTGGCGGCCTCGCGCATGTCGTCGATGCTCATGTGGACCGGGTCTTTCATGGGATGCGTCACCACGATGCGGGTAATACCCATCTTGCGCGCTTCCCGGATGAGCATCAGATCCTCGGCGGGCGTGGAGTGTCCCGTCGCGAGCGACATCTTTTCCTTGGCCATGATCGCCAGCACCTCGCGCACCTCGGGCAGCAGCGCCCCGTTGCGCGACACCGAGACAAACGGGCGGTTCTCTTTCAAGAAACGCACCTGGTTCTCGGAGTCGAAGGTCGGCATCCACACCACCTTGCCGAAGCCGCCTTTGAATCGCGCGGCCTGCTCGACCGCCGCCGGGTTCACGCCTCCGACGGACCGGTTCAATACGATCCCGCCATAGAGGACGATGCCATCCACCACGCGGCTCACCGTGAAAGCGAGCTGCACGGTCGGCGCGTAATGGTTCTTGAGCAGCAGCGCGCGCATGCCTTCTTTTTTCGCCAGGCGCGCTGCGTCGAGCGCATCGATTTTGCGCGGGGCGCTGTCCGGATCCGAGTGGACGTGGATATCCACGATCCCCTGCAACTGCGCCAGGGCCGTCGCGGCGGCCACAAGAAACGCGAACACGAGTCGCATGGTCGTTTACTCCAGGGCCAGCAGCCGCGCCGGATTCCGCTTCGCCATCAGATCGACTTCCTGCTTCGTCATCCCGGCCTTGAGCAGCCCTTCGATATAGCTCCTCCACCCCGCCGTGTGGACGGGATTCACGGCGTTGCCAAGATCGGTAGACATGATGACGTGCTCCGGCCCGATTTCCTTCATGAACTTCGCGTACTCGGCGAGCGTGTGCCGTCCGCGCCCGGCGAACTCGAGCGTCCCGACGTAGCAGTACTCGACGTAAGCGCCCAGGCTCACCGCCTCCTTCTGTTGCGCGATGGTCCAGCCGTTGACCGGATGTGTCACGACGATGCGGTTGATCCCCGCCTTGCGCGCCTCGCGGATTACCAGCAGCCCCGTCTCGGGATCAAGGTGTCCGGTAGCCAGCGCCAGATTTTCCCGGACGATGATGGCGAATATCTGTTTCACCTCGGGCAGCAGCTCGCCATTGCGCGCCACCGGCACGGGATGCCGGAAAGGCCGTGCTCCGCCGAGGCCACCACCTCCGCCTCCGCCAGCGCCGCCCGCGCGCTCGACGTCCTGCGTGGGCATCCAGACGATCCGCCCGAAGCGCCCCGGTAGCGTTACCATCTGGTCTACGGCCGCCGGGTTGATGCCGCCGACTTCGCTATTGAGCGCGATCCCGCCGAACACCTGAATCCCCGGGACCTCGCGCGCGACCAGGAATGCAATCGGGGCGGTCGATAGGAAATGGTTCTTGAAGACCACGGCCCGCATGCCTTCTTTGCGAGCCAGGCGCGCCAGGTCCATAGCATCGACCGAGCGGGGGATGGTTTCGGGATCGACGTGCGCGTGGATATCGACCACGCCTTCGAGTTGCGCGAGCGAAATGCCCGCGCCGAGCAGAAAAGCCAGCAACAGTCGCATACAGGGTGCCTCCGGGTTCCCCTATGATACCCGACGCGCCAGCTCTTCCCAAACCGTCACGAGCTTGCGAGCGAGCGTGTCCCAGCCGTAGCGCTCTTCGACGAGGGCGCGTCCGGCCGCCGCCATCTCGTCGCGCGCGGCCCGATTCCACAGCAGGCTGAGGACCGACGCCGCAAAGTCGCTGGGCCGCTCGGCAAGGAGCACGTTCTCGCCCGGCGTGAGCCCCAACCCCGCCACGCCCACGGCCGTCGAAACGAGTGCTCGCTCCATGGCGAGCGCTTCGAGCACCTTGAGGTTCGTCCCCGCCGAGACCTCGAGCGGCGCCGCCACGACCGTGGCCCGCGCATAGAGCGGCCGGACGTCCGCGACGAAATCCAGCATCTCGACACCCGGCGGTGGCGGCGCGAGGTCCGCCCCCATGTGACGCCGCCAGTAGTACGCGTGGTCGGCCCCGGCGACGACCGTCAGCTTCAAGTCGAGACAGGCCTTCCGCAGCGTGGGCCACACGCCGTCGATCAGGAACCGGTAACCCAAGATATTCGGAAAGTGCCGGAATGATCCGATGAACAGTATCTCGGGCGCGCCTCCAGCCGGCGGTGGCTCCGGCACAAAACGCGCCAGATCCACACCGTTCTCGATCACGCACAAACGCTCCCGGGCGAGACCGGCCGAGGCGAGGCGTTCCAGATCGTCCGCGGACATCGCAACCACGCGATCGTAGCCGCGCGCGTTTTCCACCTCGTAGCGGCGCCAGCGGGCGGCTTCGAGGCTGGCCGTCACTTTCGACCAGCCGGTGGCGCGCTGCCGCAACTGGCGGTGCAGGTCGAACGTCACGTCGTGCTCGACGAGAATGGTCCGGCCCGGCGCCGCGCGCCCGAGGTGCGCCAGTTGCGTATACTCGATCTGGACCACCGGCGCCTGCTCGGCGGCGAGCAACGCCCGCATAGCGCGCGACT
Source organism: Terriglobia bacterium (assembly GCA_041482115.1). Classification (GTDB taxonomy): domain Bacteria; phylum Acidobacteriota; class Terriglobia; order Bryobacterales; family JACQDG01; genus JBGPDC01. The sequence goes on along the minus strand of JBGPDC010000046.1, from coordinate 9,028 downwards.
GAAACTTCGCCACCCCGTTCGGCAGCGTGCGGATCAGGGACGGCGGGTCCCAGCGCGGCGTCTCGACCAGCGTGATGCGCGTGCAGAATTCCCGCAGCGGCTCGACCTCGCGGGCGGTCTCCTTCTCGCCGAAAGAAAAGAGCGAGATGTCGGCGTCAGCGGCGGCCTGGCGCAGCAGATTGTAAATGCGAACGGCGCCGCCGTGCGAAAGCGGAAACGGAAAGTAGGGACTCACGACCGCGACCTGGAGCCGGCGTCCCGCAGGGCGGCCGGGAAACACCTGCACCCCGGCTTCCGGCTGCGGCCGCCCCCGCAGCGGGGCAAAGACAGTCGGCCGGAAGATGTCGCCCACCGCCTCCCCACGCAAAAAGCGCCACGAGGCCAGCGGACAGGTGAGCCTTAGATGATGGCGCTCGAGCGCCCTGTTAAACGCCAGCAGCTTGCGCGGCGCGACGAGCCACGGAACCCAGCGCAGCGTGCTCCCACCGGACCACACGAAGGGCGCGAGCGCAATCCAGCGCCCGCGCAACCGCCGGCGCGCTTCGAGCCACGCCGCCAGGAAACCCGGCCCGCCTACCTCGATTACCTCTTGCGCATAGGCATATGCCGCGCGATCCACCGGCCGACGACCAATGATCAGGTGGGGATGATCGGGCAGCAGCTCCCGCATGCGGTGAGCCATCTGGCGGGAAATTTCCGCGTCGCCGCTCAGGAACACGGCAATGACGGGCGGTCCCGAACGGCCGAGCGCGCGCGCAAGCCACTTTTTCACGAGATCCCCATTATAATGACGGCTACGGGGTTGCCCATGGACATCCAAGAAGCGGTAGTGATCGGCACTGGGACGATGGGTCCCGGTATCGCCGCGTGCCTGGCCCTGGCCGGGGCGCGCACCACGCTCGTGAGCCGGACGGCGACCAGCGCCATGCGCGGCGTCTTCGCGGCGCAGGCTGTGCTCCAACAACTGGCGGACAACCAGCTCGCCGATACGGCCGCGGTACGGGACGCCGTCCCGCGCCTCTTCGGAGCCGACGACCTCGCCGGTCCGCTGCCCTCGGCCGATCTCGTGATCGAGGCAATCGTCGAAGACCTGGCGCTCAAGCAGGACCTGTTCGCCCGCCTCGACCGGGCCGCGCGGCCCGACGCCATTCTGGCGAGCGACACCAGCGGCCTCAGCATCACCGCCATCGCCAAGGGCACGAAGCACCCGGAGCGCGTGATCACCACGCACTTCTGGAATCCGCCGCACCTCATGCCGCTGGTCGAGGTGGTGATGGGCGCGAAGACAGATCCAGCCGTCGCCACGCGCGTGATGGGCCTCCTGCGCGACCTCGGCAAAGAGCCGGTGCTGATCCGCAAAGACCGCCCGGGCCAGCTTGGCAACCGCATGCAGGCGGCAGTGGTGCGCGAGGCGATCAACATCGTGCAGGAGGGCATCGCCAGCGCCGAGGACGTGGACAAGGCCATCCGGACGGGGTTCGGGCTGCGCATGCCGATGTGGGGCGCCTTGCAGCACATGGACGCCGTCGGCCTCGACCTCGCGCTCGCCGTCCAGGAGTACGTGCTGCCCGATCTGAACAACGAGCCGCGCGCCCCGCAGTTGCTGCGCGACAAGGTGGCGCGCGGCGAGCTGGGCCAGAAGACCGGCCTGGGCTTCTATGACGGCCGGACCCACGACCTCGAGGCCGCCAAGAAAGCCCGCGACGCTTTCCTGATCGACTTCCTCCGCTCCCGCCGGAAGCAATAAGATAAGGCATGCCCCTGGACAGTTTCGAAACGCTGGTGGAAACCAGCTCGGAGTCGGTGTATCGCATCGAGTCGAACGCCCCCGGACCGCCGGGGCAACTGCCCCTTTCGGCCGAGATGCTGCTCGAGCGGCCGAGCGGCGACGTTTTCGGCTGGTCGATGAACGCCGGCATGGGGTGGATGCCCTCCGAGCTGGGCCGTAAGGAATTCCTGATACTCAGTACGCAGGGCGGCATCCGCGCCGCCGATGGCACGCCGGTGGCGCTCGGCTACCACACCGGACACTACGAGGTCGGACTGCTCATGCAGGCGGCTGCCGAGGAGTTCAAGGCCCAGCGCACCATTCCCTTCGCCGCATTTTGCAGCGACCCCTGCGACGGCCGGACCCAGGGCACCACCGGCATGTACGACAGCCTGGCCTACCGCAACGACGCGGCGCAGATTTTCCGCCGGCTGATCCGGTCGCTGCCCACGCGGAGAGGCGTGATGGGCGTCGCGACCTGCGACAAGGGGCTGCCGGCGATGATGCTGGCGCTCGCGGCCATGCACGACCTCGCGACTATCTTGGTGCCAGGCGGCGTGACGCTGCCGCCGACCAAGGGGGAGGACGCCGGGAAAGTCCAGAGCGTAGGGGCGCGCTTCGCCCACGGCGAGATGACGCTCGAGGAAGCGGCGGACGTGGCTTGCCACGCGTGCGCGACGCCCGGGGGGGGCTGCCAGTTCCTCGGCACGGCGGCCACGTCCCAAGTGGTGGGTGAGGCCCTGGGACTCTCGCTGCCGCATTCCGCGCTCGCGCCCTCCGGACAGCCGATCTGGCTCGACATGGCCAGGCGGTCGGCGCGGGCGCTCGTGGCTCTCGAGGCCCGGGGCATACACACGCGGCATATCCTCACCGAGGCCGCCATCCACAACGCGATGGTCGTACACGCGGCCTTCGGCGGCTCGACGAACCTGCTCCTCCACATCCCGGCGATCGCCTACTCGGCGGGACTCCCTCGGCCGGCGGTCGCGGACTGGGAGCGCTTCAACCGGCGGGTGCCGCGCCTCGTCTCGGTGCTACCGAATGGGCCGGTGATGCATCCGACGGTGCGGGCGTTTCTCGCGGGCGGCGTCCCGGAGGTGATGCTGCACCTGCGGCGGCTGAAGCTGCTCGAGGAAAGCGCCCTGACCGTCTCGGGAGAGACCCTGGGACGCGTGCTCGACTGGTGGGAAGGCTCCGAGCGGAGGCGGCGGGTGCGCGAGCTGCTAAAGCGCCTGGACGGCGTCGATCCGGACGGCGTGATCATGAGCCCCGAGAAAGCACACCAGGAAGGTCTCACCAGTACTGTGACGTTTCCGAAGGGGAACCTCGCCCCGGAAGGGTCGGTGATCAAGAGCACGGCGATCGACCCGTCGGTGGTCGATCCCGACGGCGTCTACCGCAAGACGGGACCGGCGCGCGTCTTCACCACCGAGCGCGACGCGATCCGCGCCCTCAAGAGCCACGGGCCGGAGGCGCTCAAACCGGGGGACGTCCTGGTGCTGATCGGGCGCGGTCCGCAGGGGTCCGGCATGGAGGAGATCTACCAGATCACGGCGGCGCTGAAGCACCTGAGCTTCGGCAAGCAGATCGCGGTCATCACCGACGCGCGGTTTTCCGGCGTTTCGACGGGAGCGTGCATCGGCCACGTGGGACCTGAGGCGCTCGCCGGCGGACCGGTCGGCAAGGTGCGCGACGGCGACCGCATCCGCATCGTGATCGATCGCAACAAGCTCGAAGGCTCGATCGACCTCATCGGGGCCGACGGGCGCGAGTTTAGTCCCGAGGAAGGGGCGCGGGTACTGGCCGCGCGCGCGCCACACCCCAGCCTCCAGCCGGACGCCGACCTGCCGCTCGACACGCGGTTGTGGGCGGCGCTGCAGCAGGTGGGCGGCGGGACGTGGGGAGGCTGCGTCTTCGACGTGGACGCCATCGTCGCGACCCTCGCGGCGGGGCGGAAGGCGCTGGGACGCTAGCGGGCCGGTTCCGGAGGCTCGTGATACGATGTGGAGGGTGCTGAACCCCAGAGTCTTCAAAGTCGCGCTGGCAGAGGGCCGCAAGGTCGCCGCGCAACTGGTGCGCATTGCCCATACCGTGTGGTTGCAGTGTGTGGGACTGCTGTTCCTGGTGATCGCCGCCTGGGGGCTGCTCTGGATCCTGCGCACTATTCAGGTCTTCAACGGCGAGGGCGAAATGCTCTTCAAGATTGCCCTGGTCGGCTTCTTTGTATTCATGATGGGCAGCTTCGGCCTCTCCTCCTTCTGGCGCGCCCGGCGCATTTCACGACACAAGTAGGGGTCGTTCCCCCATGGACCCGGACGGCAAGAAGCGTTTCACTTCTTCCGGAATCGAAATCCCCGTTAGCAGTCCCGCGCGTCCCGCCGGAGAGGACCGGCAGCTTGGCGAGCCGGGCCAGTTCCCTTTCACCCGAGGGGTGCACGCCGACATGTACCGAGGCCGGCTGTGGACCATGCGGCAGTACGCCGGGTACGGTTCGGCGGCGGAGTCGAACGCGCGGTTTCGCTACCTCATCGCGAACGGCGCGCGGGGGCTGTCGGTGGCGTTCGATTTGCCGACGCAGATGGGCCTGGACAGCGACCATCCGCTGGCGAGGGGGGAAGTGGGGAGAGCAGGCGTTCCCATTGGCTCCCTCGCGGACATGGAGACACTGTTCGAGGGCATTCGTCTCGACGAGGTCTCCACGTCGATGACGATAAATGCCACGGCTCCCATTCTGCTCGCCCTTTACGTGGCCGCGGCGCGGCGCCAGGGAGCGGAGGTGCGGCGGCTGGCCGGCACGGTGCAGAGCGACATCCTCAAGGAGTACACGGCGCGCGGCACGTACATTTACCCGCCGCGGGCTTCGCTGCGCCTGGTGACCGATCTGATGGCGTGGACGGCGCGCGAAGTGCCGGAGTGGAACCCGATCTCGATCAGCGGCTACCATTTTCGCGAGGCCGGCGCGACCGCGGTGCAGGAAGTGGCGTTCACTTTGGGCAACGCCATCGCCTACATTGAAGCGGCCCTGGCGGCGGGCCTGGAGCTCGATTCCTTCGCGCCGCGGCTCTCCTTCTTTTTCAACGCCCACAGCCACCTGCTGGAGGAAGTGGCGAAATTCCGGGCCGCGCGCCGGCTCTACGCCCGGCTGATGCGGGACCGGTTTGGGGCGCAAGATCCGCGCTCGATGATGTTGCGCTTTCACGTGCAGACCGCGGGCTCGACGCTGATGGCGCAGCAGCCCAACGTGAACGTAATCCGGACGGCGATCGAGGCGCTGGCGGCGGTGCTGGGCGGGGCGCAGTCGCTGCATACCAACGCCCGCGACGAAGCGCTGGCGCTCCCTACCGAGGAAGCGGCGCGCCTCGCCCTGCGCACCCAGCAGGTGATCGCTCACGAGAGCGGGATCGCGAGCACGGTGGATCCGGTGGGCGGCGCCTACGCCATCGAGGACCTCACCGACCAGATCGAGGCCGAGGCTGCCGCGTACCTGCAGCGCATCGATGCCTTGGGAGGCATGGTGCGGGCGCTCGAGCAGGGGTTCATCCAGAAGGAAATCCAGAACGCCGCCTATCAGTATCAGAAAGAGGTAGAGGCGGGACAACGGATCGTGGTGGGAGTCAACCGCTATACCGACGGCGCCGCGGCTCCCATTCCGATTCTGCGGATCGATCCGGCGCTGGAGCGGGAGCAGGTGGAGCGGCTGCGGCGGTTACGAGCGGCCCGCGACGAAGCGCGCGCCCGCCGGGCTCTCGAAACGCTGGAGCAAGCCGCGCGATCGGACGAGAACCTGATGCCGCTGATTCTGGCGGCGGTAGAGAGCGACGCCACGCTCGGCGAAATCTCCGACGGCCTGCGCCGGGCGTTCGGCGAGTACCGGGAGACGGTGTTTCTTTAAGAGCCGAGTCCCAGCTCCTCCGCGCAGGGCTGCAAGGCGGCGAGGCAGAAGCGGAGGTGGTCGTCAAGGTCGATACCGAGATCGGCCGCGCCGTTGACGATGTCTTCGCGGCTCACCGAGCGCGCAAAGGCCTTGTCCTTCATCTTCTTTCGCACCGACTCGGGGCTCACCGCCGAGAGACTCCGGCCGGGCTTGACCAAGGCCACCGCCGTGATGAAGCCCGCCACCTCGTCGCAAGCGAACAGCGTTTTCTCGAGCCGGCTGAGCCGCGGGACGCCGCTGTAATTGGCGTGCGAGAGGATCGCCCGGCGGATCTCTTCACTGACCCCGAGCTCGGCCAGGATCGCCGAGCCCTTCAAAGGGTGGTCCGGGGCGTTGGGGTGCATTTCGTAGTCGAAATCGTGGAGCAGCGCCGTCACCGACCACAGTTCTTCGTCTTCTCCGAACTTGCGCGCGTAGGCCGCGACGCAGGCCTCCACGGCCCGGGCGTGTTTCCGCAGGCTCTCGGACTTGGTGTACTCCTGCAAAATCTCAAGCGCGCGCTCTCGATGCATGTACGTAAGCCTAAGATGGACACCTGCTTGGTTGCAAGGGTTACTCTCAGTAACCCCCTGTAGCTACTAGTACTAAACCGAGTATTTTCAATTAGTTAGACACCGCGGGTCGGAAGGCGTAACTGATTGAAAAAAAACTACTTGCCTGCCAGCACCAGGGCATGCTATGATCGCAACCGGGTAGTAAGAGTTCTACGACGTATCCGCCAGTTTGGAAGTGAATTAGGGATGTTCGCGTCGGTTTTCATTATCGCGGTTTCGCTAGCGCTATTCGTGTACTGGTTCCGTTGTACGGTACTCCTGATCTTGCGGACGCGGACCACTACAGAATACGCCTCCAAGGTTGCGGCTGCCAACCAGTTGAGTTTTGTGCAAGCCCGGCAGCAACTGGGCGGTCCCTCGCCTTCCCCTGATCTCAGCGGAGTATGCCGGTCTTTGCAGCATGACTACGGGGTCTTGAAGTACCTGCTGGGCCATGCGGCGACGGTCGAAGGCGGCGGGTATACGGCGGAACAGCGGCTGCTGATGATGAATTTCCGGATGATGGCGGTGGTGTTCTGGCTAGCCTCGCGGATCCGGCCCGACGCGGCCCGAATGGCGCTGCTCGAGATGTCCGGGGTCCTGGAGTACTTCGCCAACGTGATGGGCCAGCGGTTTGCCGGCCAGCCAGCCCGCAGCTAAACTTCTCTTCTTCCCGTCTTCTTCCGGGAGTCTTGCGGGCGCCGACTTGCGCTGTGGCCGGAGGCTTCGGTATCGTAAAGCCTGTAACCCCTCCCGCGGCGGGTTCGTCCGCTTTAAGGAGAAGTGAGAGGCGGCTTATCGTGGTGTTGGCTCTGGCAATTGCACTGATGGCGGGCGCAGCGCTTCCGGCGCTGGCGCAGGAAGGTGCGGCTCCCGCGGCGCCCATAAAGGCGACGCAACCACCCCCGATCCCGGTCGAGGAAATCATCCAGAAGTTCGCGGCCAAGGAGAGCGAGTTCGCCAAGGCCCGCGAAAATTACACTTACAAACAGACGGTGCGGGTGCAGGAGATGGACGATGATGGTGTAGCCCGCGGGAAGTGGGAAATCGTCTCCGACATCATCTTCACACCCGAAGCCAAGCGGATCGAGCGAGTGGTCTTTGCCCCGGTCACGACTCTGAAGCACCTCCTGATCACACCCGAGGACGAGCAGGATCTGCGCAACGTGCAGCCCTTCGTGCTGACCACCAAGGACCTGCCGAAGTACACCATTACCTACCTGGGGCCGCAGAAAGTGGACGAGATCGAAGCCTACGTCTTCGCCGTGAAACCCATCAAGATGGAGGCCGGCCAGCGGTATTTCGAGGGCCAGGTGTGGGTCGATCAGCAGGATCTGCAGATCGTCAAGAGCTACGGCAAGGGCGTGGGCGTGCGCAAGAAGGGAAGCGACAACCAGTTCCCGCGCTTCGAAACCTACCGCGACCAGATCGACGGCAAGTACTGGTTCCCCGTGTATACCCGCGCCGACGACGTGCTGCATTTCCAGGACCGCGACCAGCGGGTGCGGATGCTCGTGAAGTACGAAGACTACAAGCAGTTCAAGAGCCAGACCGGCATCCAGTACGGGGACGTGATCGAGGGCGGCAAGGCGAGCAAAGACAGCAAGGACACCAAAGACACCAAGAAGAAGTAGCCGGGCCGCCCCAGCGGGCTTACTTCTGCGGCTGGAGGCGCTTGGCGCCCGGCGTGGCCGGCAGTTTCGTCTTGCTCTCCGGCACCGGCCCGTTCACCTTGACGTCCGAGTAGGTGGATAGCCGGTAATCGCCGGGCGTCACGTCGTAAAACTTCTGCTGGACCGGCTGCCAGTTGGCCGTGGAGATCCACATTTCCACCTTGGCGATGTGCTGGAGCAGCTTCTGATCCTTGGGCAGGAGTTCCAGCTTGACCGCGGGCTGGCCGGCGACGTTTTCCTCTTCTTTCAGGGTGATCTTGTACCGGGCGGCGAGATCCTTGCCCGCGGCGCCGAAGGGCCACACCTGATCCGCGAGATCGCGATATTTCGAGACGTCGTACTCCTCAATCGTCGCGATCTTGGGGCGGTAGATCTCGGCCTTACGCTCGGAAACAGCCACGTAATAGTGATCGGGTTTGGAAAACTCGAGGAGGAACCGGTTGACGTGGGGCCGCACGCGGCGGGCCCAGATGACGCCCTCATCGACCGACTGGTCGTTGACGATAGCAGTGTACTTGACGACGCGCAGATTGGCGGTCAGGCTCTGGAAGGAGGCCGCGGCGGAATCCATCTCGCTCAACACGGACTCGAGCGTACGGGCCTGGAGAGGCCCGAGCAGCAAACCCAGTAAAAGCAGCGTGCGCAGCATCCCGAATCCCCGGCGCCCTAAAAGCGGGCGCGCGCCACGTATCCGTTGAGCCGGTCTTCGGAGTCCCGCGAGGGCTCGACTTTGAGGTCGGCCAGCTTGCGTCCCGTGCGCTGCTCGAGCAGCGTCCGAATCTGCCGCTGCAGGGCCTGCGGAGACGGGTCGGGGATCAGGTCGGGATCGACCCAAAAGACGGTCCGCCCCTCTTCGCTCGGCAGCATCACGATGTGCTGGGCTCCGGCGATGCGCGGCGAATCCCGGAACCAGCCTCGCGGGGTCACAAAAATGAACACCAGGATCAAGGCGACCATGATGTCGTACTGCCAGGAACCGCGCTTGTAGCTCCAAAAAATGGCCGGGCGCAGGACACCCCACAAGCTCCGCAGCATGGTCTGAGTGTAACAGAACGGGCCTCTCGACCGCGCCGGGCACAGCGGCGTTTGTGATACTATGCTCGGTTCTTGACCTTTTTGT